>JAFWQE010000090.1 GCA_017509155.1 Prevotella sp.
AGTTCAGGAGTTACAGGAGTTCAGACAATACTTCCAACCCCTGTAAACTGACGCAAAGAGAGCCTTCAGCACTATCGTCTGAACTCCTGTAACTCCTGAACTCCTGAACTCCAAGAAGTTGAGCGAATGCGAAACTTGAATAAATATGAAACTCCCGCTCGGAAAAACACAAATGGATTTGGTTTTTCGCTCGCTTCTTTGTATCTTTGCAGGCGATTTGAACAAGAAGACAATGAAAGGCAAGCAGATACTCCTGATTAACGACATGGCCGGATATGGAAAGGTGGCAACGGCAGCGATGCTCCCCATCCTTTCCTATATGGGACACCCAACATATAACCTGCCGACGGCGCTGGTGTCGAACACGCTCGACTATGGCAAGTTTAACCTGATGGACACAACGGACTATATGTGCGGCGTCTTCCCCGTATGGAAGGAGCTGGGGTTCTCATTCGACGCCATCGCAACGGGATTTATCGCGAGCGAACGCCAGGCGGCTGTCGTGTCCAACTACTGTCGGGAGCAGGCGGCTCTGGGAACGGTCGTCTTCGTGGACCCTATCATGGGCGACGACGGAAAGCTATATAACGGCGTGACACCGTCGACCATAGCGAGCATGCGCGAGATGGTGAGCGTGGCAGACCTGATATTTCCCAACATGACGGAGGCGTGCTACCTGACGGATACTCCCTATAAGAAGGAGGGAGTGACGTGGAAAGAGGCTCGGCAGATGGTGGACCGACTGCGCAACATCGGCTCAAAGTCGGTGCTGATCACAAGCATGCCGGTGGACGGACAGACGTCGGTGGTGGGCTTCAACCACATGATAGGCGAGTATTTCCTGCTGCCCTACGAGGAGATTCCGGTGCACTTCCCCGGCACTGGCGACATGTTCTCGGCCATTCTCATAGGACATCTGCTCAACGGTGCACCGCTCAAGCAGAGCACACGCACAGCAATGGACGCACTCTATATGCTCATCGACCTCAACAAGGACAACGAAGACAAGAACCGAGGAATACCCATTGAGCAGTATCTTGGGGTGATAAGTGAGAAGAGATAAATGTAAGCCCCCCAAGCCCCCGAGGGGGATGTTTTAAGTGAAAAGTGAGAGGGGAAGCCCCCCAAGCCCCCGAGGGGGATGTTTTTAAGTGACAAGTGAGAAGTGAAAAGAAGGAGGGGAGAGGAAAAAAGTATAAAGCATTCATCTTTATTCCTTCATCCTTCATCCATAATAACATAGCAGAATGAAGATAGAATATGTATGTCCGCGATGCCAGTATCGGTTCACGTCGGAACGCGATGCTGCCACAGAAGGGGTGACATGCCCTTGTTGTATGATGGTTATCAAGACAGCACCCGGGGCTCCACCTACTCCGGAAGAGTCGCCGGCAGGCACTCCCTGGCCGCCCTTCCCACCAACGGAGCAGAGGGAAAGCTCACCGTATCCCACCGGCAACGACTATCCTGTTTATCCAAAAAGAAACGGTTTCGAGGTGTTCATCAAGGCACTGGCCATCGTTATCTCCATAACGGCGCTGGCCGTAGCGGTGTGGCTCTTCCTCGACAGCAACAAGGGCACCGACAACAAACAGGCACTGGGCGAGGCGCTGGCGACGTACTACGAGGAGAACGGCTACGACAAGCTCTCGGAATTCTTCCTCATCGACCTCGACGGAGACGGAACAGAGGAAGGCGTGGCCAACACCGACAAACGGCTGGTGGTGTGTCAGGCGGGCGACGACGGCCCAAAAACCATCTACGATAAAGAGGTGGCCGAATGGGTTTGGATAAAAGATCGCGGCGTGTTTGCGGTATTCAGCGACAGCAAGAAGAGCGGAAGCGCGTGCTGGATGCAGCTCAAAGACGGCGAAATGATGAAGGACGAGACCCGCGACCACTATCATTTCAAGGGAAAGAAATACTTCTCGAACACGGCCGGACAGGACATCTCCATCACCGAGAAACAGTACTATGCCATGATCAATAGTATCGTTGCGCAGTACACAAAACTGGAACCGCTGCCCTGTGAACAAAAAACTGAGGACTGAAAACGGAGGGGGGGGAAGCCCCCCAAGCCCCCGAGGGGGATGTTTTTAAGTGACAAGTGAGAAGTGAAAACGGAGAGGGGAAGCCCCCCAAGCCCCCGAGGGGGATGTAGGAAACTGACAAGTGAGAAGTGAAAACGGAAAGGGGAGAAAGGAGAAAAGCATCAGACATTCATCTTTCATCCTTCATCTTTCATCCAACAAGCATAAATCCTTCATCCACAATAATAGAAAATGAAAAGGTATAATCGTAAGATATCGATGAGGAAAAAGTATGGCGTGCTGGTCGCAATGCTGTGGCTGGCAACGACGGGTATGTCGCAGACCATGGTGAGCATGAACACGCCGAGCAACCAGGAATACATAGACAACCTGTTCAACACGGTTGTCCACAACGCCAATATCCCTCTGGTGAAGGCACAGGGTTACGGTGCGCTCGACTTCTTTGCAAAGGCCAACCTCGGTGCCGATGCCATATCGTGGGCGGGAACCTACGATGTTGGCGGACGATTCATGCACTCTGGCGTGCTCAACCATGTGGTCGTCGGCGAAGAGGTGTACCGTCTGCCCACCGAGGAGGAGCTGGCTTTCCTGATTCCCACCATCGACTCGCCCGACGCTCCCACGTTCTATAAGAGCGGAAAGGCGCTGGAAGTGGCCGAGACCGTCAAGCTGCCGGGGCAGCGACCGCTGCGATGCATCAGCGACTATGTGGGGAGCGGCAAGGGCATCATCTACGGTTTGCGCTTCCGACGTCCACTCGGCGAGCACTACGAGAAATCGGCCAACGACGACATCTACGACCCGGTGGTGAGGAAAAACTACGACTATGCCCAGTGCCGGGCCTACAGATACGAATACAAAGGCACCCAGCTCCTCATCAGCATCAAGGAGGTGGCCACCGACGAGAATGTGAAGAAGGTGAAGGATGTGGACAGCGAACGATGGTGGAGCAAGCAGACAGGCGTGAAGACATTCATGCTGCCGCTGGCCGGCAACGGCGAGACCATCTACCAATGTTCGCAGAACCGCAACGTCAGCATCTCGTCGGAGTCGCTCACGTTTAGGAGAAACACTGGCGGAACGGGCTTTGTCAGGCTCTATCTGGACCCGCAGGCCACCTTCGAGCGCGCCACACGGTTCATGCACGCCAGCCTCTATGGGCAGGACATCTATGTGAACGAGCCCGTCGATGCCACCGAGGCAACGGCCGTCAGCTACAAACCTGTCACGCTGAATGTGTACGTTCGCACCAACCCCGGAAGTTCTTCCATCACCTACAACGGAGCGAAACCGTTCCCCTATGGCAGCATCAGCACGCGCCGACTTTCGGACAACACCGTGCTCCACTCCATCGCCCTGAAGACCAACTTCAGCGCCGAGGCCCGGCAGATGGACTTCTCGCTCACTTCCGATGCAGACAACCAGCAGCAGCTTCACTTCACGTTCACCCAGCCAGCACTCGAGATTGAGGCCATCACCGACAGCATTCCCATCGACTATTGTGGCGAGGCGACTCTCAACACCAGCGGAAACTGGATGCTCGACAACGAAAGCGCGGGCCTGTTCAGCTTCAACGAGGCCATAGAAAAAGCCCAGATGAGCGACTATGAAGACTTCCATTTGCCGACGGCAGGCGAAATGGCGTGCATCCTTCCCGACCGGCAAATCAGCCTCGACGAACGGGTGAACGAGACGCGAAACGAGACCATCGAGTTCAACAACCGCAACGACATCTTCGTCAGCAGTCAGTACTACGGCGTTGGAAACGGCACTCTCTACGCCCTGCGTTTCACGGGAACCGAGTACAGATGTGCATTCCGCTACCGCTTTGTCGATGAAACCGGACTCGTGGTCGACATCGTTCCGCTGGGATATAGCCACCGCGACTTCAACCGTGCTGAAGATATTGCCGTCGACGAGCTCTTTGACCGCGAGGACACCTACCGATATGTGTTCCCCGCATCCGGCTTTTCCGACAGGATAGCCGAGGGCGACTGCGGCGCCATGTGGACATCGACGCTGCGTGAGAACGGCACCGAGGCCGTCATCTTCCGCTTCGACGAAGATGCGATTTGGACAGACACCGCCGACCCGTTCGAATACAATCTCGCCGTGCGTCCGTTTACCGGGCGCCGCCATCTGGAAAAAGCCCGTGAGCAAAGGCACGAGGAAGACCTGGCCATCGACCCTGTCATCACGCCAGCCGCGCCAGTACGCACCATCACGGCTCCCATCAGACCTCAGAGAACAAGGACCGAAAGGGCTAAGACAACGCCCAGGCGCACCGCCCAACCGGCCATCAAGCCTCAGAACAGAAAGACGAAAAAGGCGGCAACGGCATCAAAGCCGCAGACGCCAGCTCCTAAAAAAACCGAACAACAGCAAGAAAAACCGAAGCTGCTCATCATAGACAAGACCAAGTAAGATGAACATAGAAGAACTCAAAGACAAGCGGGTGGCAGTGCTGCTCTCAGGCGGAGTGGACAGCGCCGTGGTGGTCTACGAACTCACACGCCACGGACTCCATCCCGACTGTTTCTACATCAACATCGGCCCGGAGGAAGCTGAGCAGTGGGACTGCACCGCCGAGGAGGATCTGGAAATGGCAACTGCCGTGGCAAGAAAGTACGACTGCCGGCTGGAGGTCGTAGACTGCCATCGCGAATACTGGCAACAGGTGACCCACTACACCATGGAGAAGGTGAAGGCAGGACTCACGCCCAACCCCGACGTGATGTGCAACAGGCTCATCAAGTTCGGCGCCTTCGACGAGAAACGGGGCCACGACTACGACATCATCGCCACAGGCCACTACGCCCAGACCGAATGGATAGACGGCCAGAAATGGCTCACCACCAGTCCCGACCCTGTGAAAGACCAGACCGACTTCCTCGCGCAGATAGAGCCATGGCAGCTCCGCAAGGCGGTGTTTCCGATAGGTCACTACATGAAAGACGAGGTGAGACAGGTGGCAGAAAAGGAACATCTGGTGAACGCCCGCCGCAAGGACTCGCAGGGAATCTGCTTTCTGGGCAAGATCAACTATAACGACTACATCCGCCGGTACCTCGGTGAACAGCCGGGCGAGGTGGTGGAACTGGAGACCGGCGAGCGCATCGGTGAGCACCGCGGACTGTGGTTCCACACCATCGGACAGCGAAAAGGGCTGGGCTTTGGCGGCGGACCGTGGTTCGTTGTGAAGAAAGACGTGGAGCGTAACATCCTGTACGTGAGCCACGGCTACGACCCCGCGACGGCCTACAAACAGACGTTCCCCGTGCACGGGTTCCATTTCCTCACCCCGCCTGTGGGACAGATGGCGCCCGAGGACTCGCTGCCCACGGACATCACTTTCAAGATTCGCCACACGCCGGAATACCACCGAGCCCGCATAGAAAAAGCCTCAGAGGGCGGCGGGCGCCTCATCATCCACTCCGAAAAGCCCATACACGGGGTGGCGCCCGGGCAGTTCTGCGTGGTCTACGACAAGGACCACCACCGCTGTTTCGGCTCAGCAGAGATAACCGTATGAACGCAATGATGGCCGCAGGTGAGCGTCACCCTGCGGCCATCATTGCGTTTTTCAGTTCGTCCCATCGCGTGCAGAGCTCGCGCATGGAGCCCAGCACGAGGTCGGCACCGGCGTCGGCCAGCATCTCCGGCGGCAACGGCCCGGTGTTCACGCCTATGGTAAAGGCCTTGGCGGCATGGCCTGCCCTGACGCCCAGCGGCGCATTCTCCACGACAATGGTCTGCCACGGTTCCACACCACAGCGGCGCATGCCCATCAGATATGGGTCGGGATGGGGCTTTCCGCGACTGACGTCGTAGGCGGTGATGATGTGCTGCTCGTCAACGAACGGTGCGAAATCGGTGGTCAGACGGTTGATGAGAGGCCGCTGTCCACTGCCCGTCACCACGCATATCTGCAGACCGTCGCGGTGTATCTGCTCCATCAGTTCGCAGGCACCGTCCATCACCTCGGCGCGAGGCAGCGCGGCAAACATCCGGGCCTTCACGTCGTACATGCGCTGAGCCTCGTCGAGCGTGATGTCGAGCGCTTTCTGCGCCTTCACCATCTGCCTGATGGTGTCGATGCCGCGTGCGCCTTCGGTGGCGTAGGCGTCGGCGGCCGTCATGCGGATGTCAAAGGTGGCCATCGACCGTTGCCACGCCACGGCGTGGTTGGGCATGGAGTTGATGAGCACGCCGTCCATATCGAAGAGAACCGCCTGAGGGCAGCACTGCCCAAAGGCGGTTCTCTCTTTGTATCTGACTATTGTTTCTTTCATCCTTCATCAGTGGTTCAAGTTTCGCATTCGCGCAACTTCAGGAGTTCTCTGCAAGCAGAGCGTCCAAGGCTTGATCACCTTGGCCGAGCGCAGGAACCCAAAAGTTGCTAGAGTTGCAGACGATACTTCAAGCACACGTCTCTGGCTTATGGAACCGACAAGACTAACGTCTGTAACTCCTGCAACTCCTGCGCTCGGCCAAGGGCATCAGGCCTTGGACGCTCTGCTTGCAGAGAACTCCTGAACTCCTATATTCTCATTCGGGCCTACTCCTGTGCCAGTCTTTCCTTGATGGCCTTCGAGTCGGCCTCGTATCCTGGTTTGTCGAGCAGTGCGAACATGTTTTTCTTGTAGGCTTCTACGCCGGGCTGGTTGAAAGGATTCACGCCAAGCACGTTGCCACTGATGCCGCAGGCAATCTCGAAGAAGTAGATGAGCTGGCCAATATAGTATTCGTTGAGCTCGGGCACGCTGATGCGGATGTTGGGCACGCCACCGTCGACGTGTGCCAGGCGTGTTCCCAGCTCGGCCATCTTGTTCACCTCGTCCACGCGCTTGCCGGCCAGGAAGTTCAGGCCGTCCAGGTTCTCCTCGTCAGAGGGGAAGAGGAGCTTGCGGTTGGGCTGTTCTATGGAGATGACGGTCTCGAAGATGGTGCGCTCGCCGTCCTGAATCCACTGACCCATGGAGTGGAGGTCGGTGGTGAAATCGCACGATGCGGGGAAGATGCCCTTCTTGTCCTTGCCCTCGCTCTCTCCGTAGAGCTGCTTCCACCACTCTGAGATGAAGTGGAGCTTGGGCTGGTAGTTCACCATGATCTCTATCTTCTTGCCGGCGCCATAGAGTCCGTTGCGCACGGCGGCATACTGTGCGGCGATGTTCTCGTCGAAGGGCACGTCCTTGCCACATGCCTTCTCCATCTCGCGGGCACCGGCCACCAGGTGTACAATGTCGAAACCTGCGCAGGCGATGGGCAGCAGACCCACCGGTGTGAGCACCGAGAAGCGTCCGCCCACATTGTCGGGAATGATGAAGCTCTTGTAGCCCTCCTTGTCGGCACAGGTGCGGGCAGCGCCTTTCTTGGCGTCGGTCACGGCCACGATGACCTTGCGGGCCTCGTCCTTGCCGCGCTGGTCTTCGCACTGCTTCTTCAGCAGACGGAAGGTGAGCGCCGTCTCTGTGGTGGTGCCGCTCTTGGAGATGTTGATCACGCCAAACTTCTTGTCCTTCAGGTATTCGGTGAGCTCTGAGAGGTAGTCCTCGCCGATGTTGTTGCCTGCAAACAGGATGGTGGGGTTCTTCTTGTCCTGTACCAGCCAGGCGAAAGAGTTGCCCAGGGCCTCAATGACCGCGCGTGCTCCGAGGTAGCTGCCGCCGATGCCGGCCACGACGATGGCCTCGCAGTTGTCGCGAAGCACCTGTGCGCAGTCCTGCACCTCCTTGAGGAACTCGGCCGAGATGCCCGATGGCAGGTGCAGCCATCCCAAGAAATCGTTGCCAGGGCATGTTCCGTTCTCCAGGGCTTCCTGAGCTGCCTTCACCTGAGGCTCAAAAGCCTTCACTGCGCCTTCCTGCAAGAAGCACGCAGCCTTTGTAATGTCTAAAGAGATATTTTTCATTTTGCTAAAATATTGATGATAGATTCTTACTGGATTAGTGGCTGCAAAAATACAAAAAATTTTTGAACTTACAGGCCTGTCAGGATAAAAAATGAAACAAAATGCGATAAAAGGTGTCTTCGCTCGCCTTCGTTTGCCTCAATGCAGGCGTAAAACGCTCTTTCGACGGTTGTTTTTATTTGCATACGGCGCTACACGAATATGCATGAATACACATGAATGTTTGTTGTGGAGTTCAGGAGTTTAGGAGTTGCAGGAGTTACAGACGTTAGTTTTATTAGCTCCCTTTTAAGAGTCGCTCTAAAAGTATCGTCTGCAACTCCTGAACTTCTGAACTCCTGAACTCCCGACAGCTAAGCCCCGAGTATTAATGATTCATTCATGTGTATTCATGCAAATTCGTGTAGCGCCGCAGGCGAATAAAATCACCTCCTACATCGTTTTCCCAGAGACTTCACGTGCCTTCTCCAGCTCGAAACCGCCGTTTTCAGAGAGCAAAAGCGGTGGTTTGGGGAGGCAAAAGCGGCAGAATGGTGAAACAAATCCAATGGAATCGTTCAGCAAATCCATTGAAATCGTTGAACGAAATCAATGGAATCGTTGAACGAAATCAATGGATTTGTCTATTGAAACTGTCGGTTTGGGTCGCCGAGATTGTCAGTTTCAATGGCCGAAACTGCCGGTTTATTCGCCATAGGTTCCCAGAAAGCGCAGCTCAGCTTCGAGCATTGAGAGGCGCGGCATGTCGAAACCGGCCTCGCGGGCTATGGCGATGGGTCGCGTGTAGAGGTAGTTGATTTCCATGGGACGGTGGAAATCGTAGTCGAGCTTCATCGACGGTGAGTAGGGCGTCATGTGGTCTGTCATGTCGATCATCTTGTCGGCGAAGGCCTCGTCGAGGTTCTTCACGCCCAGATGTTGTGCCGCTCCTATCACCTCCATCATCTGTTCGCGGATGAGTTGTCGCGTGGCGGGGTTCTTCAGCAGGAGGTCTGTGCGGGTGTTCAGTGCGACGGTCATGCCGTTGAAGGGCATGTTCCACACGGCCTTCTTCCATCGTGCCTCGTGGTAGTCTACGAGTCCGGCCTTCACGCCTGCATGGTTGAAGTCGTCGAGGAGCTGCTGCATGCGCTGCTCGTCGCGGCATGAGTAGTTGCCAAAGTTTATCTGTCCATAGCACTGATGGCTGACGCACCCCGGCTCTGTCTTGGCGGAGCAGATGAAGGCCAGTCCGGCGGCGAGCTGCACCTGTGGGAACATGGCCTGCACATCGTCTTCCACGCCGATGCCGTTTTGTATGAGCACCACCAGCGTCTCCGTCTTGAGCAGCGGCGGAAGGAGCGTCTGGAGCAGATGGTTGTTGATGGACTTGAGGCAAACCAGCACGACGTCGCAGGCAGGCATGTCGGCCGTGCGCTCATACACGCTGGGATGGTCCAGATGGAACGAGCCGTCGCACGAGTCCACCTGCAAGCCGTGTTCTTTCACATAAGCGTAATCGCGGTGCAGGAGGAAGTGTACGTCCTGCCCGCTCTGGGCCAGACGGCTGCCGTAGTAACCGCCAATGGCACCGGTTCCAATGATACCGTATTTCATGTCTTTCTAATTCTCCGCCTGCAAAAGTACAACATTTTTCTCACACACCGCACCCTAAGACAACGAATTGTTATTTTTATAGACAACGAATTATATTTTTCGACAACGAAATATTTTTATCTCGACAACGAATTTGACGAATGATACGAAATACATTAACGTCTGAACTAAGAAAAATCCGCTGAATCCGAGCAATCCGTGTTCGATAAAACAATGATTTCATGAGTCTTTTATGAACACGGATTGTTCGGATTCAACGGATTTCGGTTCACACAGGACAGGGATAATTCGTGTCATTCGTCAAATTCGTTGTTTGTTTTATTGAACACGGATTGCTCGGATTCAACGGATTTCGGTTCACACAGGGCAAGGATAATTCGTGTCATTCGTCTAATTCGTTGTTTATTTATTGAACACGGATTGTTCGGATTCAACGGATTTCGGTTCACACGGGGCAGGGATAATTCGTGTTATTCGTCAAATTCGTTGTTTATTTATTGAACACGGATTGTTCGGATTAAACAGATTTCGGTTCTCACAGGGCAAGGAAAATTCGTGTTATTCGTCAAATTCGTTGTCAAAATAAAATTAATCCGTTGTTGAAATGAAAATAATCCGTTGTTGAAATAACAGTTCGATGTGGGGAAAAAGTAAGCGGACCATCAGTGATTCGTGGTCGCTGATGGTCCGCTGTATCGTTGTCGGCTCTACCCTACTGCGTAGCTCTCGTAGTGAAGAGCTCGGTGTGTCTTAGCGCTTTCCGTGGAAGTTGCCACCGCCTTGTCCCTGGCGCGTTGACGAACCCTGGCGCGTGGTTGTGGTCGTTGTGGTGGTAGAAGAGCCCTTGCTTTTGCCCGAAGCGTTCTGCCGCCAGTTGCCATTTCCTTGTCCGGCTGGAGCCGTAGTGCCATGGTGGGTCGTGGTGCGTGTCGTAGTGGTGGTGGTAGTAGTGCTGCGCGTGGGTCCGTGATGGCCTGTAGCCGGATGGCCAGCGCCGCCGTTCTGCCGCCAGTTGGTGCCTCCCATCGGCGTGGGCTGCGTGTAGTGACGGTTAGCGTAGTAGCTCGTTCCCGTGCGCATGTTGCCACCGCGGTAGCTGCCGTACACCGAGGGCTGAGCGTAGTAGTAGTGAGAGCGGTTGGTGTAGCGTGTGTAGACGCGGAAGCGCCACGACGTTCCACTCCATTCCATCGGACGATAGAAGTAGTTGGCTCTCATGAAGAGGTCGTACTGATAGGCGGTGAGCACATAGCGAAGGTCGCGGTTGCGCATCTGCCAGCTGATGCCGTAGAGGTCGCTCTGTGTGTTGACACTCATCAGATAGTCCAGATTGATTTCATACACATCAGCATACTGCTGGGCGCTGAGGCCAAGCTCGTAGGCCATTTTATCACTCAGATAGAGGGCTTCTTGACGAGCCTGTGTGTATGACATGGCGGAGGCCTGGATGACTATCGTCATCATCATGACCATGATTGCGAACATCTTTTTCATATCCTTAAAGTTTTAAAGGTGATACATTATTTTCTTTTTCTCGATGCAAAGATAGGAAGATTTTCCCGTCCCCGCAAATGATTTTGCCTATTTTGAAAGGGGAAATTCCTATTGTTGGCAGGAAAATCACCGCAAGGGCGGCATTCTCGTTTTTTTTCCTTACCTTTGCACCATCGTTCAACCGGCCGCAGAGGCTGCTCAGAAATGCAGAAATCCCGGGCTTTGACCGTGCGAATGAAGAATACGAACAATAGAGACATGGACTGCTTTCACCCTCTCACCACCGCCACGCCGCCACCTGCGGCCATGCTGTCGCCCTTTGGCTACGAGCCTCATGCGCTGTGTCGCGAGGCTGCCCATGAGGTGATGGACTACGTGATGCGCCACCCGCAGCTGCTCGAAGACGCACAACGGGGCAAGATGATGGGCGTGCTGGTGGGCGAACAAAAGGGAAGGCTGGGATTTCTGGCGGCCTACTCCGGACTGCTGGCCGGCAGAAACGACTGGCCGTGGTTCGTTCCTCCGGTGTTCGACGCGCAACAGCCCGACGGCCATTTCAAGCAGGAGGAACGCGCCATCTCGCAGATCAACAGCGACATAGCGGCACTGGAGCAGTCGGAGGAAATGGCCCTTGCCCGACAACATCTGCAGAACGTCAGACAGGAGACGGAGGAAATGGTGGAAATGATGAAGAACCGGACCGCTGAGGCCAAGGCGATGCGCGACATGATACGCATGCAGCGAAACATCGATGCGCAGGAACACGCCGCACTGGTGCGCGAAAGCCAGTTCATGAAAGCCGAACTGCACCGCACGAAGAAACACGCCGAGGAGCGCCTCAACGCCGCCATGGACCGCGTCGACCGGCTGGAAGACCGGCTGAAGGCGATGAAGGAGGAGCGGCGACAACGCTCTGACGCCCTGCAGCGGTGGCTCTTCAGTCACTATATATTAAAGAACGCGCGAGGCGAGGAGCGCAACCTGCTCGATATATTCTCGCAGACCACGCTGCCACCGTCGGGAAGTGGCGACTGCTGTGCACCCAAACTGCTGCAGCACGCCTACACGACTGGCCTGCGGCCGTTGTGTCTGGCGGAGTTCTGGTGGGGCGAATCGCCGCGCGGCGAGGTGCGCCATCACCTGCATTTCTATCCGCCCTGCCGCAGCAAGTGCGTACCCATACTGGGCTGGATGATGCAGGGCCTCGACGTGGAGCATACAACTCTGCGTTCGCCCGACGACACGGCGCTCGAGGTGGTCTACGAAGACGACTGGCTGGCCGTGGTCGTCAAGCCCGCGGGAATGCTCAGCATACCGGGCAAGATTGACCGGCCATCGGTGGAGGAGACGATGCGGCAACGATGGCACGACGACGTGAACCCGCTCATTGTGCACCGCCTCGACATGGAGACGTCGGGACTGATGGTGGTGGCGCGCACCAAATGGGCGCACGCCGAACTGCAACGGCAGTTTCTGGAACGGACGGTGAGCAAGGAGTATGTCGCCGTGGTGGAGGGCCTCGTCAGCGGCAGCGGCATCATCAGCCTGCCACTTCGCCCCGACCTCGACGACCGTCCGCGCCAGCTGGTGGACCATCAAAACGGGCGCGAGGCAGTCACCCACTACGACACACTTTCCATCGACGGCCACCGCACGCGCCTCTTGCTCACGCCCAAGACGGGCCGCACCCATCAGCTGCGCGTGCATTGTGCCCACCGCGAAGGACTGTCGGCACCCATCGTCGGCGACGAGCTCTACGGATCAATGCAGCCTGTCGGCCCGGATGTTGCATCAGACGGCCGCCCCGGAAGACTCCTCCTGCACGCCGCCACACTCCGCTTCGTCCACCCGAAGACGCAAAAGGAAATGACCTTCAGAAGCGAACCGCCGTTCTGAACGACGCGCCTTCTGAAGGTCATTTCCTTGTTTTTCCACAGCGAATGAAACGAATGTCACGAATTGCTTTCAGGACTTTCCCGCCTGTGAAAAGCCTGTAACCTGTTTTCTATCACGAATTTGCGAATAAGAGAATGATAGCCAAACCCAAATTCTTCAATTCTCAAATTCGAGATAAAAAGGTCATAATCCTTTCTTTATCACGAATTAGAGAATAAGAGAATGATGGCCAGGCCCAAATTCTCCAATTCTTCAATTCGTGATAAAAAACGGTAAAGCGGGATTGTCTTGTCTTGCGCGATCAGAACTTCACGCTGACAGCCTCGCCCTGATAACTCACCTGCTTCTGCTGTCCGTCGGGCATCACGACCAGGAACCGGCGGTTGGCGAGCATGCCGGGATAGCTTCCGCTGCGTTTCCCTATCGTGAGCGTGCGGCTGTTCTGGTCCCACTGGAAGGTGATGGTGGCGTAGATGCCCTGCTCGTAGCGGTAGTTGTCGCCTTCGTCCTCATAGAGCGTGAACGATGCGTTGGCACCGGGATAGACGCGTATCTCCAGTTCGTCCCACGCTTTCTCGCCCACATACTGCATCTCGGGACCAAGCGGCACGATGCTGCCTGCACGCACGAACAGCGGAGCGCGGTCGAACTGCGTCTGCAGACTGACCGTCTGCCCGCCCTTGTAGAGCTGATTGGTCCAGAAATCGTACCAACTGGCGCCCTTCGGAAGGTATTTTGTGGTCTGGCGCGGCTGCGTGAAATCCACCGCAGAAGCGTCTTCCTCGCTGCCGCTGCCCTTCGTCTTCCGGTCCCAGCCGCTCATGGCATCTTCGTGAAGAACCTCTTCCTTGGTGTACTGCGCCTCCACAATGGGCGCGGCAAGGAAGCTGCGGCCGAACATGAACTCGTCGGTCATGTCCCACACACGCGTGTCCTGGGCGAAGTCGCTGAACAAAGGCCGCAGGTAGCTTTCGTTGTTGCTGGTCACCTGCCACGCCGTGCTGTAGAGGTAAGGCAGCAGACGGTAGCGCAGGCGGATGGTCTTCTCGATGGCATCGTAGACCGGTTCGCCCTTCTGTCCGAACTGGTAAATCTCGCGCGGTGCGTCGGCACCATGGCTGCGGAACACGGGACAGAACAGCCCATACTGCATCCATCGCACGTAGAGTTCCTGAAACTGCACGTTGCGCGGTGCCGAAGCCGGTCCGCGGGTGTTGTAGGCGTTGCAGAAGAATCCGCCGATATCGGTGTTGAAATTGGGGTTTCCGGTGAGCGAATAGCTCAGTCCGGCGGGAACCTGTTTGCGCAGCATGTCCCACGACGACACCACATCGCCGCTCCACATGTTGGAACCGTAGTGCTGCTGTCCGGCGAATGCCGAGCGCGTCATGATGAAGACACGCTTCTCGGCTTTCGGGTCTTGTCCGCCGGCAATGGCCTTTGCGGCGGTCTGTCGCTGGCTTTCATACACGCCTTTCACCGTTGCCAGCGGGAACGCATTGCGGTATCCGCGCCATGTTCCCAGTTTCTTCACGAGGTTGCCCTGACCGTCGAGCACGGTGCCTACGGAGTGGTCGTAGTCGCTTTCCCGCGGATCGAAGAAGTCGGGGTCGGTGGAATCCATCCACCAAGCGTCAACGCCCTTGTCGTAGAGCGTCGTCAGGTTCTGCCAATAGATGGAACGGGCCTCGGCCGAGAAGGCGTCGTAGACCCGCACACCCGACGGATAGTCCTTGCGCGGAGGCCAGAAGGTGAGACCGCTTTGAGGCCATGTCTCGAAGTCGTAGAGCAGTCCTTTCGCCGAAAGCTGACGGTAGGCCTTGGTCTGCGGACCAAAACTGGCCCAGATGCTTATCATCAGGTGGGCGTGGCGCTGGTGCACGTCGTCAATCATTTTCTGGCCGTCGTCATACTCTTCTGCCAGGAAGTCCATGGCATTCCACAGATAGTTGGAGCCCCAATACTGCCAATCCTGGACGATTCCGTCCAAGGGCACGCCCAGCTCGCGGTACTTGTCGACCACGCCGACGACCTCGCGGGTGCTCTTGTAGCGCTCCTTGCACTGCCAGTAGCCGAAGGTCCAGAGCGGGAACATGGGGACGCTGCCCGAGAGATGCCTCATCTGGGCGACGACACCGTCGGCCGTCTGGCCGTACATGAAGTAATAGTCGACGGCCTGTCCCACCTCCGAGGTGAAGGTCATGCCCGAGACGTCGTCGTCAAAATGTGTGGGCGAGTAGTTGTCCCAGTACAGTCCCCAGCCCTTGATGCTCTGAATGACGTTCTGGAAGTCCTCGAGATTCGACTGCTCCATCAGCTTGTGCTCGCCGCGGCGGTTCATCTTTCCGTTCTGCAGTGTGCCCAGTCCGTAGATGGGTTCCGACTTGTCGAGCACGAAGGTCTGCGCCACGCGGTAGGCTCCGGCATCGGCGCCGGTGGTGCGCTGCTCAAAGGTGCAGGTCTTTTCGCGCAGCAGCGTCTTGCCCTTGGCGGTGGCAAAGCTGACGGCACCTGTACGTTCGTCGATGCTCACTTTCAGGTCGGCACTGCTCAGGGTGTGGCCCTTCTGCACGGTGGCCACCTGTTCGGGACGCGCCGTCACCACCATGCTGGGCGCAAGGTCAGCGTGGGTGGCGGGCAGCTTGGTCACCCTGACGATGGAAGGGGTGTAGAACTCCACCTTCACTTCGGTGTTCTTCACTCGCAGCTGCATCGGGCCCTGGGCCCAAAGAGCCAGCGCCAACGTCAGCAACGCGGCGCACATAGCCATTCTCTTTTTCATTTCCATGGGGTCTTCACGGTTTTCTTTCCTGTTTGAGTGAGCAAAGATACAAAGATTAGACGAAACAAACGAACGATTAAAGGAAAAAATATTGATTCAAGGTCTCATCTTTCAGGAGTTCTCTGCAAGCAGAGCGGCCAAGGCCTGATGACCTTGGCCGAGCGCAGGAGTACTGGAGTTACAGGAGTTACAGACGATACTTTTAAGGCGATTCTCTAAATGGAGCAGATAAAACTAACGTCTGTAATTCCTGAACTACTGTACTCCTAAACTCCTGAAAAACAAGAAACAGACCATTTCCTGATGGCGCTACTCCGCGACTTCCATACGACTCAACGACCGAATGTTGCGACAAGGCGTGCGTTTTGCAATGCCAAAGTTACAATAATGAGCCTACAATCGATGGGACAAGCGTAAAAGCGGCGAAAATCTATTTTTTATATTACGATTTATAGTGAAATTCTTGCATTTTTCGGGATAATCCTCTATATTTGCAGTAGAAACAAATAAAGATGGAGGATTCAGATATGTTAGAGATTATCATCGGACTAATAATGGTTCTTATAGGAGCCTATCTTACCAAAGACACTCCGCCTCTGTTTAACGACTGGGATAAGCAGAAGCGGAAGCGGAAGTGAGGCGGCGCTGACGCGCCTTTCACGGTGGCGGGAGGCGGAGCGCCATGGCGTGCGTTTTGCAATGCCAAAGTTACAATAATGAGCCTACAATCGATGGGACAAGCGTAAAAGCGGCGAGAATTTTTTTTTATATTTCGATTTATAGTGAAAGTCAAGCAAGTTTCAGGAAGACCCTCTATATTTGCAGAAGAAACAAATAAAGATGGAGGATTCAGATATGTTGGATATCATCATCGGATTAATAATGGTCGCTATAGGTACCTATTTAACCAAGGACGCTCCACCGTTTTTCGGCAAGAAAGATTAATCTTGGCGGGCTGGCGGCGGGGGCGGCGGTGCGCTGAGCCTGATGGTGGGGCGGCGCTGACGCGCCTGGCACGGTGGCTGGGGGACGGTTTGATGGTGTCGTTGGGTCGCTCTTTTTCTTTGCGAGGTGCGTTTCAAGGGCCTGTTTTTGGCAAAATGAAGCCCTTAAATCGCAAAAAAGGCACTCACTTTTTGCACTATCAAGTATTATTTGTAACTTTGCGACGCGAAGTGAACCGTTGCAAACAGTCAGAGCGTCTGTAGCTGGCGTCGACGCCAATGGCTCTTCTGCCCTCCGGGAAACTTCCCTTTGACAATCAACCATTATTAACTATTTTATTTAAAGACTTATGAACACCAACAAACATTTCCTCTGGCAATGTCTCCTTTTGCTGGCAGTCCTCTTGCCAACTGCCCAACAGATGCGTGCCGCCATTTTGCTGAACAACACGTATTTCCCCGACCCCGCCTTCCGTTCTTACATATCAGAAAAGATGGGAATAGAAATTGGCGGATTCATTTCTAACGCCGAACTCGAGTCCATCACGGATATGTACGACCTTGAAGGCAGAGGAATCAAGAACCTAAAAGGCATAGAGTACTTCACCAATCTGACGATTGTGAACGCGAGCTATAACGAACTTACCACCGTGAATGTAAGCAGCCTCACCAAGTTAGAACATCTGATACTGAGAGGCTGTTCACTGACAAGCCTGGATGTAACCCACAATGTCAACCTACAGTATCTGCGAGTTGAGGGGGGAACAACGTACAATGGCACCAGATACAACAACTACCTAACCGAACTGGATGTCTCGAAATGCACGGAGCTGAAGGGACTTATCTGCGAATATAACAAGTTGACGAAGCTTGATGTTACGAAGAACACGAAACTGATCGAGCTACGATGCATGAACAACAAAATCAGGCAGATAGACCTTTCCCAGTGTGTGAATCTCGAAGAATTCTCTTGTTCTTACAATAAGCTTTCAAACCTTTCCTTGTCCAATTGCGCAAAACTAAAGAATCTATATTGCGACGGCAACGAGCTGGCCTATCTGAGTGTCGACAACAATCCACTGCTTGAAAGACTGGTTTGTAGCAATAACCAATTGACATATCTGAATCTTGAGAACAATCCGAACATCACCAACTGGAATGGAATCTTCTATGGTAACACGCAGCAATCGACGCGCCGCTTCCAGAGAATGAGCTACCTCGACGATGAACACACCTGCTGGGCGCTGTATGTGGGCACCAGCGACGCCTCGCGCATCAAGAACCTGAAGATTGACAATGTGAGCAAGACGCCGGTGATGCTCAGCATGGAAGGCTGGATGATGGTGTCAGACAACCTCAAGCATATACCGTTAAAGGTGACCTACGACTACGATACGCGCACGTCGGACCATCAAATCATGAAGGATATAGAGGTGAACTACCATGTAATCAACTACGGTGTGTATGTGGACGGTGTGGAGCTGACGTCGCTCAATCTCAACAACATCCCCGGCCTGAAGTCGGGCACTGCCTACGTGAACGATGAGCCTCAGTGGATTGGATGGGCCGGCACTCCAACCCTCGTTCTGTACAATGCCGAGATTGAGGGCGAGGAAGGCATCAGCAATGAAACGGGCTATTGGTTCCATATTAATGTCCGCGGCAACAACACCGTTACCGCCACCGACTACAACGCCTTGAATTGTGAGGTCGCAACATCGACGACTTTGTCGGGTGGCGGCCGCCTGCACGTCAGGGCCACCAACAACGAATGGAACGGTGTCTACCTGGGTGACGTGGCCACACTGAAAATCACCGATGGCACAAGACTATGGGCCGACGGCGACGGTTACGGACTGTTTGACGACTGCGGACGGCTGACCATCGATGCGTCCAGCACGCTCGCGGCCTACGGACGGTTCCATGCCAGCGTGGAGCTGCCATCGGAGGAATACCGCACTTTCGGCGAGGGCATCGACATCCGCTATCCCGAAGGAGCCACGATGGGAGCGGGCTACCACGTCTACTACAAGAACAGCACGACCGACGTGCAGCGCGACTGGGTGGTGATAGGACCTTCGACGGCCCAGCTGCCCACCGCTCACCATCAATACGGCCTGACGATTTGCGGCTATGCCGTGGATGAGGTCAACGCCAGCGACATTGCAAGAGACGACCCAGGACTGATGAGCGGAGACATCAGCTTCGATGCCGACACGCATACCCTCACACTGAAGAACGCCCATCTGAAGGACATAAAAGACGTGACAATATCTACTTACCACAAAAACCCGCTCCCAGACTTTCATATCAAGCTGGAAGGCAACAACGTCATGGACTTCTCTTCCTATACAAGTATCGCTTCAATGGTCCCCACCTATATTGAAGGCCCGGGAAAACTGGAAACCGGCGTCATCAGTATGAGCAATTCCAGCAACCTGTACATACGTGACAACTGCGCAATAAAGTGTATATGCATTTGTCCTGTTTTCAATACTGCACAATCGACACTGACTGTCTCGGGTGAAGACACGCGTGTGGAGGTAGATGGTGGCCGCACAGTCTTATATGCCATACAGAACTTTTCCCATGTGTATCTTAAGGATGGTCTCGAGGTAAGAGAGCCTGCTGGTGGCTATTATGACACAACCACAAGAAAACTCGTCGACGCCGATGGCAATCCGGTAAAGAAAGCTGTGATAGCCAGCCCAGCATACATACCCACAGACATCCCACAGATTGAAACCGACGACGAGTCGGCGCCCGTCTACAACCTGCAGGGACAGCGCGTGGGCGACGACTACAAAGGCATCGTCATCAAGAACGGAAAGAAAGTGAGGCAATAGGCTTTGGCGGTCTGAAGGAGCAACAGGCATGGACGAGTTGCAGGAGTTGCAGGCGACACCTTCAGCCGGAACTCGCGCGAGACCGCCCGCCAACCTGCCGGAAATGAACAACTAACGAGGGGGCGGATGCGCCCATCCGCCCCTAAAGACAATAGAACCAAAGGACCAAAGCGCCAAAATGCTCGTCCTAAAGCGACAATCTGGCATCGCCAAACTGGCGCTTTTGCGAAACAAAACCATTGATTTCGTTGAACGATTCCATTGATTTCGTTCAACGATTTCATTGGTTTCGTTCAACGATTTCAATGGAATGGTTGCGACAAACCGCCGTTTTATGTGCTTCTTTGCAGCGATTTCAGCGCATAAAACTGACGGTTTCAACGGCTGCAACCGCCAAACCAACGCCACGCCTTCCACAACTCCTCAACGCCCAAAAAGCACAGACAACGGAAACTTCAATTAAAGATTCTTAAGAATAGCGCCGGTTTCTTTGCCATTACATGGAATCTGCGTACCTTTGCAGGCTCAAAACCATTTACTTAGTTCATCTATAAATACAACAGACCATGGCATATCTATTCACATCAGAATCCGTTTCAGAGGGCCATCCCGACAAAGTGGCCGACCAGATTTCAGACGCACTTCTCGACCAGTTTCTGGCCTACGACCCGCATGCCCGCTGCGCCATCGAGAGCTTCGTGACCACGGGACAGGTGGTCATTATGGGCGAGGTGACGTCGGAGGCCTATATCGACCTGCAGACCATTGCGCGCAAGACCATCAACCGCATAGGATACACCAAGTCGGAATACCAGTTCGACGGCGAGTCGTGCGGCATTCTGTCGAGCATCCACGAGCAGAGCGGCGACATCAACCGTGGCGTTGACCGCGCCAACGAGGACGAGCAGGGCGCCGGCGACCAGGGCATGATGTTCGGCTATGCCGTGAACGAGACGGAGAACTTCATGCCGGTGAGCCTCGATCTGGCCCACCTCATCATGAAGACACTGGCCGACATACGCAAGGAAGGCCGCGTGATGACCTACCTGCGACCGGACTCCAAGAGCCAGGTGACGGTGGAATACTCTGACGAGGGCATCCCCCTGCGCATCACCACCATCGTGGTTTCGACCCAGCACGACGACTTCGACACCGACGAAGCCATGCACCAGCGCATCGAGGACGACGTGAGAAACATCCTCATTCCGCGCGTCAAGCAGCAGATACACTCGCAGAAGGTGCTCGACTTGTTTGGCTTCGACATCGACTATCTGGTGAATCCCACGGGCAAGTTCGTCATCGGCGGTCCTCACGGAGACACAGGTCTGACGGGCAGAAAGATCATCGTCGACACCTACGGCGGCAAGGGAGCCCACGGCGGAGGCTCCTTCTCGGGCAAGGACTCGTCGAAGGTGGACCGCTCGGCTGCCTACATGGCGCGCTACATTGCGAAGAACATGGTGGCCGCAGGCGTCAGCGACGAGATGCTCGTGCAGCTGAGCTACGCCATCGGAAAGGCCGACCCGGTGAGCATCTACGTGAACACCTACGGGCGCAGTCATGTGGAAATGACCGACGGAGAAATCGCCAAAAAGATAGGCAAACTGTTCGTCCTGAAGCCCAAAGCCATAGAACGAAAGCTGAAGCTGCGCCAGCCCATGTATGTGGAGACGGCAGCATACGGGCACATGGGGCGCAAGAACGAGGTGGTGAAGAAGACATTCACCAGCTTCTATCACGAGACAAAGACCATCGACGTGGAGCTCTTCACGTGGGAGAAACTCGACAGCGTGGACCTCATCCGCAGCGCCTTCGGGCTGGGAAAGTGAAAGACTCATATTTCGGGAGTTCAGGAGTTCAGGAGTTCAGGAGTTGCAGACGTTAGTTTTATTAGCTCCACTTAAGGAATCGCACTAAAAGTATCGTCTGTAACTCCTGAACTTCTGAACTCCTGAACTCCCACAACTACCGAAACGTCTATGAAAGACTTGTACACATATATCCCTGTGCAACAGGACACCCTTCACCACGCTGCACCGCAGAACGTGGAGACACCGGCGGCGGCGCCCGTGGCCAGTGGTGAGGCCGACGGCGAGGAAGCCGTGGCCACGACGGCCGACGAGGAGGCCGAGGCCGTAGAGGTGCGCCCCGTGCCGCGCTCGCTCAGGCCCACGCCGCCGAAGCCCACGCCCGAGCAGGTGGACTCGGCCACACAGGCCATGTTCCATGTGGACCAGCCGCCGCTGCCCGTCTCCCAGGACACCACCTTCCAGATTCCCTACCCCTATACGAGCCACATCGACCAGAAAGACGTAGCGGAAATCTTCGAGCTCTACTTCCCCAAGGACAGCCTTTTCAACAACGAGCTGACGGGCATCCGCGCCGGTGTGGCCGGCGATCCGCGCCCCTACAGCATCCGCACCGACGACATCCTGACAGGCATTCTGCTGGCCTGCCTCATGGTGGCTGCCCTGGCGCTGAGCCGCACGCGCTTCTTCTTCTTCCAGCAGGCACGCAATTTCTTCCGCATACAGCGCACCGACAACGTGTTCGAGATGACAGGCACCACTGGCGAGAACCGCGTGCAGCTGTTCCTGTGCCTGCAGACCTGCCTGCTCTGCGCGCTGCTCAGCTTCATCTACACCCACAACAACATCGCCACGCATTTCTCGCTCGACTCGCCCTACGAGCTGATCCTCATCTTCATGGGCAGCTTCGTGGCCTACTTTCTCATCAAGGCGCTGCTCTACAGTGTGGTGAACAACGTGTTCTTCGACGCCCGGCGAAACATGCAGTGGCTGCGCTCGTTCGTGTTCCTCACGGCCATCGAGGGACTGCTCCTTTTCCCCCTCGTCATGTTGCAAAGTTACTTTAACTTTAGCACCAATGGAGCCCTGATTTATCTAATAATTGTCTTAACAATCGTAAAATTCTTGACATTTTATAAGTGCTGGGCCATCTTTTTCAGACAAAACGTAGTCTCTTTGCAGATTTTTTTGTACTTTTGCACCCTTGAAATCGTGCCATTGCTCAGTATGGTGGGCGTTTTGGCCTTGATTGTTGATCATTTGAAAATCAATTTTTAAGACATTCATGGTAAAGAAGATTTTGGTTTCCCAGCCCAAGCCGGCCAGCGAGAAATCACCTTATTTCGACATTGCGCAGGAGTATGATGTAGAACTGGTGTTTCGCCCCTTCATCAAGGTTGAGGGTCTTTCGAGCAGGGAATTCCGCCAGCAGAAAGTTAGTATAATGAATCACACGGCCGTCGTGTTCACGACCCGCCACGCCATTGACAACTATTTCAAGCTCTGCAAGGAGATGCATGTCATCGTTCCTGAGGACATGAAGTATTTCTGCGTCACCGAGCAGATAGCCCTCTACATCCAGAAGTACGTGCAGTACCGCAAGCGGAAGGTGTTTTTCGGCCAGACAGGCAAGATTGCCGACCTGGTTCCTTCCATGGTGAAGCACAAGACGGAACGATATCTCATCCCCATGAGCGACGTTCACGACGACAGCGTGAAGCAGATGCTCGACGCCAAGAAGCTCAACCACACCGAGTGTGTCATGTATCGCACGGTGAGCAACGACTTCACTGAAGAGGAGCGCGAGGCGTTCGACTGCGACATGTGCGTCTTCTTCAGCCCATCGGGCATCAGCGCTTTCAAGAAGACTTTTGGCGACGAGAAGAACAATGACGTCGTGGTGGCCACATTCGGACCGTCTACGACCAAGGCCGCACACGAGGCCGGGCTCAACGTTGTCATCGAGGCCCCATCGCCGAAATATCCTTCCATGACGGGCGCACTGAAAGCCTATCTGGAAGAAACGAACAAATAAGCAACCCCAACAGACACTTCCTCATGCCTGCAACCACCGCCCTCACACTGGGCCGAAGGGAGCGAATCAAAGGCAAGAAGGCCGTAGACCAGCTCTTCAACCGCGCCGACTGCCACAGCCTGACGGCGTTTCCCCTTCGTGTGGTCTACGTGGAGAAGGAGCGCATCGGCAGTCAGCCCACGCAGTTCATGGTGTCGGTGCCCAAGCGCTGCCTCAGACACGCCGTCGGGCGCAACCGCGTGAAGCGACAGGTGAGGGAGGCTTTCAGGCTCAACCAGCACATGCTCAGCGTGGCCGATGACAAGACGCTGCTGCTGGCATTTATCTGGATGGACAGCAAGATCTGCACCAGCCGGCTGGTGGACAGCCGCATGCGCGACTTGCTGAGGCGACTGGGAGGGCGCCAACAGTAAAGATGGACATCGTCAGACAAATAGGCCGGTGGATAAGAAAGGCCCTCGTGGCGCTGCTGTTGCTGCCCATCGTGTTCTACCAGAGGGTCATCTCGCCGTTCACACCTCCCGCCTGCAGGTTCACACCCACCTGCTCTGAGTACGCCCGGCAGGCGCTCATCAAGCACGGACCCGTGAAAGGGCTGTGGCTGGCTTTCAAGCGAATCATGCGATGTCACCCGTGGGGAGGGTCCGGATATGACCCCGTGCCCTGACAAGACGCCGGATGGTGGCGGCCAAAAAGAAACAACAGAACAAAAAAGAATACCGATGAGAAAAAACTTCGTTGAAGAACTCCGCTGGCGCGGAATGCTGGCACAGATCATGCCAGGAACAGAAGAGCTCCTGCAAAAGGAGATGGTGACAGCCTATCTGGGCACAGACCCGACGGCCGACTCACTGCACATTGGCCACCTGTGTGGCATCATGATGCTGCGCCACCTGCAGCGCTGCGGCCATAAGCCCATCATCCTGGTGGGTGGAGCCACAGGAATGATTGGCGACCCCTCGGGAAAAAGCCAGGAGCGCAACCTGCTCAACGACGAGACACTTCGCCACAACCAGGAGTGCATCAAGCAGCAAGTGGCCAAGTTCCTTGACTTTGAGGGCCAGGAGCCCAACGCCGCCGAGATGGTGAACAACTACGACTGGATGAAGGACTTTACGTTCCTGGACTTCGCCCGTGAGGTAGGCAAGCACATCACCGTGAACTATATGATGGCCAAGGAGAGCGTTCAGCAGCGCCTCAACGGCACCGCCCGCGACGGACTCTCGTTCACCGGGTTCACCTATCAGCTGCTGCAGGGCTACGACTTCCTCTATCTCTACCAGCACAAAGGCGTGAAACTGCAGCTGGGAGGAAACGATCAGTGGGGCAACATGACCACCGGCACCGAGCTCATACGCCGCACCCTGGGCAACGATGTGGAGACCTTCGCCCTGACATGCCCGCTCATCACCAAGAGCGACGGCAAGAAATTCGGCAAGACAGAGAGCGGAAACATCTGGCTCGACCCCAAACGCACCACGCCCTATCGCTTCTATCAGTTCTGGCTCAACGTCAGCGACGACGACGCCGAGCGCTACATCAAGATCTTCACATCGCTCGACAAGGAGACCATCGAAGCCCTCGCCGAGGAGCACAAGCAAGACCCCGGACGCCGCATCCTGCAGAAGCGACTGGCCGAAGAGGTCACCGTGATGGTGCATTCCAAGGAGGCGCTCGACATGGCCATCGAGGCTTCGAGCATCTTGTTTGGCAAGAGCACGAAGGAAGCGCTCGAGAAACTCGACGAGCAGACGTTCCTCGACGTGTTCGACGGTGTCCCGCAGTTCGTCATCGACCGCTCTCAGCTGGGACAGCCGGCCATAGAGCTGTTCACCACGACTGCTGCCGTGTTCCCCTCGAAGCGCGAGATTCGCGAGTTCACAAAGAGCGGAGCGCTGAGCATCAACAAGGAGAAACTGACCGATGCCAACCAGCCCATCGGCGAAGACATGCTGCTCGGCGGCAAGTATCTCCTCGTGCAGCGCGGCAAGAAGAACTACTATCTGGTCATCGTGAAATAAACCATACCCAGCTCTCGCATCGGCTATCAGCAACTCACCTGCAGCCAAAGGCCCGGGCGAAAGCAACTCTTAGAAACCTTAATTAAGGAGCTATAGCTTTCAGGGGGTGCCGAAGTCTTCATGACTTTGGCACCCCCCTTCTTTTGTCTCTATGGATTTTCTGCGGGCTTTTGGCTGCTGGCGACGGAAGACAATGGGCCGTCGCCGTACTTTTCTACCCCATCAGCAGAAACCACACGACGGGCACCGCGAGGGCGGGCAGCAGGTTGAGCACCTTGCAGTCCTTCAGTTGCAGCAGCGAAAGGCCGGAAGCGGTGATCAATAGTCCACCCACGATGAGCAGTTCTGCCATCAATGCCTCGCTGACAGCGCTGCTGCTCAGGCGCGCAACCGTATAGAAGAGCCCCTGCCAAAGGAAAAGCACGGGCGCGGCGAGAACCATTCCGAAGCCGTAGGTTGACGCGAAGATGGTGGAAGAAACGAAGTCGAGGGTGGCGTTGGTATAGAGAAAGGTGTTGTCGCCTTTCAGCGCGCTGATGACAGGACCCAGCATCGACAAAGGACCGATGCAGTAGAGGAGGATGGCCGTGGCCAAACCGTCGGCCAGCGACGAGCGCGCGTCGCCGCTGGGGGTCTTGCTGTGGCGGTTGACAAGCCGCTTGAAGCGCCCGTCAAGGTCGCAGGCCGTGCCCACGATGCCGCCAATCGCCAGCGCCACGATGAACATAACGGGCAGCTGGCTTTTGGGAAAATTCTGCAGCGTGGCGTTCAGGCCAATGGCCAGACTTGCCAATCCGAGGCCGTTATAGAGCGTCAGCTTGTACTTCTCCTTGATGCCACGGTGGAGCAATGTGCCGACAATGGTGCCGGCAACGATGCATGCTGTGTTGACAATGGTGCCAAGCATGGTAAACGAGGGGGTTGCGTTGCCCGGCCTCACTCACTCTGAGCGGGCGGTGTGGCCGGTGCGGGAGCCGGTGCAGGTGCGGGCGCTGCCGTGGGTTGTTCCTCAAGTGGCGTCTCCACGGGCTGCGGAGCGGTCGGCTGAACCGGCTGCTCGCTCGAGGAGGAAGTCTCTTCACTGGCGTGGCGGCGCTGGTATGCGGCCCAGGCGCGGCGCAGACTGTCCTGGTTGACGTTGGCAGCGGCGGCGCTCTTCTTCGGTGTCCACTTATAGGGCAACAGGTTCATGCTCTCGGTATTCAGACGGAAACTGCCGTACTGGGTCATCTCCGGCATGCGCTCGTTGCGCTCGGTCACCACGCGCATCACGATGTATTTCTCGTCCTCGGTGAGCTCTGCCTCGACCACACCCGACACAGAATCGCGGTCGTTATAGTAGACCGTCACGTCGTCAACCATCGTCGAGGGGTTCACCTCTTCGAGCATCTTGCTCACGGCGTTGAACTTCATCAGGTGGCCAGAGTTCAGATAATAGATGCTGTGCCGGTCGTCGTTGAACCGTGCAATCACCTTCGAGCCCTGCGGCATCACACTGACAAAGCTGTCTATAACCTCAGTGACGCCGAGCTGTCGCCCCGAACCGATGATGGGTTTCCGGTTCAGGCAGCCCACGGCCACGCCTGTCAGCACGGCCACGGTGGCCACACCGGCCAGCACGTAGTAGAGCATGCGCTTGTTGGTACTGGTCATTTTGGGTGTCAGTTTCTCGCTCAGCGGCTTCTTAGGTTCAAATCCGGTGCGCCTTCCGCACCACGGGCAAATCTCCAGATGCTCGTCGATTTCTTCTTCACATGTAGGACAGCGTCGCATAGATTTCTGATTTTTAGGAATGAAAATGCGTGCAAATGTACGAAAATATTTGTAAATCAACAACTTTTCTCACTATAAATGACTATCTTTGCACCATAAAGCGATAAAAAATACAGGTTTTATATGAATAAAAGAATTGCAATGGCTACCATCATGACTGGTGTTGCCACATGGCTGGCTGCGCAGACAGTGAGCTATCCCGCTACGAGAACCGACGACACCGTTGACGAGTATTTCGGCCAGAAAGTGCCCGATCCCTACCGCTGGCTGGAAGACGACCGCAGCGAAGAGACCGCCCGCTGGGTGGAAGCGCAGAACGCTGTCACCACCAGCTACCTGAACAAACTGCCGCAGCGCGCCAAGCTGCAGCGGCGTCTCACCGAGGTTTCCAACTACGGAAAGGTGGGAACGCCTTCCTGGCACCACGGACACTGGTATCAGTATCGCAACGACGGTCTGCAGAATCAGAGTGTTCTCTACACCATGGACGCCATCGACGGCCCCCAGCGGGTATTTCTCGACCCCAACAAACTGAGCGCCGACGGCACCGTAGCCCTCAAGGCTTTGTCGTTCTCTCACGACGGAAAGTACTGCGCCTACGCCATCTCGCGCAGCGGCAGCGACTGGATGGAGATCTACGTGATGGACGTTGCCACCGGCCAGCTCACCGCTACCGACCACATCGAGTGGTGCAAGTTCTCGGGGCCGCAGTGGTATAAGGACGGCTTTTTCTACAGTGCCTACGACGCACCCGAGCAGGGAAAGGAGTTCTCCAACGTCAACGAGGTGCAGAAAATCTACTACCACCGCCTGGGCACACCGCAGAAAGACGACGTGCTGTTCTTCCAGAATCCTGTGCAGCCCAAGCGGTTCTACGGCGTGCAGGTGACAGAAGACGAGACCATGATGTTCCTTTATGAGAGCGGCGCAGGGGCAGGCAACAACCTCTATGTGCGCGACCTCAGGCAGGAAGGCTCGCAGTTCATCCAGATGACAAACGACATGGAGTGCCAGTATTCTCCCGTCGAGAACATCGGCGACCGCATCTATATCTTCACCAATGCAGGAGCTGCCCGCAACCGGCTCATGGTGGCCGACATCCGCAAGCCGGGCATCGGCGACTGGCAGGAGGTGGTTGCCGAGAGCGAAGACGTTCTGGAGGACGTGACATTTGTCAACGGCAAGATGCTCCTTACGTACAGCAAGGACGCCTGCAACCACGTCTACGTCTACGATTTGCAGGGCCGCCGCCTCAGCGAGGTGCCCCTGCCGGGCGTCGGCAGCGCAGGTGTCAGCGGCCGCAAGGAGCGCCCCGAGTGCTTCCTCACGTTCACCTCGTTCACCCAGCCTGGCACCATCTACCGCTACGACATGGAGCAGAACCGCTGCACGGTCTACGCCGAACCGAAGGTGAGTTTCCGTCAGGCCGACTTCCAGACGGAGCAACTCTTCTTCCAAAGCAAGGACGGCACCCGCGTTCCCATGTTCATCACCTACAAGAAAGGACTGAAGCGCAACGGCCGCAATCCTGTCTACCTCTATGGCTACGGAGGCTTCAACATCTCGCTGCCGCCGTCGTTCTCGGCCATGCGCATCCCCTTCCTCGAGAGCGGAGGCATCTATGCCCAGGTGAACCTGCGAGGGGGAAGCGAGTATGGCGAGGAATGGCATCTGGCAGGTACGAAGATGCAGAAGCAGAACGTGTTCGACGACTTCATCGGCGCTGCCGAGCATCTCATCGCTCAGGGATACACGTCGAAGGAGAAGCTGGCCATCGTGGGCGGCTCCAACGGCGGACTGCTCGTCGGCGCCTGCATGACGCAGCGACCCGACTTGTTCCGCGTGGCCATCCCGCAGGTCGGTGTCATGGACATGTTGCGCTACCATAAGTTCACCATCGGATGGAACTGGGCCAGCGACTACGGCACTTCCGACGACTCACCTGAGATGTTCAGCTACCTGCGCGGCTATTCTCCGCTCCACAATCTGAAGCCCGGCACGCGCTATCCCGCCACGCTGGTCACCACTGCCGACCACGACGACCGCGTAGTGCCGGCCCATTCGTTTAAGTTTGCCGCCACCCTGCAGGCCTGCAACGACGGACATTTCCCCACCCTCATCCGCATTGACACCAAGGCCGGACACGGGGGAGGCAAACCGCTCTCGAAGGTCATCGAGGAGCAGGCCGACATCTACGGCTTCATCATGCACCATCTGGGCATGAAGCTCAGGAAATGATGTCTAAGGAGTTTCAGGAGTTCAGGAGTTGCAGGAGTTACAGACGATAGGTCTGTTAGCTTCAATCCAAAGAGCCTGCGCAGACAGTATCGTCTGCAACTCCTGTAACTCCTGAACTCCTGAACTCCTTAGACATCTCTCCTGAAACTCCTGAATTAAACACCCCCGCAAGAAGAATCACCCGCCATGAACGACGCGACACTGGCATTCATCCACCGCCACCGCACCGACGACGTGCACTCGCTGGCCCTGAAGGCTCACGGCCACGACGACGTGGACCTGCCCATGGCGCTGCAGCAGATAGCAGGCTGGCAGACGGCGCGCCGCAAACTGCCGTCGTGGGCCTGCATCGACGGGCTGCGCTATCCGCCCCACCTCTCGATGGAACAGTGCTCATCGGAAGACACGGCCCGCTACAAGACCCGGCTCGTGGAGCGGCTTTTGGCCACCCAAAACGACACAACCGAGGGCGAAGAACCCACACTGACCGACCTCACAGGTGGCTTCGGCGTCGACTTCTCTTTCATGGCTAAAGGCTTCAAAAGGGCCGTCTACGTGGAACGACAGGACGCGCTCTGCCAGCTGGCTCGCCACAACTTCCCGCTGCTGGGGCTGTCACACGCCGAGGTGTGCTGCAGCGACGCCGAGACATATCTCCAGCAGATGGACAAGTCCACGGTCATCTTCATGGACCCGGCCCGCCGCGACGCCCACGGACAGCGCACGTTTGCCATTGCCGACTGCACGCCCGACGCCGCCCAGCTCAAGGACCAGCTCATGCAGAAGGCGCAGTGGGTGGTGCTGAAACTCTCACCCATGCTCGACTGGCACAAGGCAGTAGCCGACCTGCAGCCCTATGTCTGCGAGGTGCACATCGTGGCCGTGGCCAACGAATGCCGTGAGCTGCTCCTGGTGCTCTGCCAACACCCAGCCGCCCCCCTTGAGGTTTTCTGCGTCAACGACGCCCACCTCTTCCGCTTCTCCCCGTCTTCCCCCGCCTCCAGTCCTGTAAACTGCGGCAGTGCCGCAGTCCCCAATCCCCCTTCCCCCCTCTATCTCTACGAGCCCAACGCCGCCATCATGAAGGCCGGCTGCTTCGCCCACCTGTCGCAAGCCTTCTGCCTGCAGCCCCTCAGTCCGAACAGCCACCTCTTCCTCTCCCCCGCCCTGTCCGACGCCTTCCCCGGCCGCCGCTTCACCGTCCTGTCCGTGTGCAGCCTCAACAAAAAGCAACTCCGCCAGGCCCTCCAGGGCATCGACCGCGCCAACATCGCCGTGCGCAACTTCCCCCTCACCGCCCCCGAACTGCGCCGACGCCTCAGACTCGCCGACGGAGGACCGACCTACATCTTCGGAACCACCGACGCCCAGGGCCAGCACTGCCTTTTCATCTGCACCAAAATGTAGCATCACCGGCGCCCTTCTGCCGTCTTCCACCACGCCATTCACCGCATCACCATCATAAAAAAACTGAAAAGTGGAGCCAAGGGTGCCGCCGTTTCAGCTTTTTTCTGTAATTTTGCATGATTATATACGTACATTATTTATAATAAGAAAGGAAATGGCTGCTGTAGAAATAAGAAAAGTGGAGACGAAGGACCAGCTGCGCACCTTCATCGAGTTTCACTACGACCTCTACGAGGGCAACGCCTACGACGTGCCCAACCTATATAGCGACGACGTGAACACGCTGTCGAAAGACCGCAACGCCGCCTTCGACTTCTGCGAGGCTGAGTACTTCCTGGCCTACAAAGAGGGGAAGCTGTGCGGCCGCGTTGCCGCCATCGTCAACCATAAAGCCAACGAACGGTGGCAGCAGAAAGCCGTGCGCTTCGGGTGGATAGACTTCGTTGACGACCGCGAGGTGTCGGCCGCACTGATGAAAGCCGTCGAGGACTACGGACGACAGAAGGGCATGGACACCGTAGTGGGGCCACTTGGATTCACCGACATGGACCCCGAGGGCATGCTCACCTGGGGATTCGACCAGCTGGGAACCATGGCCACCATCTACAACTACGACTACTACCCGCGCCACATGGAGGCACTGCCGGGCTACGTAAAGGACAACGACTACGTGGAATACAAGATATTCGTGCCCGACGAGATACCGGAGAAGATGCGCAAGATTGCCGAGATGATTCAGAAACGCTACCACCTGCGCATCAAGAAACTGAAGAAGAGCGACGTCTTCGAGGGTGGCTATGGCAAGCGCATCTTCCAGCTCATCAACGAGACCTTCAAGGATCTCTATGGCTACAACGAGCTGTCGGACAAGCAGATTGACCAGTACATCAACATGTACCTGAAGATGGCCGATCTGGAGCTCATCACCCTGGTGGAGGACGCCTCGCAGGACAACCGCCTGGTGGGTGTGGGCATCACCATCCCGTCTCTCTCTCGCGCGCTGCAGAAGTGTCGTCGCGGCAGACTCTGGCCCTTCGGATGGTGGCACGTGCTCCGCGCCCTGAAGATGCACAAGACCGAGGGCGTGGACCTCCTCTTGCTGGGCGTGCTCCCCGAATACCGCTCCAAGGGCACCAACGCCCTGATGTTCTACGACCTCATTCCGCGCTACAACAAATACGGTTTCCGCTGGGGCGAGAGCCAGGTGGAGATGGAAACCAACGAGAATGTGCAGGGACAGTGGGGCTACTTCGAAACCGTCAACCACAAGAGACGCAGGTGCTATCGCAAGGTGATAGGTGTTGGGTGATGGGTGTTGGTGTATAGTGTTTAACCTTATCTTGTTCATCAAGAGTATGGAGACGTTCTATTATAGAAGACTGGAAGTCTATCAGAATGCCAAGCAGCTTGCAATCCATGTAAACGACACCATCAAGTGCTTCCCCAAAGAAGAACGCTACGCACTGACCGACCAGCTGCGAAGAGCATCGTCTTCCATCTTGTTCAACATCGCAGAAGCTTTCGGCAGGTATTCTGCAAACGACCGACTGCGATTCCTGGAGTTTTCCTCTGGATCAGCCATGGAGGTATCGAGCGAACTCGAACTGGCAGAAGCCTACGGCTACATTTCAAGAGAGATTCTTTCTTCATTTGACGAACAAATACTCGTCATTGTGAAGCAACTCTCCAAATTACGTTCCACAATAAAAACACAAGTGTAAAGATATGACCGAGAAACCACTTTCCACCACCACCCAACACCCATCACCCACCACCCAAGGTGCCGAGCCATCACAACCCGCCACCACCCAACACCCATCACCCACCACCCAAGGTGCTGAGCCATCACAACCCGCCACCACCCAACACCCATCACCCACCACCCAAGACTACGGCGAAGAAGCCATACGCCACCTGTCAGATGTGGAGCACATACGCACCCGTCCGGGCATGTACATCGGGCGTCTTGGCGACGGCTCGATGCCAGAAGACGGCATCTATGTCCTGCTAAAGGAAGTCATCGACAACTCAATCGACGAGTTCCGAATGAACGCCGGCAAGCGCATAGAAATAGACATCGAGGACAACCTGCGCGTCACGGTGCGCGACTATGGCCGCGGCATTCCGCAGGGTAAACTCGTGGAGGCCGTCAGCCAGCTCAACACCGGCGGCAAGTACGACTCGAAGGCTTTCAAGAAGTCGGTGGGAATGAACGGCGTCGGCATCAAGGCGGTGAACTTCCTGAGTTCAAGGTTTGAGGTGCGCTCCTTCCGCGAAGGACAGGTGCGAACAGTGCAGTTCGAGCGCGGACAGCTGATGTTCGACAACACCCGCGACACACAGGACGAGTCGGGAACCTACATCTTCTTCGAGCCCGACGACACGCTTTTCAAGAACTATCGCTTCCACGACGACACCGTGGAAACCATGCTTCGCAACTACACATACCTGAACACCGGCCTCACCATCATGTACAACGGCCGGCGAATCCTCAGCCGAAACGGACTCGAAGACCTGCTCAACGACCAGATGACCACCGAAGGCATCTACCCCATCATACACCTCAAGGGCGACGACATTGAGATTGCATTCACTCATACCAACCAGTATGGCGAGGAATACTACTCCTTTGTCAACGGTCAGCACACCACGCAGGGCGGCACGCATCAGAGCGCTTTCAAGGAGCACATCGCGCGGACCATCAAGGAGTACAGCAACAAGAACTTCGAATACACCGACATCCGCAACGGACTCGTGGCGGCCATCGCCGTGAATGTGGAGGAACCCATGTTCGAAAGCCAGACAAAGATCAAGCTCGGGTCGCTCACCATGAGCCCCGACGGCGTCTCGGTGAACAAATACGTGGGCGACTTCATCAAGCAGGAGGTAGACAACTACCTGCACAAGCACACCGACGTGGCCGACATCATGCTCCAGAAAATCAGTGAGAGCGAGAAAGAACGAAAGGCCATGGCCGGCATCACCAAGCTGGCAAGAGAGCGCGCCAAGAAGGCCAATCTGCACAACAGGAAGCTGCGCGACTGCCGCATTCACTTCAGCGACGTGAAGGACGACCGCAAGGAAGAAAGCTGCATCTTCATCACCGAGGGAGACTCGGCAAGCGGAAGCATCACCAAGAGCCGCGACGTGAACACGCAGGCCGTGTTCTCGCTCAGGGGAAAACCGCTCAACAGCTACGGACTCACCAAGAAGGTGGTCTACGAAAACGAGGAGTTCAACCTGCTGCAGGCCGCGCTCGACATTGAGGACGGACTCGACTCGCTGCGCTACAACAAGGTCATCGTGGCCACCGATGCCGATGTCGACGGCATGCACATCCGGCTGCTCATCATCACGTTCTTCCTGCAGTTCTTCCCCGACCTCATCAAGAAAGGACACGTCTATGTGCTGCAGACACCGCTGTTCCGCGTGCGCAACCGACGCACTCGCATCAAGAACAAAAAGGTTGTGGCTCAGGCCGACGAGGCCAAGGGAAAGAAGCTCGACTTCATTACTCACTACTGCTACAGCGAGGAAGAGCGGCAGAAAGCCATCAGCGAACTGGGACCGGAACCGGAGATTACCCGATTCAAAGGACTGGGTGAGATTTCGCCAGATGAGTTCGCCAACTTCATAGGTCCCGACATGAGACTCGAACAGGTGACGCTCCACAAGAACGACCAGGTGGCCAAGCTGCTCGAATACTACATGGGAAAGAACACCATGGAGCGCCAGAACTTCATCATCGACAACCTCGTCATCGAGGAAGACCGCCCCGAAGAAGACTCCCTCCCCATGGACTAATCCCCGCCAGCCCCCTCCTTCCCGCCCCGCCTCCATAAAGGAGTGGCCCAGCGCAGGCAAAACCGCCGCCCCCTTCCATGTAAGGAGCGGCTCAGCGTAGGCAGAGGCACCGCCTCTGCTCAAAAAAAACAACAAAACAACCAGAACAATGAAAAGACCGTTCATAACCTTTGCAGCCTTGCTGCTCACCATCACCATCAGCGCACAGTTCAGAATCAACCTGGGCAAAGACTCCCCCATGGGCAAGCTGCAGTACGCCGAGATGGCCATTTCCAACCTCTACGTGGACTCCGTGGATGAAAACAAGCTCGTGGAAGACGCCATCCGCGGCATGCTCGAAAAGCTCGACCCCCACAGCAGTTACTCAACGGCCGAGGAGGTGAAAAAGCTCAACGAGCCGCTCCAGGGCAACTTCGACGGCATCGGCGTGCAGTTCAACATCGTCGATGACACCCTGCTCGTCATCCAGCCCACCACAAAAGGCCCGTCGGAAAAGGTGGGCATCCTCGCCGGCGACCGCATCGTCACCGTCAACGACAGCGCCATTGCGGGCGTGAAGATGCCGCGCGACGTCATCATGAAGCGCCTGCGCGGACCCCGTGGCACGAAGGTCAAGCTCGGCGTGGTGCGCAGAGGCGTGCCCGAAATGCTCTATTTCAACGTCACCAGAGACAAGATTCCGGTGAAGAGTGTCTCCGCCGTATACATGATAAGACCGGGCATCGGGCTCATCAGGATTGACAACTTCGGCGCCACCACCTACGACGAGTTCATGGCAGCCGTGCAGACGCTGAAGGCACAGGGCATGAACGACCTCATCCTCGACCTCCAGGAAAACGGCGGCGGATATCTGGAATCGGCCGTGCACATCGCCAACGAGTTCCTGCGAAGCAACGACCTCATCGTCTACACCGAGGGACTGAAGCAGCGCCGCAATGAGTATCGCGCCGACGGACACGGCAAGCTGACCCTCGGCAACGTGGTGGTTCTGGTCAATGAGTTCTCGGCATCGGCGGCCGAAATCGTCACCGGCGCCCTGCAGGACCATGACCGCGCACTCGTGGTCGGACGGCGTTCCTTTGGCAAAGGTCTCGTGCAGCGACCCATAGAACTGCCCGACGAGTCGATGATAAGGCTCACCGTGGCCCACTATTACACCCCTTCGGGCCGCTGCATTCAGAAACCTTACAAGAAAGGAGAGCTGAAAGAGTATGAGCAGGACTTCGAAAACAGGCTCAAGCACGGCGAACTCACCAACCGCGACAGCATACACTTCGACGATTCACTGAAGTATGCCACGCTCCGGCTCCACAGAACCGTCTACGGAGGCGGAGGCATCATGCCCGACGAGTTCGTGCCCCTCGACACGCTCCAGTACACACGCTTCCACCGACAGCTGGCCGCAAAGAACGTCATAGTGAACTCCAACCTGCACTACATCGACAACAACCGCAAGCAGCTGAAGAAGGACTATCCCGACTTTGCAACGTTCCAGCAGTCGTTCAGCGTTCCGCAGTCGCTCATAGACACCATCATTGCCGAGGGCGAGAAGGTGAACGTGAAGCCCAAGGACGACGAGGAACTGCAGCGCACCATGCCCTATCTGAAGATGCAGCTCAAGGCGCTCGTGGCCCGCGACCTCTGGGACATATCGGAGTATTTCCAGATTATGAACGAGCAAAACCACACTGTGCAGCGCGCACTGCAGGTCATCGGCAAGGCTTCGCAGCTGACACGCTGACCTGGCTTCAGCAGTCTGCCAGACAACACGCCATAGAACAAGCCTGCCCAGACACTTTCGCCGCCCAGCTGGATGAGCAATCCGACTGGGCGGCGAAAGTGTCTGGGCAGGCTTTATCTATCGTCTGCAACTCCTGAGACTCCTGTAATCCCTGCGCTCCACCGTTGCAGAAACCTGAATAAACCGACGAAAACCATCCTCGATTCTGGCAGTTTCTCGCGCCTTTTCTGACGGTTTTCTGAAACGAATCCATTGAAATTGTTCAACGATTCCATTGGTTTCGCTGAACAATTCCATTGATTTCGTTCAACGATTCCATTGAAACCGCTGCTCGAAACTGACAGTTTAGGCGCCGGAATCTATCAATATGAACACGTGAAAACAGCGTCTTCTGTTCATCAAACTCCTGAAAGCCTGAACGCCAGACGCTCAGAAAACCGAGCCGCTGCCTTTTTCTCCTATCGCACAAATACCTTCCTCACCGCCCCGTTCCTTTGCTTCACGATGTTGACACCGGGAAGGAGGCGCTGCAGCCTGTGGCCGTTGACGTCGAAAATCAGCGGCGCGGCCTCGTCTGCCTGTACAGTCAGGATGGCCGAGGCGTCGATGTCGTCGACAATATGCGTGAATTTCTTCCAGTACTGAGCCGTGGAATAACTGTTCAGACTGCCGGTCGGCACATGCAGCGTCGACGTGTCGTAGTTGCCAAACGTGTCGCCAAAGATGGGCATGGGGACAGCAGCGTGGACAAAGATGTCGGTCAGGCTGGGGCACATGCAGAAGGCATAGTCGCCAATGGCGGCGACGCTGCCCGGAATGGTCACGGTAGTCAGGCCCGAACAGCCATAGAAGGCGATCTCTGCAATGTCGGTCACGGTGTTTGGAACCACGAGCGACGTCAGCCCTTTGCAGCCTCGGAAAGCCATCTTGCTGATGGACGTGACGCCGTCGGGAATGGTCAGCGCCTTGATTTCACTGCCGTTCATATAGAGGTGACCGGCATAGGCCAGCGGGTTAGATTCGAATGCTACGTTGCACCAGTTGGCAAGGTCGGCAATGTGGACGGCCGACAGGGCGTTGCAGCCATCGAAGGCGCTCTGCCCGATGGCGGCCAGACTGCTGCCGAAGGTGACGGACTTCAGTTTCCGGCAACCCTGAAACGCGTAGCCGTCGATGGTTGTCACGCCGTTTCCGACCACCACCGTCGCAAGGCTGGTGCAGTTGTTGAAGGCGTTCACGCCGATTCTCGTCACCTGGTCGGGTATGGTGATCTGAGTCAGAGCGTAGCAGCCGATGAAGGCGTTGACGTCTATCAAGGTCAGCCCCTCTGGCAGTGACACGGAAGCCAGACGGCTGCACTCGGCGAACACTTCCGGCTCGATGGTGCGCACACCGGCGCCAATCTTGACGTCGGTGAGAGCCGAACAGCCCGAGAAAGTGCCGCTGCCGATGGACGCAACACTGTTGGGAACCACCACCTTCTTCAGCTTGTTGCAGCCCTCGAAGGCGTTTGGGCCGATGGCCTCGATGCCTTCCTGAAGGGTCATCGCCGTCAGATTCCTGCACCAGGAAAAGGTCTGAGCGCCGATGGTTTTCACGCTTCCGGGAATCGACACCGACGTCAGTCCGTCGCAGTTTTTGAACAGCTCGTCGGCCAGTTTTGCGACGCCCTCCGGGATGACCAGGTCTTTCACCTCTTCGCCGTTGAGGAATAGATGGCGGGCGATGGTCAGCGGGTTGGTGCCCTCGGGCCAGATGGTGACGCCTTCGGGCTCGAAGCCACCGAACGTGATGTTGCACCAGGCCTGCAGACTTGAAATGTGCACTTCCTGCAGTTTGCAGCCTCGGAAGGCGGCGGTGCCAATCGTTTCCACGCCTTGGCCCAGCGTCAGCGAGCGGAGCATGTCGCAAGAGCCGAACGCCTCGCAGCCTATCGTCCTCACATTGTTGCCGATGACCGCCGTTTCTGCTGCCCGGCAGAGGTCGAACGCGTTGTTGCCGATGCTCGTCACGCCGTCGCCGATGGCTATCGTCTTCAGACTGAGGCAGTTAAAGAATGCGTTCGCGTCGATAATGGTCTCGCCGTCGCCCAGAATGTTCACGGCCGTCAGTGCCGTATTGGAAAGGGCGTATTGCCCTATTTCCCTTATATGCTCCGGGATGTTGACCGACTCCAGCTTCTGACATCCGTTGAAAGCCATGGCTCCAATAGTGGTCACGCCCTCGGGAATGACGATTGACGTCAACGACACGCAGCCCGCAAAGGTGCTGCTCTCGATGCGTGTCACGCCACTGGGTATATTCACCGACAGAAGATTCCCGCAACCATAGAAAGCCGAGCTGCCGATGGAGGTCACCGTCTCGGGCAAGGAAACGCTCTTCAGGCGCGTGCACAGGCTGAAAGCATTGGCAGCTATCCCCACCACATTCGGATAGTAGTTGCCTCCCAGATGCAGCGGACTCTCGATGACAAGGTCGCCGGAGTAGTCCTTTTCCAGCTCCAGTATCACCACAGTATTGGCTGATGTGTCGAAGTCATAGGTCATTTTGCCCTGCTTCACTTTGAAGGCATTCGCTTCGAGTTGCATGCCTGCAACCAAGAGCAAAAAGAAAAACAATCTCTTCATAATGTGAATATTCTTTATTCCTGCTATATAACAAATTCAAGTTTCGCATTCGCTCAACTTCTTGGAGTTCAGGAGTTCAGGAGTTACAGGAGTTCAGACGATAGTGCTGAAGGCTCTCTTTGCGTCAGTTTACAGGGGTTAGAAGTATTGTCTGAACTCCTGTAACTCCTGTAA
>JAFWQE010000091.1 GCA_017509155.1 Prevotella sp.
GCAAGACAGTATAAACTCAACATCTTCTCCAACAAACCATATAACCTAATTTGGGAGCACGGATAGATTAACACTCTTCGTTGATGCTTAGGTCTAAGCCTCTCGACCTTACGGGGTAAGGGGAAGGTGTCTGCATACAAGTCATGTCAAGCGTTTCTAAGCCTAGAGTCAGACACAATCGTCACAAGCAAGGGCTAAATCTGACACTCGAAAAATTATCTGCGGATTTTAGGGCCATCTTTTTTTTACGTTTTCCACCCTCACTCTTTTTCACAAATTAGTTTTTTCTATTCCTGTTTTTTGACAAACGTTGCCTTTCGATAATAGGTGTTTCAACTCGAAAACAAAAAGAAATGCAAGCTTTTCTTTTGTGTTTTGCTCGTTTATTCGTACCTTTACAGAAGGTACTTCCACTCGAAAACAAAAAGAAATGCAAGCTTTTCTTTTGTGTTTTGCTCGTTTATTCGTACCTTTGCCGGTTGAAAGTTGGAAACGCCACTATGTGGCCAAGGGGTGATGGATGAAGGACGATGGATGAAGGATGAAAATAATAAGGTAAAATAGTTAAATGTTTAAGGTTTAGTATTATGTTTAAGAGTTTTCATGGATTCCATTTGGTAGAGGCGTATCACACTCAGCGCCACGCCCACAAGTATCATCCGACTACTGTGGCGAAGAAGCTTGCGAAAGCCCTGTTTGTGCTGATAGTGATGCTGTTTTTGTGGAACATGCCGACGGAATGGTATGGCATTGACGGTCTGACGGTTATTCAACAGCGCATCATCGCGATTTTCGCCTTTGCCACGCTGATGTGGGTTCTTGAGGTGGTGTCGTCATGGGCGACGTCGGTGGGTATTATCGTGCTGATGCTTCTGTTCACGTCGAACAGTGGCATTGCTCCGTTTATGACAGGCGAGAATCTGGGCGAGCCCTTGGCCTATAAGAACATCATGGCGTGTTTTGCCGACCCTGTTATCATGCTATTCATCGGCGGTTTCGTGCTGGCGATAGCTGCAGGCAAGACGGGGCTCGACGCTCAGCTGGCGAAGGTGCTGCTGAAGCCCTTCGGCAAGAAGAGCGAGAATGTGCTGCTGGGCTTCATCCTGATTACGGGACTGTTCTCGATGTTTGTGTCGAACACGGCGACGGCGGCCATGATGCTGGCTTTCCTGGCTCCGGTGTTCAAGCAGCTGCCGCCTGAGGGCAAGGGCCGCATTGCGCTGGCGATGAGCATTCCGGTGGCGGCCAACCTGGGGGGCATGGGCACCCCGATAGGTACGCCCCCGAACAATATCGCGCTGAAGTACCTGAACGACCCCGAGGGCCTGAACATGAACCTGGGCTTCGGTGAGTGGATGCTGTTCATGCTGCCGCTGGTGGCCGTGCTGCTGTTCATCAGCTGGGTGCTGCTGCGGAAGATGTTCCCTTTCACGCAGAAAACCATTGAGCTGAACATAGAAGGAGGAATGAAGAAGGGGAGGAACACGTGGATCGTGATCGTGACGTTCTTCGTCACGGTGCTGCTGTGGCTGACAGACAAGCTGACGGGCATCAACTCTTACACGGTGGCGCTGATTCCCTTCGTGGTGTTCGCCATGACGGGTGTCATCACGAAATACGACCTTGAAGAAATCAACTGGAGCGTCATCTGGATGGTGGCCGGTGGTTTTGCGCTGGGCTACGGCCTGAATGCGTCGGGGCTTGCCGAGCGTGCCGTGGAGAGCATTCCCTTTGGCGACTTCTCTCCGTTGCTCATCCTGCTGCTCTCGGGCATTATCTGCTACCTACTGAGCAACTTCATCAGCAACTCGGCTACGGCAGCCCTGCTGATGCCCATCCTGGCGGTGGTGTGCACGGCTATGGGCGACAAGCTTGACATGATAGGCGGCACGCCGACAGTGCTGATTGGTGTGGCCGTGGCGGCCTCGAGTGCGATGGTGCTGCCTGTGAGCACGCCCCCGAACGCGCTGGCCTTCTCGACAAACCTGGTTCACCAGAACGACATGGTCAGGGTGGGCCTCATCATGGGTATCATCAGCATGGTGCTGGGATATGGGATGCTCTATGGAGTGGCCATGATGGGGATTATTTAGGAGCCCCCCAAGATAGAAGCCCCCCAAGCCCCCGAGGGGGATGTTCAAGTGATAAGTGAGAAGTAAGGATTATAGGAGAAGTTTAAAGCCATCATCTTTCATTCTTCATCCATCATCCACCATCCTTCATCTTTCATCCTTCATCCATCAAAAAGACAACATAAGTAATTAGTGATATGGACGAACAGAAGAAGCAAGAAGTGCAACTTCCTGAAAATGCGTTTAGGGAGTTGAAAGACGGCGAAACGTATGAACCCGTGATGTCGCCGCATAAGAACTATGCCGAAGTGAATGGCTGGTCTGTGACGTGGGGCATCGTGATGGCGGTGTTGTTCTCTGCGGCAGCCGCCTATCTTGGCCTGAAGGTGGGTCAGGTGTTTGAGGCCGCCATCCCGATTGCCATCATTGCAGTGGGACTGTCTACGGCAGTGAAGCGCAAGCAGGGTCTGGGCGAGAACGTGATTATCCAGTCTATCGGTGCCTGCTCGGGAGCCGTGGTGGCAGGAGCCATCTTCACGCTTCCCGCTATCTACATCCTGCAGGCGAAGCATCCGGAGATGTCGGCGTCGTTTCTGAACATTTTCCTGTCGTCGCTGTTGGGCGGTGTGCTGGGCATCTTGTTCCTCATCCCCTTCCGCAAGTACTTTGTGAGCGACATGCACGGCAAATACCCGTTCCCCGAGGCAACGGCCACCACGCAGGTGCTCATCTCTGGTGAGAAGGGCGGCAGTCAGGCCAAGCCTTTGCTCATTGCCGGACTGGTGGGCGGTCTGTACGACTTCATTGTCTCTACATTTGGCTGGTGGAACGAAAACGTGACGAGCCGCATGATAGGACTGGGCGCCGACCTGGCCGAACGTGCGAAGCTGGTGCTGAAGGTGAACACCGGTGCTGCGGTGCTGGGTCTGGGATACATCATCGGCCTGAAATACGCCTTGATCATCTGTCTGGGCTCACTGGCCGTGTGGTGGCTCATCGTTCCCGGCATGGCCATCCTGTTTCCCCACGACGTGCTCAACCAGTGGGACCCGAGCATCACGACAGCAGTTGGCGACATGAGCGCCGAGGAGATTTTCACGTCTTACGGCAAGAGCATCGGCATCGGCGGCATCGCCATGGCCGGTGTGATAGGCATCATCAAGTCGTGGGGCATCATCAAGAGCGCCATCAGGAACCTGCGTCCTGCTCCAAAAGCCACAGAGGGGAAAGCACCCCTTTCGTCGCACGAGGGCGAAACAACGCTGCGCACCCAGCAGGACCTTTCCTTCAAGCTGATAGCCATTGGTTGCGCCATCACGCTGCTCATCACCTTCCTGTTCTTCTGGTTCGGAGTGATGGACAATCTGCTGTTTGCCGTTGTAGGCATTCTCCTCGTAGGCTTCATTGCCTTCCTGTTCACCACGGTTGCAGCCAATGCCATTGCCATTGTGGGCTCGAATCCTGTTAGCGGCATGACGCTGATGACACTGATTCTGGCATCGGTAGTGATGGTTGCCGTAGGTCTGAAAGGCACGGGTGGCATGGTTGCGGCATTGATCATGGGCGGTGTAGTTTGCACGGCATTGTCGGTGGCAGGCTCTTTCATCACAGACCTGAAGATAGGTTACTGGCTGGGTACCACGCCGAAGAAACAGGAGCAGTGGAAGTTCCTGGGAACACTGGTGTCGGCACTGACCGTTGGCGGTGTCATCATGCTTCTGAACCAGACCTACGACTTTGCCTCAGGAAAAGATCTGGCAGCTCCTCAGGCCAACGCCATGGCAGCCGTCATCGAACCGCTGATGAGCGGTGTGGGGGCCCCGTGGCTGCTCTACGCCATCGGTGCCGCGATAGCCATCGTGCTGACGTTCTGCAAGGTGCCCGCTCTGCCCTTTGCCCTGGGCATGTTCATTCCCATTCAGCTGAACATTCCACTTCTGGTGGGTGGTGCCATCAACTGGCTGGTTACGACACGCTCTAAAGACAAGAAAGAAAACGAGGAACGGGGCGAAAAGGGCACGCTGATAGCCAGCGGCTTCATTGCCGGTGGCGCGCTGATGGGTGTGGTTTCGGCACTACTGCGCTTCCTGGGCTACGATTTCATCAACAAGCAATGGCAGGAAATGCCGCAATCGGAGGCCATCTCGCTGGCTGCCTACCTGCTGCTCATCTGCTATTTCATTATTGCCACGAGGAAGAAGGTGTCCAAATGATAGGAGAAGCCCCCCAAGCCCCCGAGGGGGGTGTCAAACTGAGAGCTGAGAGGTGGGAAGCCCCCCAAGCCCCCGAGGGGGATGTGGGAAACTGAGAAGTGAGAGGTGGGAAGCCCCCCAAGCCCCCGAGGGGGATGTCAAACTGAGAACTGAGAGCTGAGAGGTGGGAAGCCCCCCAAGCCCCCGAGGGGGATGTGGGAAACTGAGAAGTGAGGACTATAGGAGAAGTATAAAACCTTCATCTTTCATCCTTCATCTTTCATCTTTCTTTCTTCATCCTTCATCCTTCATCAAAGAAGTTTTATCCAGACTCCCAGACTCCGAAAATACAAATTCAATCGTTAAAGAAAAAGCCATAAACAAGAAAAAGATGAAGCTCGGGTTTCTGCTGTTCATGTTGATTCCTGCCATTGGCAATGTCTATGTGCTGTGGCATGTGTTTCGCATTGTTCCGTTCTCGCCGTGGGGCAAATGGGCCCTTATGGTGGTGATGGTGGCATTGTTCTTCGGCCTTTTCTTTTCCATGGGACGCAGTCTCGACCGCATGCCGATGGGACTCGCTACCGTGACGTATGAGCTGACCACCTCATGGGTCATCATGCTCCTCTATCTGTTCCTGCTGTTTCTGGTGGCCGACATTCTCCGCCTCTGCCATGTGCTACCGCCGGAACTGCTTCGCGACAGTTGGAAGGGTACGCTCGGCATCGTAGCCATCGTAACGGCCTTGCTGGTGTATGGCAACATTCACTACAAAGACAAACAGCGGCAGACGCTCGAGCTGACCACATCGAAGGAACTGCTTCGCCCCATGAAGATCATCATGCTCAGCGACCTTCATCTGGGCTATCACAACAGACGGGAGGAGCTGCACCGATGGGTGGAGATGATGAACAAAGAGAAAGCCGACCTGATACTCGTTGCCGGCGACATCATCGACCGCAGTGTGCGACCCCTCATCGACGATGGCATGGACGAGGAGCTGCTTCGGCTGAATGCGCCCGTGGTGGCCTGTCTGGGCAACCATGAGTATTATGCGGGAGAGCCCAACTTGCTCGATTTCTTCAAGCGAGCTGACATCCGACTGCTCCGCGACTCGGTGATGGACTTTGGTCCCTTGCAGATCATCGGCCGCGACGACCGCACGAACTTCCGTCGGAAGCCAGTGGCTGAGCTGTGCAAGAACGTGGACCCCGGCAAATACACCATCCTCCTGGACCATCAGCCCTACGACCTGGAAAAGACCGAGCTGCAGGGCATTGACTTCCAGCTCTCTGGTCACACCCACCACGGTCAGGTGTGGCCCATCAGCTGGATTACGGAAGCCATCTACGAATGTGCCTATGGTTCGCACCAGCGGGGACTGACGCAGTTCTATGTATCGTCGGGACTGGGCATCTGGGGCGGGAAATTCCGCATCGGGACCTGCTCGGAATACGTGGTGGCGGAATTGAAAGAAGCCCCCCAAGGGTAGAAGCCCCCCAAGCCCCCGAGAGGGATGTTTAAGTGAAAAGTGAGAAGTGAGAAGCCCCCCAAGCCCCCGAGGGGGATGTTTAAGTGAAAAGTGAGAAGCCCCCCAAGCCCCCGAGGGGGATGTTTAAGTGAAAAGTGAGAAGTGAGAAGTATCGTCCACACTCCCAGACTCCTAAACTCCCAGACTCCCAACAGCGACAAGTGACAGGAAGGGGGTAAAGACAAGCAAAGTTCGAGAAACATCAATAACAAATGAATAAAACTATAGAACAATAAGAACATGCAAGAAACGAGACAAAACCGAATAGCGAGGCTTCTGCAGAAAGAGCTGAGCCTCATCTTCCAGAGCCAGACTCGCCAGATGCGCGGCGTGATGGTGAGCGTTACACGTGTGAAGATCTCCCCCGACCTGAGCATCTGCACCGCCTACCTGAGCATCTTCCCCAGCGACCGCGGAGAGGAAATCATCAAGAACGTCAACGACAACCAAAAGACCATCCGCTACGAGCTTGGGACACGCGTCCGCAACCAGCTGCGCATCATTCCCGAGCTGCGGTTCTTCATCGACGACAGCCTTGACTACATTGAGCACATCGACGAACTGCTGAAAAAATGAACTTTCCCTTCTACATAGCGCGGCGCTATCTGTTCTCGAAAAAGAGCACGAACGTCATCAACCTCATCAGCGGCATCTCGGTGGTAGGTGTTGCCGTGGCCACGATGGCGCTGGTCGTTACGCTGAGCGTGTTCAACGGGTTCCACGACCTTGTGGCCACCTTCTTCACGTCGTTCGACCCTCAGCTGAAAGTGACGCCCACCGAAGGAAAGACCGCCCCCGCCGACGACCCTCTGCTCACACAGATACGCCAGTTGCCGCAGGTGGAGGTGGCCATGGAGACCGTTGAGGACCAGGCGCTGGCCATCTTCCAGGACAAGCAACAAATGGTCGTCATCAAGGGAGTGGAGGAAAACTTCTCCGAGCTCACCCACATCAGCGAGATCCTCTATGGCGACGGCAATTTCGAACTCGAAGCTGCCGACCTGCAATACGGCACACCCGGACTGCGACTGGCCGCCACTCTTGGCACTGGTGCTCGCTGGGACGGCTTCCTCCATGTCTTCGCCCCCAAACGTGCGGGACAGCTCGACATGGGTAATCCCGAAGACGGTTTCGTGGAAGACTCCCTGCTCTCGCCGGGGGTGGTGTTCAATGTGCATCAGGCGAAGTACGACAAGAGCTACATCATCACCTCACTCGGCTTTGCACGCTCACTGTTTGAGCAGCAGGGCATGGTGTCGGCGCTCGAACTACGACTGAAGCCCGGCAGCAACATCGATGCCGTGAAAGAGCAGATGCGCCAGATTGCAGGACCGAAATACCGCGTGGAAGACCGCTACGAACAGCAGGCCGACACTTTCCGCATCATGAAAATCGAGAAGTTCATCGCCTACATCTTCCTCACATTCATCCTCATCGTAGCCTGCTTCAACATCATCGGCTCGCTCTCCATGCTCATCATCGACAAGAAGGACGACGTCAATACCCTGCACAACCTGGGCGCCACCGACCGCCAGATAACGCGCATCTTCCTGTTCGAAGGTCGCCTCATCTCAGCACTCGGCGCCGTGCTTGGCATTGCGGCGGGTCTGCTTCTCTGCTGGCTGCAGCAAGCCTTTGGCCTCATCAAGCTGGGGTCGAGCAGTGGCAACTTCGTGGTCGACGCCTATCCCGTGAGCGTCCATCCCACTGACATCGTCCTCGTATTTGTCACCGTACTGGTGGTAGGCTTCGTGGCCGTATGGTATCCCGTCCACTATTTCGCCAAGAGACTGCTGCCGGCGAAAGAGGAAAAAGCCGCATAATTGAAATGTGTCACGAATTAGTGAATTAAAGAATGAGCCTCAACGACAATAGAAGCCCTCTCAGGGGCTGTATGGGGGGCTTGCTATACCTTCTGCGCTTTTACGCATTCACCGTTGTGCTGTTCATGACGGCGAAGGTTGTGTTCATGTTCTGCCATCGTGAGGAGAATGACTTTTCGTTCTCCGATGTGCTCAATGTGCTGTGGCATGGCCTGTCGCTCGATCTGTCCACGTCGCTCTATCTCTTCGTCCTTCCCTTCCTCTGCATCGTGGTGTCCTTCTGGATGCGTCGTTGGAACCACATCCGCACCATCCTCAAGTGCTACTATGCCCTTGTGGCTGTAGCCCTGTCGCTGGCCTTTGTCGCCGACACCAGTCTCTACTCCTTCTGGGGATTCAAGCTCGACGCCTCGGTGTTCCAGTATGTCGACCACACGGGCAACGCCTTCACCAGCGTCTCCATCGGCTACCTCATCGTCCGCCTTCTTCTCATCCTCCTCCTCTCCTTTATTATATATAAGGTATATGTGTGGCTCACCCCTCGCACGCTTCCCCCTTCTTCCTTCACATCCTCGTCCTTTTCGGCGAGACAGCGGGGTATTGCCTGGGGGGTCTATTTCTTAGGTGTTTGCGCTGCACTGGCAGCCATCGTCATTGGCATACGTGGCGGACTCAGTGTCTCCACCACCAATGTGGGACAGGTGTATTTCTCCCAGCAACAGTTTCTCAACCATAGTGCCGTCAACCCGTTCTTCAGTTTCCTGGCCTCCTTTGGCAAGTCGACGGCCGACGTTCCCGAATACCGTTTCTTCAGCGAGGAGGAATGCCGCCAGCACCTCCGCGGTGTGTTCTTCACCGACGGCCATCCCACCGACACCCTTCTGCGCACACAGCGCCCCAACATCATCCTCATCGTGATGGAGAGCTGTGGCGGCGAGTTCACCGAGATTGGTGGACGACCGGAGGTGACGCCCAACCTGACGCGCCTTGCCCGTGAGTCGGTCTATTTCACCGAGTGCTACGCCAACAGCTGGCGCACCGATCGCGGACTGGTGAGCATCCTCAGCGGATGGCCTGCCTTCCCCAAGACATCGGTCATGAAGATGCCCTCCAAAGTGCGCACCCTGCCCTCTTTGGCACGTTCACTCGGAAGGCATGGCTATGCGTCCACGTTCATCTATGGTGGCGACATCGACTTCACCAACACCCGCGGCTACCTGCTCGACACGGGAACGCAGACCATCATCTCCGAAGACGACTTCACCGCCGCCCAGCGAGGCTCCTCCAAATGGGGAGTCTGCGACAGCATCGCTTTTGACAGACTCTTCCAGGTCGTCAGCAGTAACCACCACCACCCATCACCCACTACCCACCACCCATCCTTCACCACCCTCCTCACCCTCAGCAGCCACGAGCCCTGGACAGTTCCCATGCCCACCAAATTCGAGGATGAGGTACTCAACTCCTTCTACTATCTCGACCTCTGCCTCGGCCGTTTCATCGAGCGTCTGCGCCAGTCACCACAATGGGACAACACGCTGGTCATCATCCTTCCCGACCACGGCATCAAATACCAGGACATCGACGAGACCACTCCGTTGCGCTCACATATCCCCATGCTCTGGACTGGCGGTGCCATCAGGGGACCTCGTCGCATCGACACCTTCTGCACGCAGAGCGACCTTGCCGCCACCTTGCTCTCCCAGCTGGGCATCAGTCACGATGACTATCCCTTCAGCCGCGACATCTTCAGTCCCCTATACGTGCGCCCCTTCGCCATGCACACCCATTCCGACGGTTTCGCTGTCATCGACTCCACAGACTTCCATGCCTACGACCTCAACTCTCAGCGCGTAGTGAAAGGAAAAGATGACTCTTCCGTACGAATCGGAAAAGCCATCCTTCAATTGACAGCCAGCGATCTTCGCAGCCGCTGACTACCTCTCCATCTCGTCCCTCACTTCCTTATTCTCGCGCCAGGGCCGGTTCAGGTCCAGTCGGTAGAAGTGGTGCTGGATGCGTTTCTCCTCAGGTGGCAGCTGCATGTAGTCGCCATAGACGCCAGAGAGATATTCGTCGGGGTGTTCAACGCCGAAAAACTGCCTGCCCTCGAAGGTGCAGGGCGTAGGCGTGCCGAACACCTCTTTCCTGAAGAACCCCAGCATCCCGAAGTCGTAGTCTATCAACCAATCCGACTTCTCGTAATCATATTTTGTCATAAACTTCCTGACGCGCTTCTGAAGGTCTCTCAGTGAGAACACCTTGTGAATGAGCCACGGCCACCATGATCGCGGCCCATGTCCATGCTTGAATGGGTCGCGTCCACGCATGAAGAGCAGGTGTCGCCACGGCTTGTAGCGGCGGAAGTGGCGGCGCTGCCCGTCCTTGTCTGTCGGCGCGCCGTCGATGGGAAAGACGTCGATGTAGACGCCTTCCAGATACTTGAAGTCGGGCCGTTCCCACACGGTTGTCGAACTGTCTGTCACCTTGCCGAAAGGGTAGGGGTAGGCACTGTCGCGCTCGGTGCAGATAAACTCGTAGGGAGCGGGCAGCCACTCATCGGCATGAGCCACGAAAAGCTCGTAGTCCGGACGCGGCATGCCCACGTCGATGTCGTCGTCCCAGGGGATGAACCCTTTGTGGCGCACGGCTCCCAGCATGGTGCCAGCCACTAAGTAGTAGTGCAGCCCATGCTCACGACAAACCCGGTCGAAGACTTCCAGGTTGCCCAGGATCTTCTGCTGAAGCTGTCGGATGTCGTAATCAGTTTTGTTGTATAGTCTCAATGTTTCCCTTTGATATTTGATTGATTATAAGCGTATCCGTGTGCATCTGTGGCCGACGAGGACATTCGCCCTCCACGTTGACGTCTTCTGTGTGGCAAACAGTTGTTTCACCACGTTGCATGGATACAAGGGTGTCTCACCTGCATACCCATTGTCGGCTGCAAAAGTACAAAAAAGAAATGAAATCGCGCAAGGTTCTCGCTCTTTTCTACAGCGTGTCTTCTACAATACATAGAAAAAGGACAGAAACTGCCATTATTATTTTAATACTGATGCAGCCGGGATGGTTCCCTGTGCCATGGTGATTATCATAATTGTGATTGTTTCTGTCCTTTTCTTGTTCGCCTGTTATGGCCCGGAAGCCACTATCGTCGTGGTCCGTCTACCACCCAGGCGCATGCTCACTCGCGTTGCTTAAGGCTCCACGTCGTCCTGCTCGGCCTGCTCTTCAGCCTTCTTGTCGAGGGCATCCTTGGCGGCCAGACTGTTGATATCGGTGAAGCTGATGCCCTGAGTCAGATACTTCGGACGCGAACCGGTTGCCCTGTCGTAGTCACTCTCGGGCATGAACACCACCTTCACACGGTTGATGTGCTTCAGGGCGTTGAACTCGCTCACGCTGTCGGTACCCTCAGAGTACACCTGGAACTTGAACGCACCCAGGCCGTTCACGTTCACGCGGTAGCCCTTCTGCATCAGGTCGCGCATCACCTCGGGCAGCTCCGTAAGCACCGCATTCACGTCCGAGCGCTTCATCGAGCAGTTGCGCTGAATCAGATCGGCCATCTCCTTCAGACCAACACTTCCCACAATAGCTGCGTGGGCAAACCACTTACCGTTAGACTTGCTGTTAGCAATCTTGTTTTGAGTCAACTTGTAAAACACTGACATAATTCTTTTCCTTTCTTTGTTTTTAATAGTAAATAAATAAGGTAACACTCTCTGTCTCGCATCCCTCAGCACCTGAGCGCTCATTTCCGGTGTGCCTCGTTCTGTTTGACGATGCAAAGGTACAACAATTCCGACCCCAAGTCAAGACCTTTGGGGGTAAACACATGGATAGTTACTTATCAATTAGTGTCCGGGGGAAAAGCACCGAAGGTGCGATAGATGACAGACAGGGGTGTCAGCCCCAGGTCATGACAACCTACTGTGCCCAAACCCCAAAAGGGCGAAAGAACATGTTGTTTTGTTAGTCTCAACTTACTATATGAAAATGATGGAAACACAATGCGCAGCTGCTATAGAGAGGTCTTTTTATATACCTATTATACATTATTATTCAAGTTCCGCATGTTTGGGGAGTTTAGGAGTTTGGGAGTTTCCGCGGCTTTCAGCCGCTGGAGTTTAGACGATACTTGTTGCGGGGACACCGCAAATTCACTATTGTCCAAACTCCTAAACTCCCAAACTCCCAA
>JAFWQE010000092.1 GCA_017509155.1 Prevotella sp.
ATCACCATCATTCTCACCTTTGTCGCCATTTCCGCAATGGGGCAGGGTTCAGGCGTGGTGCTGCAAGGCGGCGTGCAGGACGGCTTCCTGGAGCGCGGCCTCTTCGGCTGCAAGGTCACGCTGATGCGCGATGACAGCACGATGGTGGAGTGCTATCCGCAAGTCCATGAGATTGGAAACGATTCCATTCACGTATCCACCATATATTACATCGGCATGTCTGGAAAGCCCGGCAACTACCTGGTGCGGGTGCAGAAGGATGGCTATGAGGACGGCTGGGCGAAGATTAAAAATGAAAGAATAAAATGAAAAGAACATAGATTTGGAAATCATCACCTCATCGTTTGGGCGGTTGTTCAGTGGCCAACAAATGAATTTTAAAGGGAATACTATGATAAATAAAGCATCCATCCGTCGTTTCCTGTGGCGCCACTTCCCCGGCGTCCACCATATGTTATATACTAACGATCTCACCCAAGAAGAGATCAGGGAACTATTGGACTACGTAGACGATAAACAAAAGGCACAGAAACACTAAATCATAGAAAAGTAATGAAAAGGCAATTCATCACCATTCTCATCGCCCTTGCCGTCACTTCGGTAGGGGCTCAGACGTTCACGCTGTCAGGCTCGGTCGTTGACAGTTTCACGGGCGAGGCCGTTGACAGTTGTGTCGTGATGGTGTGGAATGCCGATAGCACCAGTCTTGTTGGCAGCACACATAACGCAGGTTGGGGCTGGCGTATCAACCTGCCCGAAGGGGGCGACTACATCGTCAGCTACGCTCATCCGCGTTATCAGCCCGTGGGTCGCCATATCCGTCTGAACTTCAGCCGCCACCGCCGCCCGCGCATCACGCTTGACCCCGTCAAATTGCGCAAGCGGCCAAAGAACATTGCCGAAGACTTCATAGAGGGCAAGATTCTGGATGAAGTGGTGGTGACGGCATCTAAAATAAAGATGGTGATGCGTGGCGACACCGTGGTCTATAATGCCGATGCCTTTGAACTAGCCAACGGTTCGATGCTCGACGCGCTGGTGCGCCAGTTGCCTGGCGTGGAACTGAAGGGCGGTCGCATCTATGTGAACGGCGAGTTTGTGGACAACCTGCTCGTCAATGGCAGGAATTTCTTCCGTGGCAATCCCAAGATTGCACTCGACAACCTGCCCGCCTACATGGTTGACAAGGTGAAGGTCTATCGCCGCGAGTCGGACAGCGACGTGGCCCTGGGCATACAGCGGCTGAACAACCGAGAGAAGGAGCTGGTGATGGACGTGGGGCTGAAGCGCATCTATTCGTTCGGCTGGTCGGTGAACGCCGACGTGGGCATGGGCACCGACAACCGCTACCGCGCCAAGCTGTTCGGCCTGCGCTTCTCCAACTACACTCGATCGGTGGCGTTTATCAACTCTAACAATATCAACGATGCCTCCACGCCCGGCACCTCGGGACAGTGGAGCAACCTGTACGAACTCACCGTTCCGTCCACCTACACGTCGGCAGGACTCATGCACACCATCGACGACCGCCAGCGCCGCTTCAACTACGAGGGCGAGGTGTCAGTGGATTATAACAACCAGGACATACGGACACGACAGTCGTCGGTGCGCTTCCTCACCACGGACGACACATACTCGCGTCTGCGTGCCCAGGACGAAGCCAGGAACACGCACGTCGTCACTCGCCACTCGCTGGAACTGAAACGTCCCGGCAGCGGATTCCATGCGATGCTGAAACCGAAAGTGGAATATACAGACAACCGCTCGGATGCCGAGTCGTGGCTGGCCGAACTCTCCGCACCCATCGACGAGCAGAACGGCTCAGTCATCGACAGCATCTTTTTCATATCCGACCGTCCCTTCAGTCAGCAGCCGCACCTCATCTCGACGCAGGCCATCCAGCGTCACATCAACGGCTATATGTGGAATGGTGGCTTGGAGGCCAGCGCCTCGTTCAAGCTGTCGGAACTGGGCGACGTGCTTCACCTCAACCTGAGTGGAAATTTCGCTGACGGACACACACGGACAACGGAGAGAAACGACGTTCGGTTCTATCAGGCATCCCAGACACCCGACATCGAGCGCCGCACATATGGCTCCGCCCCGGTGCGCAGGGCCAGCGGGTCGGCCTCAGTGGACTGTCCCGTGACGTGGAGCGACGTGGCCGGATGGATGCTCACGCTCACGCCGTCGTTCACCTTCGACATGAAGTACGACCATGCGCCCCGCCTGCTCTATTTCGTGAGCGACTCGGTGAGCCAGACCTTGCAGGTGCTCGACGCCATCAACTCCTACCATTCCACGCAGCGCACCCTGACGGGCACGCCCCGTATGGGTCTCACCCTGTTTAGACAACTTAAGTCAGGCCGTCGCATCAACATTTCTGCCAACACTTTGTTGCGATTGGAGCGCCACCAGCTAGATTACGAGCGCAACATCATCGACACCTGCCTCAACAAGCGGTTCGCCTTCGTCGAGCCTCAGATGCGCATCAACTACGAGCGCCCCAACGTGTGGCTGCTGCAGTTGGAGTATAACATGAAGCAGCAGGCACCCGCAATGATCGACTTCATTCCCTACCGCGACAACACCAATCCGCTCATCACCAACCTGGGCGGCAATGACGACATACGGGGCATGATGACACACAACGTGTCGCTGTTCTACCGCAACATGGATTTCCGCTCGCGCAAGAT
>JAFWQE010000093.1 GCA_017509155.1 Prevotella sp.
CAGATGTCCTCGACGGCCAGGTACTCGCCGGGACCGCGGCCCGACCGGCCGATCTGCCGGAGTTCCTTTCCGTCGCGGCTGAGGCGCCAGTGGCTCTGCCAAGTTAGTCCGTGATAGTCAGTGGTAAGAGCAGTTTCGTTGGCCACGGACGACCACGGACTGACTCGGAATTGCCTCTACGCGGTAGACGACGGACCAACATTGACTTTTTCCTGCCGCCAAGCTGCCGTTCTGTGGCGCTCCTTTGTTCAGCAAACCAACGTATGAAGAACCGAGTCAGTCCGTGATAGTCCGTGGCAAGAAAACGTCGGCGCAGGAGCGGGTGTAAGCAGTTTCTCTCCTCCCCGTCAGCGTGTTTTTTTTGAATAAAAACAACACTGCGTTTGGCCGTATGCGAAAGAATGTGTATTTTTGCACATTGAAACAACTGATGAAAGAATATGAACGACAAGAAAACCTACAGTGCGCATGCGGCCATCCTGCTGGCGAACGTCATCTTCGGCCTCGGTGTGCCGGTGACAAAGTTCCTGCTCGACGAGTGGGTGACGCCGATGACGTACATGGCATCGCGCTGTCTGGGCGCCACCATTATCTTCTGGGTGGTGAGCTGGTTCCTTCCCAAGGAACACGTGGAGCGCCGCGACCTGCTGGTCATCATGGCAGGCGGCCTGACGGGCTTCGTCATCTCGCAGACGCTCACGGCGTGGGCCCTGCAGTTCACCACGCCGGTCTACTTCTCGCTCATTGCCACCCTGACGCCCATCGTTACGCTGCTCATGGCGGCGCTTTTCCTGGGCGAGGGCATCACGCGGCTCAAGTCGCTGGGCACCGTGCTGGCCTTTGCCGGTGCTGCGCTGATGGTGTTCGTGGGATGGCAGGCCGGAGCCGGCAGCAACGACCTACTGGGCATCACGCTGGCCTTGCTGAGCGTGCTCACCTGGGTGGTCTATCTGCTCATCACAAGAAAGGTGTCGCAGAAATACACCGCGGTGACACAGATGAAGTGGATTTTCCTCGTCTCCACCATTGCCGTGCTGCCTTTCTCGTGGAATGAGTTCCCGCAGACGGCGCTCTACGGCGGACAGTTCGGATGGGACGGGGCGCTGGCCATGCTCTTCATCGTGGTGTTTGCCACCGTGCTCGGCTATTTCATGATTCCCTATGCCATGCAATACCTGAAGGCAACCACCGTCAGCATCTACACCAACATACAGCCGGTGGTGGCATCGCTTATCGCTATTGCCATCGGACAGGACGTGCTGACGTGGGACAAACCGGTGGCCGCAGTGCTCGTGCTTCTCGGAGCGTGGTTCGTCACGAAGGAGAATGACTGAAGAAAGAAACAGATACAAAGGAGTTTAGGCGCTTAGGAGCTTTCACGGCTTTGGCCGCTGGAGCGTAGACAATTGTAGGGGCGGATCAGCGTATCCGCCCGTTGACACAGGCATTGCACATGCTGTGTTGTCCGTACTCCACAGCGGATGGATACGCTGAACTGCCCCTACACTCCCAGACTCCAGAGCTTGAGAACGTTGAATATTAAGCTTTATTCCTATGATATACAAATACGACTTCCTCATCATCGGCGCAGGCGTCGCCGGAATGAGCTACGCGCTGAAAGTGGCGCGCGAAAAGAAAGGAAAGGTTTGCATGATTTGCAAGACCAGCCTCGACGAGGCCAACACCTCGTTTGCACAGGGCGGCGTGGCCAGCGTCACCAATCTGGCCGTTGACGATTTCGACAAACACATTGAGGACACGATGATTGCCGGCGACTACATCAGCGACCGACAGGCAGTGGAACAGGTGGTAAGACAGGCGCCGGAACAGATTAAGGAGCTCGTGAACTGGGGCGTTAACTTCGACAGAAAGGAAGACGGCTCGTTCGATCTTCACCGGGAAGGCGGACACTCGGAGTTCAGAATCCTCCACCATGCCGACGATACAGGTGCCGAGATTCAGCGCGGACTCATGGCCGCAGTGAGGGCCTGTCCCGACATTGAGGTCAAGGAAAACCACTTCGCCGTGGAGATTATCACCCAGCATCACCTCGGAGCCAAGGTGACAAGGCGCACGCCTTACATCTATTGTTATGGAGCCTATGTGCTCAATCCCGACACACAGAAGGTGGATACCTACCTTTCCAAGGTGACGCTGATGTGCACCGGCGGCTGCGGAGCTGTCTATCAGACCACCACAAACCCCATTATCGCCACGGGCGACGGAGAGGCCATGGTCTATCGTGCCAAGGGAACCGTGCAGGACATGGAGTTCGTTCAGTTCCATCCCACGGCACTCTATTCGCCCGGAGAGACGCATCCCGCCTTCCTCATCACCGAGGCCATGCGCGGCTATGGCGGCATTCTGCGCCTGCCAAACGGACAGTCGTTCATGGAGAAATACGACGAGCGGCTCTCGTTGGCACCGCGCGACATCGTGGCGCGCGCCATAGACAAGGAGATGAAGATTCATGGTCTGGACCACGTCTGTCTGGACGTCACGCACAAGGATCCTGCCGAAACGCGCCACCATTTCCCGAACATTTACCAGAAGTGCCTGTCGATGGGCATCGACATCACTACCGACTATATACCCGTTCGTCCGGCAGCTCACTACATGTGCGGCGGCATCAAGGTGGACCTGAACGGCTGCAGCAGCATCGAGCGTCTGTATGCCATCGGCGAGTGTTCGTGCACCGGACTGCACGGCGGAAACCGTCTGGCCTCCAATTCGCTGATAGAGGCCGTGGTCTATGCTGACGCCGCTGCCCGCCACTCTCTGGAACATGTGGACCTCTATGACTACAACGACAAGGTGCCAGAATGGAATGATGAGGGCACCATGACAAACGAAGAGCAGGTGCTCATCACACAGTCGGTGAAGGAAGTGGGCGAGATCATGTCCAACTATGTGGGCATCGTGCGCAGCGACCTCCGTCTGAAACGCGCCTGGGACCGTCTCGACATGCTCTACGAAGAAACCGAGAACCTCTTCAAGCGCGTGAAGGCCAGCCGCGACATCTGCGAACTGCGCAACATGATCAACGTGGGCTACCTCATCACACGCTTCGCCCTGGAGCGAAAGGAGAGCCGAGGGCTCCACTTCACCATTGACTATCCGGTGCACGCCTACGACAAGTAGGCAGCAAAAAAGAACGGCGGCCCCTCGGGTCGCCGTTCAGTTTTTTCAGTATGTTTGAATGGGAGCGTTTACTTCACAAGCATCTTCTTGCCGTCCTTCACGACAACACCCTTGAAGCCGTTAGCCACACGCTGGCCTGCCAGGTTGTAGGCAGCCCCGCCTTCCTGAGCGGTCTGCACCTCCTGAATAGCGGTGGCAGCGCCGTCCGTCTCAGCGGGAAGCTCCTTGTTGATGGCTATCTGGAAGATGTTAACCTTGCCAGAGGTCTTCAGTTTCGTGGCAGCATCGCGCACCACCTTGAACTCAAAGTCCTGCTTGTCGACGGTTACAAGTGAGGCCACATCGCCGTTGGTCACGGTGAAGGTTGTCTCTGCACCTGTATCGTCGCTGGATTCCATGCGAATGCGGATGACGTCATCCTTTGCTGTCTCAGGCAGGGAAATGATAATGGCGCCATTGATGAGGCTCAGGTTCTTCTTATTGTTGAACTTGATACCCTTGGCCAGACCTTCTGAATTGTCGCGGGTGAAGAGCAGACCGTCGGTCATCTCAATCTTAGATCCGTTGGCCATCAGCGGACCATAAACATTACGGTCATAGATGAGACTAGTCAGTTCATACGTCTTGCCATCTTCAGAAACAGTCCACTTTTCATCGGCTGTGAAGTTGTCAATATCGTTCTGGCTCAGCTCCTTCGTAAAGTCATAGAGCTTGGGAGAGGAAGCCGGACGGGTCTCGGCACCAGTCACGTCGAGGGCTATTACGAAGCAAATCTGCTCGCCAGTGTTGGTAAAGGTGAACGAGCCCGTGGCATTGTCCATATCGAAAACGCGAATGTCGGGGTCGCTACCATCTGACAATGAACCCATAGGCACTTTGCCTACTTCATACTGAATGCCGTTCATCTCCTTCCATCCAGTGGTACGGGGATTCTCATTTATATTGACATAGCTGTAGAATGTGGCACGCTTCACCACTACGCCATCGGGAATCACCAGCGTGTTCTGGGCTCCGTTGGACAGTTTGAATGAGGAGAGTTCCTGTCCGTTGACCGTGATAGCGTTGCCGGCGCTCCATTTCTTATCTGCGTTTCCTGTGATGGTCAGCTCGTAGCCGTCGCTATTGGTCCAGGTGTTGCTGTCGCCGGTGCCTTCTTCGTAGGTCAGCCAGACGGTGGTGGTTCCACTGGGCTGGGGGATGACAGACACATATTCGGACGTCACGCCTGACACCTTGTCATTATAAGGATATAAAGCGCGGGCATACACCGTGGCGTCTTCAGTCAGCGTAATTGCACGCGTGAAGGTTTCCCAAGAGCCGTTGCCGATGCGGTATTCAAGAGTTGTACCTGCCACGTCGGACTGAATAAAGAAAGTTCCATTCAGCACATTGATAGCCGGATCTTCCACCTCATCTAGATCGAGAAGCACTTGCAGCTCCGTTGGATCTGAGTCGGCAAAGCTGACGTTGTTGTCTGAGGCGACAGCCTTTATAACGGTTCCGTGGCTAACCACAAACGGTCCTTCGTACACATTGCTTGTAGAAGAAGGTATCGTTCCGTCTGTCGTATAATAATAAGATGTGGCGTTAACCACAGTATTGATAGTAACCTCACCTGAAACATCATCATAGGTGATCTCGGGTGAGTTCAACTTCGGCTTAGCTGTCTCGGTGTACTCCACGATGATGCAGAACACACCACTCTCACCGCTGCCACGGGTTATGCTATGCGTTCCAGCTGCCACATCTTCTATCGTATAGATGCGGCATCCCGTCTCAGGCGTGGCATCGCTCACTGCCAGTTCTTCACCATCAAATTTGAGGGTGTTACTGCTCCATGTGGACTGCACGATTGTCACATTGCTCTTCGCGGTGCTTTGGAATGACACATTTGTAGCACCTTCCATTTTGAGGCCATTAGTATAATCGATGCCATCATAGCTGGCACCATTGAACTTGTTGTTGAAATTGTGCTTGGCTGAATTCCAAGAGAAGATGTCTGGGCCGTCGACAGCCGTTCCATTCACATAGAATGCATTTGCACCATTAAAAGAGATTTTGTGAGTCTCTCCGGCACTTGCCCATCCCACGCTAAGCATGAGAAGGCTTAACAATGTAAATAATTTCTTCATAAGCTTTTAGTTTTAGTAAATTAATAATTGTCTTTAGTAGGATAAAAAAGATAAAGGCAGGTGGCGAGCTTGTTCGCCGCCTGCCTTTGAGTTGTCGAGTCTTATTCTTCAATGAAGCTGTCCCAGCTGATGCCGCTGTTTTCCTTGGCATCGGCGTTTGCTGCGTCTTTGCCTTCGGTCTTAGCTTCCAGGCCTTCCGATGCAGCCATCAGGTTCTGCATGAGGAGCACTCTTACCTTTATTTCGGGCTTGCTATATGTTTTCATTTCTGTTTCCTTTCTTGTTTTTATAACCTATTATATTACTTCACCACCTTCTTTCCGTTGATGATGTAGATGCCCTTCTGCTGGGCGTTCTTCACCTGCACGCCGTTGATGGTGTAGATGTTGCCGTTCAGCTGCTCAGCGTTCACGGTGCTGATGGCAGTCTCTTGGCCGTCCACATCAATCTCGATGGCCTTGGCGCCCGATGTCGGAGCGATGTCAAGGTAAGCCTTGCCAGCAGCCAGTGTGCCACCGCTGCAGGGCCAGAATGCGCCGTCGCTCAGGATGTAGCAGCTCTTGCCCGTCATGTCGGTGTCTGCGAGCACACCCACCATCTTGTTGCCTTCGAGGTCGGCTGCAGTAGTACCTTCCGTTGCAATGGGAAGTGTCACGGTGCCAGCCTCGCCTTTCACGATGATGCCAGTGCTAGCAGGAATGACACCCTGCACGGGAACGATGGTCACAACACCGTTCACCAGCTTCGTGGCCTTGTAGCACTCACCGTTGGAAACCACGTCGTTGGAGCTGCAAAGAGTGGCGTAGCCAGAGGCAGGAATAGTAACGGAGACACCATTGGCCTTCACAAATTCAATCTTGAAGAAACGAAGAGCACCTGTTCCTGTGATGGAAACTGTACCGGCAGCCACATCAAAGCTTTCAGTCATGTGAGTCGTTCCTACAGCCTCAACAGTTCCTGTCTGCTCTCCATTTGCATCAGTCACTTTCACCCAGCGCTCTTTATTGGAACCGCCAGTATTGGAGAATGTTACGGTTATCGTTCCGGGGACCTCTGTTATAAACTTCAAAGTACAAGCCTGTGCACACTGATTAGACTTTCGCCATGCATAATCATTTGCTGTCACATAGAGCGAAGTAGCGTCAAAATCGTCGGCGAATGTGAGACCAAGCAGATTAGCATAAATTTCTTCTGTTGGAGAAGCGACGTCTGCATCACCTGTTATGCCGTTCTCAATATCCCATGTGATGTCGCCTGTAACGTTTGTCGGGGTTGCCTTCTTTACAAGGGCAGAATAGGAAACAGTGACTTTCTTGGTGATGCTACCGGCAGTAATTATGATTTCAGCCGTCGTCGGGTCAGCGTTCACTGTGGGATTGTAGCTGACAGTGATGCTCTGGTCAACAGTACCTTGTGCTGTTACAGGAATTGCAATGTCTGAAAGACTCAGGTTCGTGTCATCGCATGAAACGTTCACCGTTCCTACATCGAACATGTTGCTTCCTGTAATCTGGAATGTGCCAGAAACACTGGGTTCGTCGATGGTTGCAACCAAAGAAAGGGTTGTGGGACTCACTTCAACCACGGGATCATCGGCGCCAAGCACTTCGCGCGTCACCTTAACGGCGGCAACACCCGTACCGCTGCCATTGGCACGGCTGATATAGATGACGTTTGTCTCTTCAAAATCGTCAGGAAGGGTCACACTTCCTACATTGTAATCTGCCTTACCAGTACCCGTTGCAAGAGAAGCTGCGATATCCGTATCAGCCCTGTTGTCTGTGACACCTGTACCAACACGGAAAGCATTGTAGCCGCAAATCTGAATGACATCGCCAGCCTTGAAGGTTCCCGATGAAAGCTTGAGCTCCAGGTACAAGGTGTTTGTGCCAAGTTTATGAGCTTTGTTGCCCGTTGCTTTCAATTCTTCGTCGGTAACGGCAGTGTTATAGCCCACACTTTCAGTGCTTGGAGAGGCTGTTCCAAAGAACGTTGCTGTTCCTCCTGTTGCAGTGAGAGCTTTTTCAAGAGTTGTAGTTGCACCGTCAGACTGCCAGTTGAAGACAGTCTCTGTTGACACGGCATACGAACTCACGGTTGCAAGCACGAATGCAAGTAAAGTAAAAATTTTCTTCATAAATTTAATTATTAGTTATTATTTATTTTGTAAGTTTCCAGACGGGCGTATTCCGCAATATTGGGACAAAGGTACTGATTTTTATTTAAAGATTTGGCTGGGGAATTGTTTTTTTTTAATTTTTTACAGAAAACGTTTGCGTAAAAGACTGTCATTCATACACTTATTGTGTCGCGGCGTATTGGGGAGATGGGGGCAATGGAGTGGCTTCATCGCACCTTTATATTAATAATGTGGGGCGGTGGAACAGTCGGTTTAGTGCAGAAAAGACGCCAAATAAAAGCAGGAAAGATGGCAGATTTTTGGAAGAAAGACGGCAGAAAAACGAAACAAATCCAATGGATTCGTTGAACAATCTCAATGGAATTGTTGAACGAAATCAATGGAATCGTTGAACGAAATCATTGGATTTGTTTCTGCAATCTGCCAGAATGGCGGAGCAAAACCGCAGCATTAGGCCGTTGATATTGACGCATTAGCGCGGTATGATGGTGAGTTGCGGAAAAGTTGAGCGTAATATATTTGGTGGTTCGCCCACTTATTTGTACCTTTGCAACGTAGAATCTATTAACGTTAGACAATCGAGAACCTGAAAAATGCAGACAAAAGAAAGACAGATTATTGAGTGCGTGCCCAACTTCAGTGAGGGGCGCGACATGGGTGTTGTGAAACAAATCACCGATGCCATTGAGCATTCGGGCGGCGTTCGTCTGCTCGATGTAGACCCCGGTGAGGCCACCAACCGCACGGTGGTTACGTTTGTCGGCGAGCCGTCGGCAGTGGTTGAGGCCGCCTTTCAGGGCGTCAGGCGTGCCGCAGAACTGATAGACATGCGCCACCATAAGGGAGCCCATCCGCGCATGGGCGCCACCGACGTGCTGCCGCTGATACCCGTTAGCGGCATCACCCTTGAGGAATGTGCCGCACTGGCGCGACAGCTGGCCGAGCGCATCGCCACGGAGCTGGCCGTGCCGTGCTACTGCTACGAGGCCGCCGCCTTCACCGAGGAGCGCCGCAACCTGGCCGTCTGCCGCGAGGGAGAATATGAGGCCCTGCAGGAAAAGCTCACCACGAAGGGCAAGGAACCCGACTTCATGCCCACACCGGTGGAGGAACACATGGGCCACATCCTGCGCACGGGATGCACCGCCGTCGGCGCGCGCGACTTCCTCATCGCCGTGAACTACAACCTGAACACCACGTCGACGCGCCGTGCCAACGCCATCGCCTTCGACGTAAGAGAGAAAGGCCGCCCTGTTCGCGAGGGACATCCCATCACGGGCAAGCCCAAGCGCGATGCCGACGGAAACGTCATCATGCAGCCGGGCACGCTGAAATGCACCAAGGCCATTGGCTGGTATATCGACGAATATGGCATTGCCCAGGTGTCGATGAACATGACCAACCTCAACGTAACGCCCCTTCATGTGGCCTTCGACGAGGTGTGCCGCTGCGCCCAGTTGCGGGGCATCCGCGTGACGGGCACCGAGATAGTGGGTCTCATTCCGAAGAAGACACTCATCGACGCCGGCCGCTACTTCCTGCAGAAGCAGAACCGCTCGACGGGCATTCCCGAGGAAGACATCATCAAGATTGCCGTGAAGTCGATGGGACTGGACGACCTGAAGCCGTTCAATCCGCGCGAGAAGGTGATTGAATACATGCTGGAGGACAGCGAAGAACAGCAGAAGGCACGGCTGGTAGACCTGACGGTGAAGGCCTTTGCCGAGGAGACGTCGCGCGAGAGTCCGGCTCCCGGCGGCGGCACCATAGCGGCCTACATGGGCGCACTGGCCGCCGCGCTGGGCACGATGGTGGCCAATCTGTCGAGCCACAAGGCAGGCTGGGACGAGCGCTGCCCCGAGTTTGCGCAGTGGGCCGACCGCGGTCAGGCACTCATGACGCAGCTGCTGCAGCTGGTGGACAGGGACACCGACGCCTTCAACCGCATCATGGCGGCCTTCGCACTGCCCAAGAAGACCGACGAGGACAAGGCCGCACGCTCGCAGGCCATACAGGAAGCCACGCTCTATGCGGCCGAGGTGCCCCTGCAGACCATGAAGACGGCGCTGCAGACCATGGACATCTGCCGTGCCATGGCAGTGGAAGGCAACCCCGCCAGCGTCAGCGATGCCGGCGTAGGAGCACTGGCTGCCCGCGCCGCCGTGATGGGTGCAGGACTCAATGTCAAGATAAACGCCGCCCAGCTGAAGGACCGCGAGAAGGCCGAAGCGCTCATTGCCGAGGCCGAAGACCTCATGAAGAAGGCCGACAGCGAGGAGAAGGAAATCATCAGGACGGTGGAGGAGAAGCTGTGACGTAAGGAGTTACAGGAGTTGCAGGAGTTACAGGAGTTGCAGACGATAGGGGAAAGCCTTACAAAAGGGAATGGATGCAAAGAAGAACAACGTCTGAAACCCCTGAGGCTATTGCAAATCCTGAAATCCTAAAACATAGCAATCGCGAAACAAAGAAAACAAAAACCCAAAGAATGAAAGCCATGACAACAGAACAATTCCAGCAAGAAATACGCCAGGGCATACCGGCAACGCTGCCCGAAGCGCGCCCCTACGACCCCGACATCAACCACGCACCCAAGCGCAAGGACATACTGACGACAGAGCAGAAACGGCTGGCTCTGCGCAACGCCCTGCGCTATTTCCCGCGCGAACTCCACGCCCAGCTGGCGCCGGAATTCGCCGAAGAACTGCGAAAATACGGGCGCATCTACATGTATCGCTACAGACCGACCTACGAGATGCGGGCAAGGCCCATCGACGAATATCCGGCCCGCTCGCGCCAGGCTGCCGCCATCATGCTGATGATACAGAACAACCTCGACCCCAGGGTGGCACAACACCCGCACGAGCTCATCATCTATGGCGGCAACGGCGCCATCTTCCAGAACTGGGCGCAGTATCGGCTGGTGATGAAATACCTGTCGGAGATGACCGACAATCAGACACTCGTGATGTACAGCGGCCATCCGCTGGGTCTGTTTCCGTCGCATCCCAACGCCCCGCGCGTGGTGGTGACCAACGGAATGGTGATTCCCAACTACTCGAAACCCGACGACTGGGAGCGCATGAACGCCATGGGCGTGAGCCAGTATGGACAGATGACCGCCGGTTCTTATATGTATATCGGTCCGCAAGGCATTGTCCACGGCACCACCATCACCGTTCTGAACGCCGCTCGCAAGGTGGGTGGCGACCACATGAAGCTGTTTGTAACGGCCGGACTCGGCGGAATGAGCGGCGCACAGCCCAAGGCCGGCAACATAGCCGGAGTGGTGAGCGTGACGGCAGAAATCAACCCGAAGGCGGCGCAGAAGCGCTTTGACCAGGGATGGGTGGACGAACTGCACGACTCGCTCGACGAGCTGATTCCCGCCGTGCGCAAGGCCGTGGCCGAGAAACGGGTGGTGTCGATGGCCTACGTTGGAAACGTGGTGGACCTATGGGAGCGCCTGGCCGACGAGGATGTGCACGTAGACCTGGGCAGCGACCAGACTTCGCTCCACAATCCCTGGGCCGGCGGCTACTATCCCGTGGGACTTACGCTCGAGGAATCGAAGCAGATGATGGCCGAAGACCCTGAGCAGTTCAAGCAGAAGGTGCAGGCATCGCTGCGCCGACAAGTGGCCGCCATCAACCGGCTGGCCAGTCGCGGCATGTATTTCTTCGACTATGGCAACGCCTTCCTGCTGGAAGCCGGCCGCGCAGGTGCCGACGTGTTTGTGAACGGAGAAAAGAAAACTGAGAACGGAGAACTGAAAACTGAGAACGGAGAGGTCACTGCCGCAAAGGAAAAGAAGGCTGACAGCAGTTCTCAGTTCTCAGTTCTCAGTTCTCAGTTAACAACCTTCCGCTATCCGAGCTACGTGCAGGACATCATGGGCCCGATGTTCTTCGACTACGGCTTCGGCCCGTTCCGCTGGGTTTGCACGTCGGGCGACCCTGCCGATCTGGCCGTCACCGACCGTCTGGCTGCAGAGGTGCTCGAGGAAATGACGAAGACCTCGCCCGCCGACATACATGGACAGCTGGCCGACAACCTCCATTGGATACGCGAGGCAGGCCGCAATCACCTGGTGGTAGGGTCGCAGGCCCGCATCCTCTATGCCGATTGCGAAGGTCGCACACGCATCGCCCTGGCCTTCAACGACGCCATCCGCCGCGGTGAGCTCAAGGCGCCGGTGGTGCTCGGACGCGACCATCACGACGTGAGCGGAACCGATTCGCCCTTCCGGGAGACCTCCAACATCTACGACGGTTCGCAGTTCTGCGCCGACATGGCTGTGCAGAACGTCATCGGCGACGCCTTCCGTGGTGCCACCTGGGTGAGTATTCACAACGGCGGAGGCGTTGGCTGGGGAGAGGTCATCAACGGAGGATTCGGCATGGTGATTGACGGCTCCGACGACAGCGACCGCCACATACGCGAGATGCTTTTCTGGGACGTGAACAACGGAATTGCACGCCGGTCGTGGGCAAGAAACCGCGGTTCGATGGACGCCATCAAGCGACAGATGGAGAAGACTCCCGGATTGAAGGTGACATTGCCCAACCTCGTGGACGACGAAATACTGGACAACCTGTAGAGAACTGAGAAAACGAAACCGCAACGGAAGCCGTGGAGGCGACCGCAACCATGGCTTCCGCAAACCAAACAAGCACGCAAATGATACACAAGATAAGTGCGGGTCATCTGACCCAGGACAAGATAGAGGAAATCATCCGCAACAACTACCAGCTGGAACTGAGCGACGAGACGCGCCAGCGCATCGTCCACTGCCGCGAATACCTCGACAACAAGGTGGCCAACTCCGAGGTTCCCATCTACGGTGTGACGACGGGCTTCGGCTCGCTCTGCAAGTTCAGCATCGGCGAAGACCAGCTGGCGCAGCTGCAGATAAACCTGATGATGAGCCATGCCTGTGGAACGGGCGACCGCGTTCCCAACGACATCGTGAAAATCATGACGCTTCTGAAGATTCAGTCGCTCAGCTACGGATTCTCGGGCTGCAAGCTCGACACCGTGGAACGGCTCATCGACTTCTTCAACAACGACATCTATCCCGTGGTCTACATGCAGGGTTCGGTGGGTGCCTCGGGCGACTTGGTGCCGCTGGCCCACCTCTGTCTGCCGCTCGTCGGACTGGGCGAGGTGGAGTATCGCGGCGAACGGATGAGCGGAGCAGACATCAACCGGCGCATGGGATGGACGCCCATCCGCCTCGGTTCCAAGGAAGGACTGGCACTGCTCAACGGCACGCAGAACATGAGTTCGTTTGCCGTGTGGTCGCTCATCCACGCCAAGCGGCTGGCAAACCAGGCCGATGTCATCGCGGCATTGTCGCTTGAGGCCTACGACGGCAGGCGCGAGCCGTTCAACATCGCCGTGCACATGGTGCGCCCCCACCAAGGCCAGATAGCCACGGCGGCACACATGAACGAGCTGCTCAAGGGAAGCGAGCTGATACAACAGCCAAAGGTGAACGTGCAGGACCCCTATTCCTTCCGCTGCATTCCGCAGGTGCACGGCGCCGTGAAGGACACTTTGAGCTATGTGAAGAGCATCGTCGACATTGAAATCAACGCCACGACCGACAACCCGACGGTGTGTCCCGACGACGACCTCATCATCTCGGCCGGCAATTTCCACGGCGAACCCATCGCCATGCCGATGGATTTCCTGTGCATCGCCATGTGCGAACTGAGCAACATCTCCGAGCGCCGCACCTACAAACTGGTGAGCGGCACGCGCGGACTGCCCTCGTTCCTGGTGGCAAGACCGGGACTGAACAGCGGCTTTATGATACCGCAGTACACGGCAGCCAGCATTGTGAGCCAGAGCAAGACGCTCTGCATGCCCAGCTCGGCCGACAGTATTCCCACGTCGCAAGGTCAGGAAGACCACGTGAGTATGGGAGCCAACGCGGGCACGAAGCTCTATCGCGTCATCAAGAACACCGAGCGCGTGCTGGCCATCGAGCTGTTCAACGCGGCTCAGGCACTGGAGTTCAGACGCCCGCTGCGCTCATCGGAGAAGCTGGAACGGCTGCACGAGGAATACCGCAAGGTGGTGCCGTTCATCGAGGACGACGAGGTGATGTACCCGCACATAGAACAAAGCGTGCGCTTCCTGAGAGAACACGAGGATGTGTTCTGAAGGAAGCCCCCAAGTCCCGAGGGGGATGTCGAAATGAGAGCTGAGAACTGAAAACTGAGAGGTATGATTACTATTTTTTTCTACGTAGCCTTAGGCTGCAAGTAATCACACCTCTCAGTTTTCAGTTCTCAGTTCTCAGTTTAATCGTCTTCTTGCCTTGTCTGACGAAGATGCCGCGAGTGGGACGGCTGACCGCCTGTCCCTGCAGGTTGAACCACGGCTCCGATGTCCTGTCCTCGCCGGAAATCGCCGTCACGGACGTGGGCACAGCATCGCCTCGGAAGATGAAACCATAGAAGTCTTTCGGGTCATTGCCGGCGGGCATCTGCAGATAGGGCGTCCCCTCGGGGATGTCATCGGTGGCAGCAACCCGGTAGAAGCCCACGCCGCTGCCGGCCTTGTTGGTCACCACATATTTCGGCGTTCTGGCGCCGGTGATGCCCTCTCCGTGCAGAAGGAGGTTGTCCTGTAGCGGTCCGACCGCCGACCTGGCCTCGCAGATGGTGTGGTTGCCCGGGCTGGCCTTGAGAATGACGCCCGTCTCAGCTGGCACCTTTGTCACCGGCACCATGCTGGCACCTCTCGCCGAGAAGGCCGTCACCTTGTAGGCGGTGAGCCCCTGGGTCTGGCTGAAATCGGTGGCGTAGGTGGTGACGTAGGCCATATAGCCCGACGCTCCGATGGAGACGGTGCGGGGCTTCTTGCGGCAGAGCACGCCCACATAGTACGACGCGCTGGTCGAATACTTGGTGGCGGTGAAGCCGTCGACGGAGATCTTCATGATGTACTTCGAAGTCTCTTCGCTCTTGATATACAGGGTGGGGGAGTTGTTGCTCTTGCCGATGCTCCACTGAAAAGCTGTCTTGGTGGCGTCGGGACTGCCCTTGATGAGCAGGCTCTTGTCCTTTGTGGTGTACAAAGCCTTGTCTTCGTCGAGGAAGCGGAGCATGAAAACGTTCTCCTTTCCCGCCACGCTCACGAGCCTGAACTCCTGCGGATGGCCGGAGCTGCTGGAATTGCGCACCACGCGGAAGGACATGTTGTCGTAGTCGAAGTTCGTATCCGGCAGCACCTCGCGCTTTATGTAGCCCTCCTTGGCTGCCGCCTCGCTGCCCACCAGGTCTTGGGAGCGGTAGCCCAGAATGACGTAGGTGTCGTCCTCGTTGAGGGCGGAGAGGTCGCTGAGAATCTCATATTCGTCCACCATATACTCATCGGCCCGCCCCCAGGACGTGAAACCGATGAGGAAAAACACCAGTAAGAGGTTTCTTAGGAGAGTCGTTTTCTTCATCTTTGATAATGTGGTAAAGCGATTGTTTTTCTAAGGTTTGAAAGGAAAAAAGCCCTGCTTCCTTCCCTTTGTAAGGTATGTGGCAGCGTCACTGCAATGCCCTCAAAGCGGATATTCGTCGAAGGCGTAGAGCACGGTCGACAGATATCGCTCGCCAGTGTCGGGCAGCAGAGCCACCACATTCTTGCTGTCGTTCTCCGGGCGCGCTGCAATCTGCGCGGCGGCATAGGCGGCAGCACCGCTCGATATGCCCACCAGCAGGCCCTCTTGCTGCGCAAGCTGACGGCTGGTAAGGATGGCCTGGTCGTTGGCCACGCGGAAGACCTCGTCGATAAGTCCGCCGTCATAGGTCTTCGGAACAAAGCCTGCGCCGATGCCCTGTATCATGTGGGGCCCGCTCTTTCCGCCGCTCAGCACCGCACTGGCGTCGGGCTCCACGGCCACGATGCGTATGTTGGGGTTCTTTTCCTTCAGGGCCTTGGCCACGCCGCTGACGGTTCCGCCCGTTCCCACTCCGGCCACGAAGACGTCAATCTCTCCGTTTGTCTGCTCCCAAAGCTCCTGTCCCGTCGTCTCGTAGTGGCGGCGCGGGTTGGCCGGATTCTCAAACTGCTGCAGGATGACCGCTCCCTCGATGCTGTCGCGCAGCTCTTCGGCCGCCCTGATGGCGCCGGTCATGCCTTCCTTTCCTGGCGTCAGCCGCACCTCAGCACCGTAGGCTTTCACCAGGTTGCGGCGCTCAATGCTCATGGTTTCCGGCATGGTCAGGATGAGGTGATAGCCCTTCACGGCGCTCACCAGTGCCAGTCCCACGCCGGTGTTGCCACTTGTGGGCTCAATGATAGTGGCGCCAGGCTTGAGCAGGCCCTGCGCCTCGGCGTCCTCAATCATGGCAAGGGCGATGCGGTCTTTTACGCTGCCGCCCGGGTTGAAAAACTCCACTTTGGCAATAATTGGCGTCATCAGGCCCATTGCCTTCGAGAACTTGTTCAGCTGGAGCAGCGGCGTCTGGCCTATCAGCTCCGTCAGTTTCTTTGCTATCATGGCTGTCGTGCGTTTACATTGTCGGTGCAAAGGTACGAATAAGTGAGCGAAATGCCAAATCTATTTGAGCATTTCCGAGCGAGAGAACCTCAGGATTCCGCCTTTCCGGGAATTGAATTCTTCATGAAACAAACGTGTGTTTGCGCGCATATTCATGTAATGCCGCAGGTGAAAGACAAAGACCGGAACCCTGTAAATTGCCGTTCTTCGCCTGTCATTTCGTCAGTTTCTCGGAGCAAAACCGCCAGTTTCAAGGAACAAATCCATTGATTTCGTTCGACGATTCCATTGATTTCGTTCAACAAATCCATTGAAATTGTTCAACGATTCCATTGGTTTTGTTTCGTCATTCTGCCGCTTTTCCTTCTCCCGTCCACCGTTTTCGCCGTTTTATTTTGGCATTCTCGCCCGCCGTAACTATTGTGCGGACGGGGCAAGCGCGAAAACATCTATCGTCTAAACTCCCAAACTCCTATACTCCCAAACTCCAAAAATTTTAGATCAACCGAAACTTCAATTATGGCAATAATACAGCAGATGGCATCGTATAAGCCGGCGTAGATACCCGTGAATCGTTTACCAGTTTTTTGGCGTAGCCACTCCCCTCCCATCTCACTACTCTTTATACACATTTGTATAGGCAATACAATTGGCAACGAATGCAACACTTTCAATGGTTAGCGGAGAAGACGGCCCGAAGGGCCAGCAGCAACTAGCCCAGGGCAGCGCCCTGGGTATCATGTTATCGCCAATGTACGCCCTACAGGGGCAAAAGCATTGTTTATCTTCATCTGGAAAACGCTTTTGCCCTTCTAGGGCGTTAGTAACACACGACCATAGTACCCAGGGCGTTGCCCTGGGCTGGTTGCTGCTGGCCTTCCAGGCCGATTATTTCAGATGTGTATAAAGAGTAGTCCCATCTCAGGGCAGGGGTGCAGGGGTGGGGTACAAATCTTTCGTGCACAAGGTTTACGCTCACCCCACCCCTACCCCTCCCCTGAGATGGGAGGGGATTGGCTGCGCACAGATGAAAACACGCATTTAGAACTGCATACAAATCTTCATTCCTCTCTGAATGTTGCGGAGGTGCCAACAGCTATATCGTAACCTTAATTTATTATTATAAGTTCGCGCGTTCCTTATTATATTATTAGTAATGTTCAGACTCCTTACTCCCAGACTCCCAAACTCGTGCCCAAGCTCCCGGCAAGTCACAATCCCCCAAACAATCGTGTGCGAACACACCAAATGTTGCCATTGCCTCGATATGCATAAAAACAAAAGCAGACACCCTGAAAAGATGAAAATAAGTAAGAAAAATCACTTTTTATAAAAGATTTTATAATGAAAGTTTTGGCTGTTTAAGAAAATTTCTATACTTTTGCATTCGCAACTTGTAGTAACTATATAGCTGAAAATGATTCATTTTTATATTTTTACATTAATTTCTAAAACCTATTCAGTATGAGTAAAAGATTCAACTCATTGATGGCCATTGCCTTTGCTGCATTGCTGGCATGGCCAACTGGCGCTTCTGCACAGAAGAAGCTGCCCGTTGCTCTTCGCTCAAGCCGAGTGGCCAAACAAGACCCGAAGGCTGCCGAACAAGCTAACAAGAAGGTTGCCACGGTCAAGACCCTGGCTATGCCTCTCGTGAACAAGTCGGCAACAAAGGCCGTTGGTGCTCGAGTGAACAAAGGAAAGGCTCCTGTCTTTTTGAAAAAGCAGAGTGCCACTCCCGTTCCGTTTGCTCCTCAGTCGCCTAGACTGGCTCTCGGTGGAACCGATTTCCTGTCAGAACTGATCTACTATTCTGGCATGGGTGAAGAAGATCCCAACCAGTTCGTGAAGTTCAACACAGCGGACTTCTCTCAGAGCTCAACCTTCGCTGAAAACACTGCCTGCTTCGCTAGCGGTGTTGGTCTCATCGACGGTGTGTTGTACGGTGCAAGCCTTGACACAAGCTATGCCAGCTTTGGCTTCATCTTCACAGACCTCTATCAGATTGATATTGAGACTGGTGAGGAACTCAGTTACGATTACACCAACGACGGTTCACTCGCTGCTGCCTGTGATGTAGCCGTTACGCCAGATGGTCTTACCTATGGCTTCTTCTACACTGCAGACGTTTCAGCTGTTGATTTCGCTCTGGTGGACTACTCAACCCGCACCCGCACCGTCATCGCTCCCAATGTGGAGAAGTACGACTACGTGATCCTCGGTATCACAAAGGACGGAGCCATCTATGGTGTTGACACCAACATGGACCTCTACAAAATCGACGCTGCTACAGGTGCTTACACAAAGGTTGGCGCTACTGGCGTGACTGGTATCACTAATGCTGAAGGTGGTTTTTACTATCAGACGGGTGAGATTGACCAGCGCACTGGTACGTTCTACTGGCAGTCTGTCGACCAGGCAGCTAATTGCGTTGTCTACGCAATTGACCTGGAGACTGGCGCCGCCACTAAGGCTTTCACCTATCCTGGCATCGCAGAGTATGTTGCATTGGTCAATGCTCCGTATGTAGAGCCCACAAAGGCTCCCAACAAGCCGACAGACTTCGTTGTTAGCTTCGACGGTCTGCACAGCTATCTGCACTTCCAGGCTCCCTCTACCACTGCAAGTGGCGAGGATCTGCCCGAGAAGCAGGCTCTCGGATATGTCGTAGAGAGCAATGGCGAGATTATTACTCGTGGTACCTGCACCGCTGGTGAGACCAAGTCAACTGTCATTGAGCTGCCCGATGGATTCCAGAACGTGACTGTCTATTGCGAGAACGCATGGGGACAGAGCCGCAAGGCTGCCGCTTCTGTATGGGTAGGTCGCGACGTTCCCGTTGCAGTTGCTGAAGTGAAGCTCGTATATGATGAGGAGACCAAGATGGCCACCGTTACATGGGATGCCGTGAAGGATGGTGCCCACGAGGGTGACGTTCTCGATGTCGTATATGACGTATATCGCAATGGTGCTGAGAAGACGCTCGTGGCTGAGAACATCAATGCCACCGAGTTCAGCGAGAAGCTCGAGGTTGAAAAACTGTCTGCTTACAGCTATGCTGTTGTAGCCAAGAACAAGGCTGGCGAGGCTCCTGAGGCCGTTTCTAATGTAATTGTGCTGGGTGACGCTCTCGAAGTGCCCTTCACAGTTGACTTTGCTAATGCCTCTGACATGGCTCTCTTCACGATCATCGATGCCAACGGCGACGAAACAACCTGGAAGTATGACGAGACCAACAAGATGGCTGTTTGCGGCTACAACACCGCTGCTGCTATGGACGACTGGCTCATCGCTCCTCCTGTATATCTGGAGGCTGGCAAGGCTTACAACGTGATTGTTGGTGCAAAGATTAGAAACACTACCTATCCTGAGCGCATTGAGGTGAAGCTGGGTAACGGCACTGCTGTTGAAGACATGACCATTCCGGTTGTCGCTCCCACAGACCTGAACAATGCTGAAGAACCCGAAGAACTCGTTGGCGAGGGTATCTCTGTCGAGGAGTCTGGCACATACTATGTCGGTATCCATGGCATCAGCGACGCCAACATGTGGAACCTCTACGTAACAAGCGTTGCTGTTAAGGATGGTCCTACTGCAGGCTGTCCCGCTAGGATTGAAGACCTCGCTGTTGAGGGCGACAAGACTGGCGCACTCAAGGCTAACGTCACCTTCACTGCTCCTGCCAAGAGCATGGACGGCAGCGATCTGACTGCTAACCTCGAGAAGATCGAGCTCTATCGCGACAATGCAGTTATCAACACCTTCGAGGACATTGCTCCGGGTGCTGCTCTCAGCTATGTTGACGAGACTGACCTCGAAAACGGCTCGCACATTTATCAGGTGGTGGCTTACAACGCAGAGGGCAACGGCCCGAAGAGCGAAAAGGTCGTTGCATTCATCGGTGTGGATGCTCCTGCTGAGATTGCAGACTTCGCTTGCGAGGATAAGCTCACCTCTATTGCTATGTCTTGGACTCCGGTCGGCACAGTTGGTGCTAACGGTGGCGTTGTCAAACCTGAGGAGGTTGAGTATCAGATCTGGACGGTTGTCGAGAGCTTCTTCGGCCTCTCACTCGGCCAGCAGGTTGCTTCCGTGAAGGGTGCTGACGAGTACAACCTCGACTACAACACGCTCGAAGGCGAGCAGACTTATGCTTACTTCACTGTTGTTGCTGTCAACGAAGGCGGTGAGACCATCGGTAACCTGGATTACGTCCACGTAGGTGCTCCTTATCAGCTGCCTGTCATCGATCCAATCGGTCAGGATGGACTGCTTTACATGTTCCCGTGGGATGCCAGCGACTATGAGGCTATCTCTGCAGCATTGAACGAAAACGCTTCTAACGGTGACGGTGCTGCCATCGCAGCTACATCAACCGAGGCTGAGCAGATTGTCATGTTCGCTGTTGGTAAGGTAGACGTTTCTTCTGCTGTGAATCCTGTCATGACCGTTGACGTTAGCGGTATGGTTGGCGGCGCTGTGAAGCTGCTGGCTCAGCTGCCCGACGGTTCAGTATTTGAAGGCGAGGACATCGCTATCACCGAGACTGGCTACAAGACCTATTCGTTCGACCTGTCTCAGTTCACCAGCGAGACATTCGTCATTCCTTATGTTGTTGCTTCGTTCCCGGAGGCTGGCACTGTCTACTTCGACAACTTCCAGATCACCGACGTGCTTGAGTACAACCTCGAGGTGGCTATGTCTGCTCCGAAGTCTGTAAGCGCAGGCCAGGAAGCTCCTATTACCATCAACGTGAAGAACATGGGCGAGAAGGAAGCTAAGGGCTATACCGTTAAGCTGACTGCTGACGATAAGGCCATCGAACTCGACCAGACCGACTTCCCGACAATCTTCTCGGGTGGCGAGGAAGAGTTCACTGCTACTTTCGCTCCCACAATCTTCGACAAGGGTGGTGACGTAGTGCTGAAGGCTGAGGTGGTTTACGACCTCGACCTCAACGACAAGAACAATGTTGCAGAGTCTACAATCAAGGTGAACATGCCTTCGGTTGCTGGTCCTGAGAACGTAACGCTCAACGGCAATGAGGTCAGCTGGATTGCTCCTTCTAGCTCAGTTGCTGAAAAGACAGAGAGCTTCGAGGACTTCGACCTCTACTCTGTTGGTGGCGTTTCCTATGGCAATCCTGCAGGTAAGCTGAACGACTGGTCGGTTTACGATGAGGACGGTGCTATGTACACCTATGGCTTCAGCAATGGCAGCAGCCTTCTGCAGTACGAGAACGCTGGTATGGCCATGGCATGGCAGGTGTTCGACGGCTCTGAGTTCTTCACCGACGGCACACTGGCTCGCACTGGCAACCAGCTGCTCATGTCGGCCAATGCCGCTCAGATGGACGACAACACAGAGGGTGTACCCGACACGAAGGACTGGCTCATCTCGCCTGTTCTGCCCGGTGTTGCACAGACTGTGAAGTTCTTCGTCCGTCAGGCTTCTACGACTGATGCATCTTCTGCAAGCTACTACGGCCTCGAAGGCTACGAGCTCTACTACTCTACCACAGACGACAACATCTCGAGCTTCATCAAGGTTGCCGAAGGTCAAGTGGAGAGCGCTGAGTGGGCTGAGGTTACATTCGACATCCCCGAGGGTGCCAAGTACTTCGCAATCCGCCACGTAGCTCACGACGTCTTCATGCTCTATCTTGACGACGTAACCTACACAAGCGGTGCTGGCGACATTGTTGGCTACAACATCTATGTCGATGGCGAGCAGGTTGGTTCGGTCGAAGGCACTGTGCTTTCGTTCATCATCAACGGCCTCTCTGGCGAGCATCAGGTAGCTGTGACCGCTGTTTACTCTAACGGCGTTGAGTCTCTGCCCGTATACGTCAGCTCTTCTGCTAAGGGTCTTAACGATGTTACCGCCATCGAGGCTATCATGGCCGGTGGCCAGCCCGTTGACATCTACACCACCAATGGTGTACTTGTACGTCAGCAGGCTCGCAGCATCGAAGGTCTGAAGGCTGGTGTCTACGTTGTCAATGGCCTGAAGGTCATGGTCAAGTAAGCTCAGATCACTTAATTAGAATTCCATAAAAGAAACCGCCTCCCGTGTTTTGGAGGCGGTTTCTTTGTTTTATATATGGTATGAAAAATGTAACGTTTCTTACATTCGCGTACTTTTTTATGTGTTATGCAATATAAATCCGAAAAAAATACTCCTGTTTCGGAATAAATGATTACCTTTGCACCCATTATTTGTTTTATTTGCATATTCATTTAATTTTCTTACGACTGACATGTTTCTCAAGAAGAACCTGACATTGCTGCTTTTGGTCCTTTCGGTGAGCCTTGCCGTAACGGCTGCGCCCAGAGAAAGGAAAAACATGCAGACGGCTGCCGCTCAGCTGCTCAACCAGCGAACGGGTGGTGCCATGGCTCCCCAGCATCAGCAGCTCAAGGAGCTCAGAACGTCCAGTGCCTACATCATCTATGGCTATGAGCAGGGTGGATTTGCCGTGATGAGCAACGACGACCTGTTGCCCGAGGTGCTGGGCTACAGCACCGTTGCCGTTCATTCAAGGCAGGGCGACAACCCTGGTTTTGAATGGTGGCTTCAGGCTATTGGCAAAGCAGCCGAATATGCCATTCAAAACAACATTCAGCTTACCACCACACTGCCCGATCCAGACAAGTACAGCTCGCTCGTCGATGCGATGGTTACCACGCGTTGGGGACAGACCGAGCCTTACAACAACCTGTGTCCCATGGGTACCAGCTCTGGTGAATTCGACTGGCAGAACTACGGCTCCAACGAAGGTCGCTGTGTAACCGGCTGCGTGGCAACTGCCATGGCGCAGGTGATGAACTACCACCAGTATCCTGTCACAGGCACCAATACCACCCACTCAGTAATGGTAAATGGCCAGACTTGTGAGGTACATTACGGTCAGGAAAATTACGACTGGGCGCACATGCTCGACGAATATATTGGCGTTGACTACACCGAAGAAGAGGGCCGTGCCGTGGCGTTGCTGATGCTTCATTGTGGCGTCGCTGCCGACATGGAATACGCCACCGACGGTTCAGGAACCTATACTACCAACGCTGTGGATGGCCTTCACCTCAACTTCGGCTTCGGCGAAGAGGTGCAAATGAAGTCGCGTTTCGAGTTTTCAGATACCGACTGGATGGACATGGTTTACAACGAGCTCAACAGCGATCGTCCAATCATCTACTGTGGAGTCGACATGAGCATCTTTGCCGGTCACGCTTTCGTGCTCGATGGATACGACGAAACCGGAAAGGTACATGTCAACTGGGGATGGGATGGAAGAGACGATGGCTTCTTCGATATCTCCCTTCTCAACCCGCCGGGTCTGCAGTTCTCGGCGCAGCAAGACATGATCATCGGCATCGACGGCCCCAAGAAACCGCTCAAGCAGTACACTCTCGACCTGACAAAACCGGGACAGCTGAGCCAGCTGATACCAGAGGAAGACCGCCTGAACGTGGACTTTCTGAAGCTGTCGGGACCACTCAACAGCAGCGATCTCAAGGTGTTGCGCATGATGTCTGGGCGCAATGACAAGGGAAAGAGTACGCGCGGCCGTCTCTCCACGCTCGATCTTGAAGATGCCTATTTCGTGAAAGACGCCGAGCCTTTCCTCGAACAGGATGACCGTTCGTTCTGCATCACGGCCGACAACGCGCTGCCCGACTGGGCCTTCATGACCTGCCGCAGTCTGGTCAGCGTGAAGCTTCCCAAGAACATCTCGTATGTCGGAGAGGGCGTCTTTGGCCGTTGCTCCAAGCTCAGAGAGATGGAAATGGGCGACCTCACATCGTCGAACGTCGTCTGCGAGGACGGAGTCATCTACTCGAAGGACAAGAAGGAAATCATCTCCGTGCTGCCCTTCTGCCCTGGCGACATCGTCATCGAGTCCACCGTTGAGCGCATCCACGACTACGCCTTTGCAGGATGCGGCCACCTCCGCTCCATCAAGGTGCGCCACTTCACCCCCATTCCCCTCGACGAGAACGTGTTCCTGGAGTGCAGTCCCGTTTCTTTCATCCTTCCCGCAGGCAGCAAGAAGTCCTACGAAGAGGCCGATGGATGGAACAAGATGATCACTCCCGACGTCTATACCATGACCTACGGGTCGTGTCTCACTGTCAGAAACTCCGCCCGCTATTACGGAGATGAGAACCCCACACTGCGCTACAACGTGCAGGGCGAAAAGATAAAAGGCCAGCCCATATTGACCTGCGAAGCCACGCAGACGTCACCTGTCGGACAGTATCCCATACACATTGAGCGTGGAACTGTTGAAGGCGACGACATCTTCTTTATCGACGGTACGCTCAAGATCGGCCGTGTTCCCCTCACCGTCAGCGTCGCCGACGCCAGCCGTCCGCGCTATGAAGACGACCCCGAGTTCACCATCACCGCCATCACAGGCTTCGTGCTCAATGAGGACGAAAGCGTCATCAAGCAGATGCCCACGGTCTATACCAACGCCAAGAAGGACAGTCCCGAGGGCGAATATAAGTTCTTCCTGAAGGACGGAGAGGCCGACAACTACTTCTTTGAATACGATGGCAAGGCCGTGTTTACGGTAACCGCACCGACGGCCATCAGCGAAATCATGGCCAGTGGAAAGCCTGTCGACATCTATACCGCCGACGGCATTCTGGTGCGCAAACAGGCACTTACAACCGATGGTCTGACATCAGGCGTCTACCTGATAAACGGCCGAAAGGTAGTCATCCGATAATAACAACCTCATCAATGAAACATTATTCAAGAAAACTCTTTGTGCTGGCCTTCGCCTTGGCCGTCGTCGCCACGGCCTATGCCAAGCCCCGAACCCAGTCGCAGATGCAGCAGGCAGCGCGCCAGGCCCTCAGCTATGGCGGTCTGCGGCTCAACATGCCTTCCACGGCACCGCTGAAAACCCTCGCCCAGACGACCTCCTACGCGGTCTACGGCTTCGAGGAAGGCGGCTTCGCCGTGGTGTCTTCTGACGACCTCGTGCCCGAATTGCTCGGCGTGTCGTCCAAGTCCTACTCTCCCGAGAACATGAATTTCCAGTGGTGGCTCAACGCCGTCAACGAGGCAGTGAGCTATGCTGTGGCACACAACCGCCGACTTGCCACCACCAAGCCCAGCGAACTGGGCTACGAGCCTGTGGTGGGTCCGCTGCTCACTACCGAGTGGGACCAGGAGACTCCCTACAACAACTACTGCCCCGGCGGTTCATACAGCCGATGCCTCACCGGTTGTGTGGCCACTGCAATGGCGCAGGTGCTCAACTATCATCAGACACCCGTCCACGGCTTTGGCACCCGGACCATCTACTATCCCTTCCAGAATGCGAACGGCGAAGCAGTAACGGCCAACTTCGAGGACCATTTCTACGACTGGGACAACATGCTCGACAAGTACGTTGCGGGCAACTATACCAGCGCCCAGGCCCATGCCGTCGCCGAGCTGATGCGCGACTGTGGCGTGGCTGCCAATATGCAGTACGGCACGAGTCTTGAAGGCGGAAGCGGCGCATACTCAGGCGATGCAGCCGAAGGACTGCGCAAGTATTTCGGCATCGAGACCGCCGAGTGCAAGTATCGCGACTCCTATTCCGAGGTCGACTGGATGGCAATGGTCTATTCAGAACTCAGCACCAACGGTCCGCTCTACTATGGTGGCAGCGACCCGACCCCGTTTTTCGGCGGCGGCCACGCCTTTGTGCTCCACGGCTATCGCGAGGACGGCATGGTCTATGTGAACTGGGGATGGAGTGGCGACGACGATGGCTACTACGACATCTCGCTGCTCAATCCACCGGGAATGAAGTTCAGTGTCGGACAAGACATGATTGTCGGTGTGTGCGGCACCCCTAGAGACCTCATGGAGAAGGAAATCGCGCTGGCCGAAGCCGGCACCCTTGCCGAGCAGATTCCTGAAGAAGAGCTTGGCAGCATTGGCACACTGAAGGTGACGGGACAGGTGAACAGCGACGACCTGCGCCTTATCCGCAGGCTGGCTGGATGCGACGAAAACGGCGCCAAGACGAAGTGCTACCTGAGCGAGCTTGACCTGAGCGAGGCCGAGTTCGTTGAAGGCGGCAGCGCCTATTTCATAGAAGACGAAGGCAGGACCAAGCTCACCATCAAGGGAAACGGACTGCCCGAGCGCGCCTTCTACGGTTGTCGGCAGCTCATTTCCGTCAAGCTGCCTGCCTCCATCTCCACTTACGGCGCGGGCGCCTTTGCCCTTTGCCACAACCTGAAGGCCGTTGAGCTGACACCGTCTGCCGATGCCGACTTCGTGCTGGAGGACACCATCGTGTGGAACAAGCAGAAAAACGAGGTCATCGCCCTGTTGCCTTACAGTAAGGGCACGCTCAGACTGCCCGAGGGAACCACCGCCCTTCGCAACTACGCCCTGGCAGGATGCTCGCGTCTGACAGAGGTGACGCTGCCCAAAGGTATGGAAACCATTGGCCGCGAGGCTTTCAATGGCTGCTCCGGTCTGTCCGAACTGCGCATCATGGGCCGCGAAGTGCCCCAGCTGACAGGCTCCGATGTGTTCAAGACCATTGGCTATGGCAGCTGCAAACTCTACGTGAAGCGCGACATGAAGCAGGTCTTTGCACGTTCTGCACAGTGGAGCGCTTTCAGCGACAACGGCAGAATCATTGAGTTCGGCACCGCCGTCAAGGCCATCAACAAGGTGCGCGAGTATGGCAATTCCAACCCGGTGTTCACCTATCAGATGCTGGGCGACAAGATTGCAGGAATGCCTTACCTGAGCTGCAGCGCCGAGCCTTCCTCCGATGCAGGACGCTACACCATCACCATTGAGAAGGGAACGCTCGATGCAGACGATACGGTCGACTTCATCGACGGCTATCTCGTGGTGAAGAAGGCTGAGCTCACCGTGAGCATCGCCAATGCCTCGCGTGGGGTGGGAGAGAGCGATCCTGAGTTCACGATGACCTTCCAGGGCTTCAAGCTCGACGACGACGAGAGCGTCATTGAGGAAATGCCCACCGTGCAGACCACAGCTACGGCAGGCAGTCCTGTGGGCACTTACGAGTATATACTCACTGGCGGCAAGGCCACCAACTACGATTTCGTCTATGACGGAAAGGGTGTCTTCACCATCACCGGAACGACTCCCACGGCCATCAGCGGCATTTTCGCCGATGGCGAAGCCGTGGATGTGTACACCCTGAACGGCATTTTGCTCCGCCGCGTGTCTCGTCTCAGCGAGCTGCCCAATGGCATCTACGTGGTGAAAGGTCGCAAGGTGGTGGTCAGCCACTAAGCCCGTCACCCCATCGCAAATGGCGCCCCGCAGGACCTTTCTTCCTGAGGGGCGCCATTCCTTTTGCCGTTTTCTCTGCCGCTTTTTGTCGTGCTGCTCAAGGCTTTGTGTCCTTTGTGCCGACAGACATTGCCGTTTCTTTTTTCAGCGTCTGTCACCCTCTCAAAATTTATCTGCCGTTTAAACTGCGTTTATTTGGCGTTTAAACATCGGAAAAACGGCAGGAAAACGAAGAAAGATTGGCGGTTTTTTTCAACAAGGCCAATGGAATTGTTGAACGATATCAATGGAATTGTTCGACGAAATCAATGGAATCGTTCAACGAAATCAATGGAATTGATGGGGAAAAGCGGTGAAATGAAGGCGCGAGATCGGCGTTTTTCGGCGCTTATTCTGGCGTTTTCGAGGGGAGGAAGAATGGGGGAAGCGGCGGTGCCGCTTCGTACGCTAAGCCTGAAGAGGGCACATGGCTTGCAGAGAACTCCTGCGCTCCTGAACTGCTGAAACCTGAATGAAGAACTCAACTTTCGCAAGTTGATGGAGTTCAGGAGTTCAGGAGTTACAGGAGTTCAGACAATACTTCCAACCCCTGTAAACTGACGCTAAGAGAGCCTTCAGCACTATCGTCTGTAACTCCTGTAACTCCTGAACTCCTGAACTCCAAGAAGTTGAGCGAATGCGAAACCTGAATGAAGAATAATTCGTGACAGAAATGAAGAGCAATTAGGACAATTCGTTTCTTTAGCACCATCAAAACAGCTGCCCGAAGTTTTTTTTCCAGGCAGAGTCAAAAAAAAGAGGACGGGGAGAAGATGATTGAAAAATAATTCGTATATTTGCAATCGAAGAGGCGCCGACCTATGTTTTCGGGCTCCCAGGAGGCAGGAAACGCAGGGCGCGCCCATCATCAAGACACACGGCTTATGAAATACGCGGAATACATAGAACAGATAGAGATCGAGTCGCTGTGGAGCGGTCGGCGCCACGTGGTGTGGAATCTGGACCGGCACGTCAACGTGCTGAGCGGCATCAACGGCGTGGGCAAGAGCACCATTCTGAACAAGGTGGTGAAGAGCGTGAGCCATAACGGCGACATTGTGAACCACATGCTGAAGGGCGTCAAGCTGAAGACGGTGCCCGCCGACGCCACCCATGTGCGCTTCGATGTAATACGTTCGTTCGACCATGCCCTCATCAATGCCGACGTCATCGGCAAGATGGACCTGAGTCTGGCCACCGAACTGGACTGGCAACTGTACAAGCTTCAGCGCAAGTATCTGGACTACCAGGTGAACATGGGCAACAAGATTATTGCGGCCCTTCAGCAGGGCAACGCCCAGCAGGCGCAGGACATCAGCCGGCCAAAGACGCGTTTTCAGGACATGGTGGACGACCTGTTCAGCGAGACAGGCAAGAAGATTGTGCGCACCGAAAACGAGATTCGCTTCTCGCAGATTGGCGAGACGCTGGTGCCCTATCAGCTGTCGAGTGGCGAGAAACAGGTGCTGGCCATCCTGCTCACCGTTCTGGTGGAGGACGAACAGCCCTATGTGCTCTTCATGGACGAACCGGAAGTGAGCCTCCATGTGGACTGGCAGCAGCGGCTCATCGACCTCATCCTGGAGCTGAACCCCAATGTCCAGATCATCCTCACCACCCATTCGCCCGCCGTTATCATGAACGGATGGATGGACCATGTGACAGAGGTGAGCGACATCACCACCGAGAAGTGACAACGTTGCAGCAAACCGTGAACAGGCAATAGGCGATGGGCAGCAGACTGAGAGAGAACATCACTTCGGGCTATGTGGAGGCGGCCAACCGGCTGAACTCAAAGACGGCGCGTCGTCGCATCGCAGCCTATGTGGAGAGCTACGACGATGTGTTCTTCTGGCGCACCGTTCTCAGTCCGTTTGAAGACGAGACGCGCTACTTCGAGGTGATGCTGCCGTCGCACCGTAAGCTCGAAAGGGGCAAGAAATCGGTGCTGATGAACCTGCTGGCCACGAAGACGGGGCGCGACCTCATCTGCTGTGTCGATGCCGACTACGACTATCTTTTGCAAGGCATCACCGAAACGAGCCGGAAGATGCTCGACAGTCGCTACGTCTTCCACACCTATGCCTATTCGATTGAAAACCTGCAATGCTATGCGCCTTCGCTGCATAATGTAGCCGTGGCCACCACGCTCAACGACCATCAGCTTTTCGACTTCAACAACTTTCTCACCGCGTTTTCCGAGGCCATCTTTCCGCTGTTCGTGTGGAGCATCTGGCATTATCGCAAGGGCATCTACGGGGAATTCACCATCACCGACTTCTGCAAGGTGATTGAATTGGGCGGATTCCGTCTGGAAGACCCCTATGCCTGCATCAGGAAGGTGAGGCATAAGTGCTACGTGAGGGTGGGCGACCTGCAGCGGAAACACCCCGATGCCAAGGAGAGCTATCTGGCATTGAAGCGCGAACTGCAGGAGGAACTGGGGGTGACACCGCAGACCACCTATCTCTACATACAGGGGCATCATCTGTTTGACAAGGTGGTGGCGCTCATCATGAGCAAGGTGTGCCGACAGCTGGTGATTGAGCGCGAGATGGAAATAAAAAGGCAGTCGGTGCATTCCACGCAGATGCGCAACGAGCTGTCGTGCTACAGCCACAGCACGCAGGACATTGAGCAGATGCTGAAAAAGAACATGGGATACATGATGGCGCCGGAATTCCGCCGCATACAGCAGGACATTGAGAAGTTCCTGAGTGAACAATGACGACCTCGCGGCAGCAGAAAAGGCAGGCGGGCGCGATGGTCGCTACAGCGGACTGCACGGACATGGGCTCGCCCTTTTCGCGTGTGCCGTTGCAGAGAGCGATGGACGTCGTCAAGGGAGGAGGCGTTTCGTCGCGTTAAGACAAGTTTTACAGTAGCGTTGGTTTTATAGCTGAAGATATGGAGACAATCAGGATTTGGGTGGAGGAAATGATTGGAATGACGGGCCTCACGGGCGATGCCGTGCCGTTTGTGCGGCATGTGGTGCTGGCGTTGGTGGCCATTCTGCTGGCCACGCTTGCCGGTCTGGTGTGCCGCAAGCTGCTGGTGCCCGTGGTCCTGAAGCTGACGGCGCGCACCGAAGCCCGTTGGGACGACGTGCTGTTCAACGAGCGCGTGCTCGTCTCGGCGTGTCACATCGTGCCCGCCATTGTCGTCTGGCAGCTGTTGCCTTTGGTGTTCTACCAGTTCCCCACGGTGCGCGAGCTCGTGACGCGCGCCACCGCCATCTACATCACTGTGATGGCTGTGCGCACCTCGTTTGTCTTCATCAACTCGTTCAGAGACCTCGATGAGGGGCGCCGTTCGTCGCGAAAGCAGTATTTCTATTCCTTTATGGGCGTGCTGAAGATACTCATGGCGCTCATTGCCACCATTATCGTGGTGAGCATTCTCATCGACCGCGACCCCATCAAGCTGTTTGCAGGGCTCGGCGCCACGTCGGCTGTGCTCATGCTGGTCTTCCAGGACACCATCAAGGGACTGGTGGCCGGCATTCGCCTCACCAGCAACGACATGCTCCACGTGGGCGACTGGATCACCGTGCAGAAGGCAGGTGCCAACGGCATCGTTGAGGAAATGACGCTCACCACGGTGAAGATTCGCAACTTCGACAATACCATCATCACCGTCACGCCTCAGACTCTTGTCGACGATTCCTTCCAGAACTGGATTGGCATGCAGCAAAGCGAGGGGCGGCGTGTCAACCGTCGCGTCTACTACGATTTCCGCGGCATACGCCTCATCGATGCCAATCTGCGCAGCCAGCTCGTGGAGAAAGGCTATTTCAAGGAGACAGACATCAAGGAGGGCGACGTCAACATGACGCTCTACCGACGCTATCTGGAGCACTATCTGAAAGCCCATCCGCTGGTCAATGCCGACATGACGCTCATGGTGAGACAGCTCGAAGCCACACAGTCGGGACTGCCCGTGGAGTTCTATTTCTTCCTGAAGGAGAAGACATGGGTGGAATATGAGCGGCAGCTGGCGGAGATTCTCGACTACATCTACGCCATCACGCCCGACTTCGGCCTGCTGGTCTACGAGCAATATCCAGAACAGCGCGGCAACTGACTCACCGACCATGAACGCCTTCACCCCCACACTCCTGAGCTGGTTTGAGCAAAACCGCCGCGAACTGCCGTGGCGCGACACCACCGATCCCTACGCCATCTGGCTGAGCGAAGTGATATTGCAGCAGACCAGAATACAGCAGGGACTCGACTACTGGCTGCGTTTCATGAGGCGCTGGCCTACGGTTGAGGCACTGGCCGCCGCCACCGAGGACGAGGTGTTGCGCGAATGGCAGGGGCTGGGTTACTATAGCAGGGCGCGCAATCTGCACACCGCGGCGCGCCAGATTGTAGCGCTCGGCCGTTTTCCGCGCACTCTGGATGACATCAAGGCGCTGAAAGGCGTGGGCGACTACACCGCCGCCGCCATCGGAAGCATCGCATTCGGGCTGCCTGTGGCGGTGGTCGACGGCAACGTTTATCGCGTGCTCGCCCGCTATTTCGGCGTTGATACGCCCATCAATTCCACCGAGGGGAAAAAGCTCTTTGCCCAGTTGGCGCAAAGTTTGTTGCCCGATGACCAGCCCTCAGCCTTCAATCAGTCCATGATGGATTTCGGAGCCATCCAGTGTACGCCGCAGTCGCCGGCCTGCCAGTCTTGTCCGCTTGCCGACACCTGCGTGGCTTTTCGCGAGGGCAGGGTGGGGCAGTTGCCCGTGAAACTCAGAAAGACCAAGCTGCAGACCCGCCACCTTATTTATATATATGTGCGATTCGAGGGGCGCACGGCACTGCGTCGGCGTCCTGCTGGCGACATCTGGCAGGGCCTGTGGGAGCCTCTTTCGCTGCCCGACATGACCGACGGACAGCCCACCGACGTCACCCGTGCGCTGGCAGCCTACGGCGATGTGGCCGACAGTCTGACGCTCTTGGCCAGCCAGGTGCGCCATGTGCTCACCCACCGCATCCTTCTTGCCGACTTCTATCTGTGGCAACCGCACACCAAGCCCACACTGCCCGACGACTACGTATGGATGGATTGCGACGACACAAACCAATATGGCGTGCCGCGACTCATCGAACTGCTGTTCTCCATGGTGCACAGCGAAGAACGCTAACCGTTTTTTTTCGACAACGAATAATCTTTTTTTTCGGCAACGAATTTGACGAATTACACGAAATGCATTTGCACATGTCGACGATGGAAAATGCAGAGTGTCTTCGTTTCATTCGTCAAATTCGTTGTCAAACAAAACAAAATTCGTTGTCAAAAAAACAAAATTCGTTGTGGAAACGAGCGAAGGATGAAGCGGTGTGTTAGTTGTGACGAGGGGTGGTTTTTCGTTGTATGCTGATGGGAACCGTCACCACCAGTTCCGTGAAGTCGGCTTTTGTCAGGTGCGCTTTCACGTTGGCACCCACCTTAATTCCCCCTGTTCGCGGCAGCGTGTAGTGAAGGCCGATGCGTTCGTAGTAGGGTTTCTCTATTTCTTTTGCACTCCGCCCCATCTCCCTGTAGAGATATACGCCCAGCGCCATGGCCAGCGAGAGGCGGTGGTAGAACACTTCGTGCCTGGCAGCCAGGCCAACCGACCAGGGCGAGTGCTTCATGTTGTCGATGCCATGCTGGTGGTCCAGTTCGGCCACACGGTTGCTGTAGGAGCCGTAGAACACGTCGGCGCCCAAGCCCGAGGCCCATCGCCGCGCGTAGCGGTACATAAACGAGGCCTGCAGCGACAGTGCCGCATAGATGCGGAAGTGGTGCGTGCGGTAGTCGGGGGCGTCGGGGTCGGTCTCAAACTGCGTCAGCTGCCACTCCTCGAGCAGCGACTTTGCCCCGATGCCCGCGGCGACCTCGCCATACCAGAACGGCTTGAAACCTGCGCGCGGACGCTCCTTTTGTAGCGTGGCTTCGTAGTAAGGCATGTAGCGAAGTCCAAATGCCGGCCCGAAATGGTTCTCTCCTTTGTTCGGACGGTCGAGCGCTCCGTTGCTGTGATGGCCGTATTCCAGCCCTGCGGTCAGTCCCCAGTCGCGGCTCACCCTGTAGGTGGCGCGCATGCCGGCGCCGAAGAAGATGGTGAACCTCGACCCGATGAGCTCGTTGTCTATGCCGTCGTGGCGGTTGTAGATGTGGGCCCCGTAGCCCACACCCGTCTTCAGGTGGTAGTCAATTTCCCAGCGTGGCGTGCGCAGCAAAGGGCGGTTGAAGCTCAGGTAGAGCGTCAGGATGTCGCCCAGATGTGAGTCGTAGTCCACCATCTGCGCCTTTCCCCATGCCGGGTCGTCGTATTTCCGCATCGTCACTCCGTTGTTGAGGCTCAGCTCAGCCCCCAATGCCAGCGTGGGAAAGCCGTAGTCGGCGGCCTGGTCGTCGCCGTCCTGGGGGAGCATGGTGTGGCAGATTTCGGCCCCAATGGTCGTCATGTTCTTCTTGTGAAGCCACATGCGTTCATACTGGTCCATGGCAATCTGGCGGGACGGACTCACCGTCACGGCCACACCCGTGCGCCGCAGCGAGTCGCCCTCCGCAGCCAAGGTGTGGAGGCACAATGAGAGCAGCAGAACGGTGAGCCAGTGTTTCATCGCAAATTGATTTGTGCTACAAAGTTACGCTTTTTTCATGGAAAACAGCCCGAGACGGACAGATAATTAGGGAATAATGCGTACTTTTGCAGCCGAAAAGGAAGAACTGCAAGAATGATGAACACAAACAACCGTCCGCTGATAGCCCATCTGTCGATGTTCCTGGCCTGTGCTTTCTGGGGCTTGATGGCTCCTCTGGGCAAGGATGCCATGACTCATGGCCTCGACGGACTGTCGATGGTGACGCTCCGTGTGGTGGGTGGCGCCGTGCTTTTCTGGACAACGTCGCTCTTCATCCGTCGCGAAAGGGTCCCCTTGCGCGACGTTTGGATGTTTGCCGGAGCGGCCATTTTCGGCCTCGTGTGCAACCAGTGCTGCTACACCATCGGCCTTTCCATCACCTCACCGGTGAACGCCAGCATCGTCACAACCTCCATGCCCATCTTCGCCATGCTGCTGGCTGCCCTCATCCTGAAGGAACCTATCACGGGCAAAAAGGTGGCGGGCGTGCTCCTGGGTTTCAGTGGAGCCCTCATCCTTATACTGACCAGCGCCGCCCATAGCAGCGACAAGGTGGGCGACATCCGTGGCGACTTGCTTTGTCTGGGTGCCCAGTTCTCGTTCGCTCTCTACCTGTCGCTGTTCAACAAACTGATACGCCGCTACAACGTGTTCACCATCAACCGCTGGATGTTCCTGTGGGCATCGCTCTTCATTCTGCCCTTCACCGGCAGTCACACGTGGAATCTGGTGACCCAGCATCCGCCGCAGAAGACGTGGATGGAGGCCGGCTACGTGGTGTTCTTCGGCACATACGTGGGCTATATCCTGACAATGATTGGCCAGAAAACGCTGCGTCCCACCGTTGTTTCGGTCTACAACTACGTGCAGCCGCTGGTGGCCGTCACGGTGAGCATCCTCACCGGCATCGGCGTGTTGAAGTGGAGTCAGGCGCTGGCCGTGGTGCTCGTGTTCTGCGGCGTCGCCCTCGTCACCAAGTCGAAGAGCCGGAGAGACATGGAAAAAGCGGAAAAGAAGACCTCCCCCGGCACCTCAGAAGGAGGGGAGAGCCTGCAAGATGGTTCAGTGAGATAGGAGATTCGCGGTTGCCTTTCTGCTGTCCTACAGAGGGAGAGATGGCGATAGGGGAGGACGTAATTGACGGATGGCGCAAAAAAGAATCTAGAAAAAACTTGCGGAAATGGGCAGTTCTCGCAAGTTTTTTCTAGATTTTTATATGGCGAATCGTCAGATTCGGGAATGTCGGTTGTTAGTCTTTCTTGCAGCAGCCGCCACATTTCTGGAACGGTTTCAGCGTGATGCCGGCCATGATGGCGGCCTTTTCGGCGTATGGATTGGTGTTCATCTCCACGTATACGGGCAGTTCGTAGCCGGCCACGCGCAGGTTCTTGGTGGCCCTGATGGCTGCCTGCACGCAGGTGAAACCGTCACCATAGAGATACTGTTTCAGCTTCTCGTTCTTGTCTTTCACCACCATTGGCTCGCGCCAGCTGCTCGACTCGAAGGGCGTGATTCCTGCCCTTGCCTGCCAGTCGATGCCGCCGAGGCTGAACGGAACGGCCAGTTCCACGTAGGTGGAGTAGCAGCGCTTGTCGCTCTCCTCTACGTCAAAGTCGTTGCCCAGCACCGTGGTGTAGGCCTGCAACGAGAAGTAGCGGCAGGTGTATCCGAGGTTTGCCTCGAAGCGATGTCCTGTCTCTCGCTCGTCGAAGTGGAAATAGCGGTTCATGTCGTCGATGCCTGACATCCACTGGCTGCCAAAACCGACGTTCAGGCCGAACGGTGCACGGTAGCCCAGCTGCAGTCCTATGCGCTCGCGGTCGTTGCTGTCGAAGCCCGTGGCTGCGTCGGCGCTAAGGTAAAGTCCCTGCCAGCGCACCTCGGCCTTGGGCTGAAGCGAAGGCCCGCCCAGCGTGAGGCCGCGCCAAAGGTTCTTGCTCGTGAGGTCCACCTGAATGTCGGCCTCCACCTTTTCCTGTGCATGAGCGGCTGCGGGCAGCAGGGCCAGAAGCAGCAGCGCCATGGCTTTCATCATTGTCTTTTTCATTGTCGTTCTGTTTAAAAAACTGGGCAAAGGTAGTAAGATGCTCGCAATGGTGCAAGAAACACGCGTTAAAAAAAACTATTTTGGGCTTGCAGGGAGGGTCATGACAGGAGTTGCAGGAGTCACAGAAGTTGCTGGAGTTGCAGACGATAGCAGGGTATGCACCTCAATGTAGCCAATAAAGACTCTTTCGTCTGTAGCTCCTGCCTCTCCAGCAACTCCTGCCACTCCTTCACTTGTGCCCCATGGCCGCCGCCTACTTGCTGCGCATCACGTCGTGACACTGCACGCGTGCGCCCTTCACCTTGAAGTCGACGCGGCTGCGGCAGTCCTCGGCGCTGGCCGAGAAGAGTGCGGTGTAGGTGCCTTCGTCGGTAACCCAGGCCTGCTGACCTTCGTCATAGCTGGCCAGGTCATACGGTGTGAAGGTCATTTCCAGGCGCTGGCTCTCGCCGGGTTTCAGTTCGCGGGTCTTGCCGAATGCCTTCAGCTCGTAGGCGGGTTTCTCCATGGTGCCCTTTGGTGCGGCCACATAGAGCTCCACGATCTCCTTGCCGGGGCGCTGTCCGCTGTTCTTCACGGTCACCTGTGCCACATAGGCGTTGCCCTTTTTCGTCACCTTGGCCTGGCTGTAGTCGAAGGTGGTGTAGCTCAGTCCGTAGCCGAAGGGATAGCTCACCGGCTGGTTCTGGCTCTGGAAGTAGCGATAGCCCACGTTGAGTCCCTCTTCATAGACGGTCTCGCTTATGCAAGGCAACTGGGCTTTCTGCTCGTCGTTCAGGCGCATGTCGTCCCAGAAGGTGTAGTCTTTCGGGAAGTTCTTGGTCGACGGAACATCCTCCAGCGAGCACGGGAATGTCACGGGAAGCTTGCCCGAGGGATAGGTGCGGCCCGTCAAAACGTCGGCCACGCTGTTGCCTCCCTCCATTCCCGGCTGCCAGGCCAGCAGGATGGCGTCGGCCAGATGGCTCCATGAGTTGGTTTCCACGGCGCCGCCAACGTTCAGGATGACCACCACGGGCTTCTGCTCCGCATGGAATGCCTCGGCCACTCCGCGCAGTGTGGCCATCTCGTCGGCATTGATGTTGAAGTCGTCCCACGCACGGTCGCCGGCTTCGCCGCTGCTTCGGCCGATGGTCACGATGGCCACGTCGTTGTTCCTGGCAGCATTGGCAAACACGTTCTGGCCGAGATAGGGCTCATGAAGTCGCGGACGCGGGAAGAACTTGTTGGGCGAAAGCGTGCCCATTTCGGCTTCCAGCTCCTCCATGCCAAACTCTTTATACTTCGTATAGACCGTCGTCAGGGTGTCGTCGGTGGCAAATCCTGCGTTCTTCAGTCCCTGTTGCAGGTCCACCACGTAAGGCTTGTTCACGTCGCCCGAGCCTGTTCCGCCGGCGTAGAACATGTAGGAGGTGATGCCGAATAGCGCCGTGCGCATGGCCTTCTCTCCACCGTTCACCTGTTTCTTCGCACTCATGGGCAGCACGCCCTCGTTCTTCAGCAGCACCATTCCCTCGGGTGCGGCCTGTCGGGTCAGCAGGGCGTGGGCCTCGATGTCGGGCTTGTTCGAGAACTGATAGCCGCGGAAACGTGGCGTCTTCACCACATACTCCAGAATGCGGCGCACGTTGCGGTCGATGTCTTCCATCTTGATGGTGCCGTCGTTCGCCCCTTTCACGATGTCCTTTATCTGCTGTGCGTTGCCCGGAGTGAGCAGGTCGTTGCCCGCAGCCACCTGTCGGTCGGTGTGGCGCGTGTCGGTCCAGTCGGTCATCACGATGCCCTTGAAGCCCCATTCCTCACGCAGGATGGTGGTCAGCAGCTCTTTGTTCTCCTGCGTCCACGGACCGTTCAGGTAGTTATACGAGCTCATGATGGTCCAGGGCTGACTCTTGCGCACCATGATTTCGAAGCCCTTCAGGTAGAGTTCGCGCAGCACGCGCTGGCTCACCACGGAGTTGTTGTTCAGTCGGTTGGACTCCTGGTTGTTGCCGGCAAAGTGTTTCGCCGACACGCCCACGCCCTGGCTCTGCACGCCGTTCACCATGGCGGCGGCGATGAGTCCTGTGAGGAACGGGTCTTCTGAGTAGTATTCGAAGTTGCGTCCGCACAACGGCGAGCGCATCAGGTTCATTCCCGGTCCCAGAATCACGTCGCATCCGTATTCCAGCACCTCGTTTCCCATGGCGCGTCCCACCTGTTCCACGAGCGGCGTGTTCCATGTGGCGGCCAGCAGGGTGCCAATGGGGAAGCCCGTGCAGTAGTAGGTCTGCGTGTCGCCGGGGCGGGTGGCGGCAATGTGGAGTCCCGCCGGACCGTCGGCCAAAACGGTGTGAGGGATGCCCAGACGTTCAATCTTGGCCGTGTTGCCTGCCGCTCCCAGCACGATGGCACCGGCATTGGGGTCGGGGTCGGAGGGCAGTCCGAAGTAGGAATGGCCGAAAGTGTAGCCCACCATGAGCTTCGCTTTCTCTTCAATGGTCATCTCTTTGACCACGCGGTCGATGTTCTTTGGCGTCAGCTTCACCTGAGCTGTGGCGCCGCTTGCAATCATTGTTGCAGCAATCATAAGTTTCAATGGTTTCATATAGGTTATGTATTTAGTATTCCTTTCGCTCATCTTCTAGGAGTTTGGGAGTGTGGGAGTGTGGGAGTGTGGACGATAGTCGCAGAGCGCCTTTTGCAACAAAGCTAACGTCCAGACGCCAACGGCTGAGAGCCGCGAAAGCTCCTAAACTCCTCAACTCCTCAGACATGTGCAAGCTGAGTCATGCATTTTGTTTTCCGATTCTCGTGCAAAGATAGCGTTTTTTATCGTAACAGCCATCCTCTTGTGGCAGTTATTTCGAAAAAAAGCGCTACCTTTGCATCATGATTACCGACGAGATAGCTTTCCGCATCGTTCAGGCGCTGGGCCTTCAGCCCACAGGCGAGCAGCAGGCGGCCATCGGCATGTTCTGCCGTTTCCTTCAGGAGCGCGACCCGAGGGCGGTGATGGTGCTGCACGGCAGTGCCGGAACGGGCAAGACCACGCTGGCCTCTGCCATGGTGCGTGCCATGGTGGCGCTGGGGCAGAAAGTGGTGCTGCTCGCGCCTACGGGACGGGCTGCCAAGGTGTTCGCGCTGAACAGCGGACGACCGGCCTACACCATCCACCGGCGCATCTACCGCCAGCGGACGGCGGGCGACCTGAGCAGCTTCAACCTGAACTACAACAATGCCGCCGACACCCTCTACATGGTGGACGAGGCATCGATGATTGCCAACGGCGGACATGCCGAGAGCGTGTTCGGCGACGGTCGCCTGCTCGACGATCTGGTGAGCTTTGTCTACGGCGGACGCAACTGTCGCATGGTGCTCATCGGCGACCAGGCGCAGCTGCCGCCCGTGGGCGAGAGCGAGTCGCCGGCACTCTCGGGCAGCAGGCTCCGCGAGATGGGGCTGCGCGTCTTCGAATGCGACCTCAGCGAGGTGATGCGCCAGAGCCTCCAGTCGGGCATCTTGTGGAACGCCACACGCATCAGACAGATGGGCAGCGCGGCATGGACCGCCGACGCCGACGCCCCGCTGAGCCTGCCCAGCATCAGGTTCCGGGGCTTCGCCGACATACAGATGGTGCCCGGCAACGAGCTCATCGAGCAGCTCAACTCGTCGTACTCGCAGGTGGGCATCGACGACACCATCGTGGTGACCCGCAGCAACAAGCGCGCCGGCATCTACAACCAGGGCATCCGCAACACCATTCTCGACCGCGAGGAGGAGCTTTGCCGCGGCGACCTGCTCATGGTGGTGAAGAACAACTACCACTGGACGCAGCCGCAGGACAGCCCCTCTGCCGGCGCTGCGGCGCAGCCTTCGTTCCTGGCCAACGGCGACCGCGCCAGCGTGCAACGGGTGCGCCACATCCACGATCTCTACGGATTCCGCTTCGCCGACGTGCAGCTGCGCTTTCCCGACTTCAACGACTACGAGCTGGAGGCCACCGTCCTGCTCGACACCCTCACGGCAGAGGCACCCGCACTCACACGCGAACAGCAGGAGCAGCTCTACGAGAGCGTCATGGCCGACTATGCCGACATTTCGCAGAAAAACGAGCGGCTGAGCGAGCTGCGCCGCGATGCCCACTACAACGCCCTGCAGGTGAAGTTCGCCTATGCCGTCACCTGCCACAAGGCGCAGGGCGGACAATGGGCCCATGTCTATGTGGATCAGGGCTACATGACCGACGACATGCTCACGCCAGACTACATCCATTGGCTCTACACAGCCTTCACCCGTGCCACCGAAAAGCTCTTTCTTGTCAACTGGCCAGCAACGCAAACCGACGCGGAAACCGACAATTCCGAATGACGAAACCGTCAGACGTGAGCGGCAAAAGCGGCAGTTTCAGGCAACAAATCCATTGAAATCGTTGAACGAAATCAATGGAATTGTTGAACAAAACCAATGGATTCGTTGAACGATTCCAATGGAATAGTTGTTCTTTTTCGTCAGATTTCCTTCGCAAAGTCAGCGGTTTTGTTTGCCGAAAACGACAGGTTTGCGGCGCGTTTTCACCCTATAGCCTTCTTTCTTCTGAGTATGTTCTTTCCTGAAACGGACAAGCAGACAGGCCGGAATAAAAGGGCTGGGAAGGGAGAAACGGCGCGGCAATGTTGCACAAAAGACGAAAAGTGTGCACAAAGAATGGGTAAATGTGCAGTTTCTTCTGCATTTGTTTTGCCATGCAACGAAAAAAGTGTACCTTTGCACCGATTTTTTCAGAATACGTATATACATTATTTATTATTATATATATGAGTTTAAAGATTGTTGTGCTGGCCAAACAGGTGCCAGACACCCGAAATGTGGGCAAAGACGCCATGACGGCCGAGGGCACGGTGAACCGTGCTGCGCTGCCCGCCATTTTCAACCCCGAAGACTTGAACGCCCTGGAACAGGCTCTCCGACTGAAGGAGCAGCATCCGGGATCTACCGTTGGAATCCTCACCATGGGGCCTCCCCGTGCCGGTGAGATCATCCGCCAGGGACTCTATCGTGGCGCCGACACAGGCTGGTTGCTCACTGACCGCCTCTTTGCCGGTGCCGATACGCTGGCCACAAGCTATGCTCTGGCCACGGCCATCAAGAAGATTGGCGACGTGGACATCGTGATTGGCGGTCGTCAGGCCATCGACGGCGACACCGCTCAGGTGGGACCGCAGGTGGCTCAGAAGCTGGGACTGAACCAGGTGACCTACGCCGAGGAGGTGTGTTCCGTGAAAGATGGCAAGGCCACCATCAAGCGCGTCATCGACGGTGGCGTGGAGACCGTAGAGGCTCCGCTGCCCGTGGTCATCACCGTGAACGGAAGTGCCGCTCCCTGCCGTCCGCAGAATGCCAAGCTGGTGATGAAGTACAAGCGCGCCACTTGTCCCATGGAAAGAAGCCTCACCCCCGACCCCTCTCCAAAGGGCGAGGGGAGTGATTACTCCTACCTCTATGAGGAGAGACCTTATCTTACGCTGAACCAATGGAGCGTGGCCGACGTAGATGGCGATGCCAACCAGTGCGGTCTGGCCGGCTCTCCCACGAAGGTAAAGGCCGTGAAGAACATCGTGTTCCAGGCCAAGGAATCGAAGACGCTGACGGGGTCTGACAGCGACATCGAAGGACTCGTAAAGGAACTGGTGGCTGAAAAGATTATATAAAAAAAATAGCCTCACCCCCGGCCCCTCTCCGAAGGGAGAGGGGAGTGGATAGTCTTGAAACAGAAAAGGAATGGGGTATAAATATGAGACGGCGGCTCTCGACAGGTATGAATTGCTGAAGGCTTTTGCAAGGAAGAACCGGAGGGAGATGACAAAAAGCGAAAGGATTCTCTGGGATGCCTTGCGCAGCAGTCTGAAAGGATACAGGTTCCGCAGACAGCATGCCATCGTGGACTACATAGCCGATTTCGTCTGCCTTTCCGAGAAACTGGTCATCGAAGTTGATGGAGGTTATCATGATGACCTGGACCAGCAGCACGATGACATCATCAGAACGGACTATCTGGAGGGGAAAGGTTTCCGGGTCATTCGATTTAAAAATGAAGAAGTAGACACTGATGTCAGGTCGGTGATACTTCGAATAAAAGAAGAATTAAACAAATAATAGATATGAGTACGCAAAATAATAATCAGAATACAGGAGCATCTACTCCCCTCTCCCCTGGGAGAGGGGCCGGGGGTGAGGCTGTGTTTGTCTATTGCGAAGTGGAGGATACTGCAGTAGCAGAAGTATCTCAGGAGTTGCTTACAAAGGGTCGTAAGCTCGCCAATGAATTGAATGTTGAGCTGCATGCAGTCGTGGCCGGTACAGGAATCAAGGGCAAGGTGGAGGAGCAGATACTGCCTTACGGCGTCGACAAGCTGTTTGTCTTCGACGGCGAAGGACTGTTTCCCTACACCTCGGCTCCCCATACCGACATCCTTGTGAACCTCTTTAAGGAGGAGAAACCGCAGATCTGCCTGATGGGCGCCACCGTCATTGGCCGCGACCTCGGTCCTCGTGTGTCGTCATCGTTGACAAGTGGCCTGACTGCCGACTGCACCGAACTGGAGATTGGTCCGTATGAAGACAAGAAGAGCGGCAAGGTTTACGAGAACCTGCTCTATCAGATTCGTCCCGCCTTCGGTGGTAACATTGTGGCAACGATTGTCAATCCCGACCACCGTCCGCAGATGGCTACGGTTCGCTCAGGCGTCATGCAGAAGGCCGTATATGAGGGCGACTGCCGCAAGGAAGTGGTCTATCCAGAGGTCTCAAAGTACGTCAGCCCCGAGGCTTTTGTGGTGAAGGTGCTCGACCATCACGTGGAGGCAGCCAAGCACAACCTGAAAGGCGCACCCATCGTGGTTGCAGGTGGCTATGGCATGGGTTCCAAGGAGAACTTCGACATGTTGTTCCAGCTGGCCAAGGTCCTTCACGGTGAGGTGGGCGGAAGTCGCGCTGCCGTGGACGCTGGATGGCTCGATCACGACCGTCAGATTGGCCAGACGGGTGTCACTGTCCATCCGAAGGTGTACATCGCATGCGGCATCTCCGGTCAGATTCAGCACATTGCCGGTATGCAGGATTCGGGCATCATCATCAGCGTCAACAGCGATCCCGATGCGCCCATCAACAAGATTGCCGACTACGTGATAGTGGGAACTGTCGAGGATGTTGTCCCGAAGCTCATCAAGTATTACAAACAAAACTCGAAGTAATATGAAAGCCTTCGACATTATTCTCATTCTCTGCGCCTTCGCGCTTCTCGCTGCCAGCTATTTCGTCTATCGCGACGGAAGTGCAGAAATGGGTGCTCTCGTTTCGCTGGGCGCCATTCTCTGCAGCGTTGCCTTCGGGGCAAGGATGGGAGGAAGGCTGCATAAGAAGAATAAAGAGAACAAATAAGCATTCGGGAAAAACAATTGAACGACCGCAAGAGATATGAGTACAAAGACCAAGAAGATTCTGGCCCTCGTGTGCTGGCTGGCATTTGTCATCGGTTGGAGCATGCTCCGTGCTTACAACATCATAGAATCCTGCTATGTACTTGACAGGATGGTGGATGTTGCCATTACGTGCGTAGGAACTGTTCTCTTCATTTGGGTCATTAATCCTGACATATTAAAGAAAAAAGACAAAGAATAATCATGGCAAATTATTATAGCGATCATCCTGAGATCGGGTTCTATCTGAACCATCCGCTGATGGCTCGTATCGTCGAGCTGAAGGAAAAAGGCTTTGCAGATGCAAAGGAATACGACTACGCTCCCGTGGATCTGGGCGACGCCATTGAGAACTACAAGCAGATTCTCGACATCACCGGCGACGTGGCAGCCAACATTATCGCGCCCAATTCTGAGGACGTCGACCTCGAAGGTCCGCACCTTGAGAACGGCCGAATGATTTATGCAAGCAAGACTTACGAGAACCTCGATGCCACCAAAAAGGCAGGTTTGTGGGGCGTAAGCATGCCTCGCCGCTACGGAGGTCTGAACCTTCCCAACGCTGTGTTTTCAATGTTGAGCGAGGTGATCTCCGCTGCCGACGCCGGATTCCAGAACATCTGGTCGTTGCAGTCGTGCATCGACACGCTCTATGAGTTCGGTTCCGAGGAGCAGCGTCAGAAATATATCCCCCGCGTCTGTGCCGGAGAAGGCATGTCGATGGACCTCACTGAGCCCGACGCAGGCTCAGACTTGCAGCGCGTCATGCTGAAGGCTACCTTCGACGAAAAGGAGAACTGCTGGCGTCTGAACGGCGTGAAGCGCTTCATTACCAACGGCGACAGCGACATCCACCTGGTGCTGGCCCGCTCGGAAGAGGGAACAAAGGACGGACGAGGCCTCAGTATGTTCATCTACGATAAGAAACAAGGCGGCGTGAATGTGCGCCACATCGAGCACAAGCTCGGTATCCATGGCTCACCCACCTGCGAGCTTACCTACAAGAACGCGAAGGCAGAGCTCTGCGGAAGCACCCGTCTGGGACTCATCAAGTATGTGATGGCCCTGATGAACGGCGCCCGTCTGGGCATCGCCGCCCAGAGCGTTGGTCTCTCGCAGGAGGCATATAACGAAGGACTGGCCTACGCAAAGGAGCGCGCACAGTTCGGAGAGAAGATCATCAACTTCCCTGCTGTCTACGACATGTTGAGCCGCATGAAGGCCAAACTCGACGCCGGCCGTTCGCTGCTTTACCAGACCGCCTGCTATGTGGACGTGTACAAGTGCCTCGAGGACATCGAGCGCGACCGCAAGCTCACGCCCGAAGAGAAGCAGGAGATGAAGAAATACCAGCGCCTGGCCGACGCCTTCACCCCGCTGGCCAAGGGTATGAACTCCGAGTATGCGAACCAGAACGCCTACGATGCCATCAGCATCCACGGCGGCAGCGGCTTCATCATGGAGTATAAGAGTCAGCGTCTCTATCGCGATGCCCGCATCTTCAGCATCTACGAAGGCACGACGCAGCTGCAGGTGGTGGCAGCCATCCGCTACATCAGCAACGGCACCATGCTGCAGAACATCAAGGATATGCTTGCTGCTCTGCCCGAGAACGCCGACGCAGCCCTCAAGGCACGCGTGGAAAAGCTCATCCCTGTCTACGAGGATGCGCTGAACAACGCCAAGAGCCTTGGCAATCAGGATGCCTTCGACTTCCTGGCCCGCCGCCTCTACGACATGACTTGCGAGCTGGTAATGTCGCTGCTGATCATCCGCGATGCAGCCGTTTCGCCCGAGCTCTTCGCCAAGAGCGCCAACGTCTATGTGCGCATGGCCGAGGAGAATGTGCTCGGAAAGGCCGCCTACATCAAGAACTTCCAGGTGGAGGATCTTGAGAGCTTCCGCGCCGCCGATGCTGCAGAGGCTTAAAAGCCATGTTGGAAAGGCGTTCTGGAAAGACAGAAACAAAAAAGCCGATGAGCCGCCTTTGGTTCATCGGTTTTTTCGTTGTATATGGCGCGGTTTCTGAAAAAACAAGGCAAAGATGGAAGGAGAATGAGAAAAAATGAGTAACTTTGCGGCGCACTACTGCGGCGCTGTGCGCCTGAAGAGCAAAGAACCGAGAATTAAGAACATCAAAACGAAGGATGATGGACGAAGGAAAAAAGACGATAGACGAGGAAATGACGACTGGTGGTCCTGCAGAACAGGAGGCGGGGCGGCTCACCATCCGTGTGGGACGCAGCTCTCTGATGTTCCTGCAACCGGACAAACAGACCGAGAACGGACTGCTGTTTGAGCCCTACAACTGCCGCAGCGGCGTGTCGGTGCCCGCCAATCTGCGCGAGGCATTCACCGAGAGTCCGTTGCTGAGCCGTTGTCCAGCCACGACGCGCACACAGGTACTGGTGGACGCCCCTGTGATGCTGGTGCCCGTAGAGGAGTTTGCGCAGCAGCAGGCCGAATCGCTTTTCCGCCACACCTTTACCACGGGCAACAGCGACGTTGTGACGTGGACCGTCATCCCTTCGCTCAATGCCGTGGCTGTGTATGCCGTGAACAAAGACCTGAAGCTGGTGGTTGAGGACCATTTCAGTGAGGTCAGGTGGAGCCATGTGTGCATTCCCGTGTGGACACATCTGCACCGCCGCAGCTTCACCGGACTGCGCCGCAAGATGTATGCCTATTTCCACGACCGCCGCATGGACCTCTTTTCGTTCCAGCAGAACCGTTTCCGCTTTGCCAACAGCTACGAGGCCAGCCGCGTGGCCGACGTGGTTTTCTTCGTGCTCAGTGTGTGGAAGATGCTCGGACTCAACGAGAAGACCGACGAACTGCACATGGTGGGCGACATCCAGCATAAGGATATGCTTCAGGAAGAACTCCATCAGTATGTGCAGAACGTCTATGTCATCAACCCGACAGCAGACTTCAACCGCGCGCCAGCCACCAAGGTGAGCGGGCTGACCTACGACCTTGTCTGCGGCGCTGCGAGGCTGAAAGGAAATGAATAGGGGGGATGGATGAAGGGGGGATGGATGAAAGATGAAAGATGATGGATGAGGGATTGGAAGGTGAATATTGAAGGATGAAGGATTGGAAGGGAGATGGATGAAGGGGGATGGATGAAGGATGAAAGATGATGGATGAGGGATTGGAAGGTGAATATTGAAGGATGAAGGATTGGAAGGGAGGCTTTATTGACGGTATACTGAAAAAGACGATTCATAAACCCTGGACGAATGAGAATCATAACAGGCATCTATAAAGGGCGGCATTTCGACATTCCGCGCACCTTCAAGGCAAGGCCGACGACAGACTTCGCCAAGGAGAACATCTTCAATGTGCTGAATGGCTATCTCGATTTCGACGGTGCCGTGGCGCTCGACCTGTTTTCCGGCACGGGCAGCATATCGCTTGAGATGCTGTCGAGAGGCTGTTCGCAGGTGATAAGCGTGGAAGCCGACCGCGACCACCATGCGTTTATCAAGCAGTGTCTGAAGAAACTCGGTGCCGACAACTGCATTGCTATCCGCGGCGATGTGTTCCGCTTCATGAAGGGATGCCGCCAGCAGTTCGACTTCATCTTTGCCGATCCCCCCTACGCCTTGAAGGAGCTGCCGCAGATTCCCGACATGGTGTTTGAGCACGACCTGCTCAAGCCCGGCGGCATCTTCGTATTCGAGCACGGCAAGCAAAACGATTTCTCCGCCCATCCCCGCTTCCTTGAGCACCGCGAATACGGAAGCGTCAACTTCTCCCTTTTCGGAAACGAGCAGGGAAAGTGAAGAGTTAAGAAAGTGAAGAGTGAAGAGTTCTGAACGTGAAGAGTGAAGAGTGAAGAGTGAAGAATTTGCTGCCGCCATCCGTGTAGGTACATGAATGGCGGCAGTAAATTCTTCACTCTTCACTTTTAACTCTCCACTTACGTCCTTGTAGGTACATAAATGGCGGCAGCAAATTCTTCACTCTTCACTTTTCACTCTTCACTTAAATTAAAGTAGCGGCGAGAACAGCCGGATGACGGATTCCCACAGGCGTTTGTAGAACGGACGGTGCAGCAGATAGCGGTCCTCGTCGAGCAACTGGCTCTGCGCCACGTCGTCGAGAAACACCTTCTTCATGCGAAGCGTCATGTTGCGGTCGTAGACGAAGGCGTTGCCCTCGAAGTTGTTCTCAAAACTCCGGAAGTCAACATTGGCAGAACCGCACGAGCACACGCTGTCGTCGCTGACGAGAATCTTCGAGTGGTTGAATCCTGCCGTGTAGAAATACACCTTCACCCCGCTCTCCACGGCTTCGCGAAGATACGAGCGGCTCGCCCATTCCACATATTTTGCATCGGTCTTCCTGGGCACCATCAGCCTGACGTCTACGCCCGACATGGCCGCCGTGCGCATGGCAAAGAGGACGGTGTCGGTGGGAAGGAAATAGGGAGTCTCCATGTAGACGTACTTGCGGGCCTGAAGCAGGATGCGCGTATAGCCCTGCATGATGGACGGCCACTGCGCCACCGGACTGCTGGTTACGATCTGAACCAGGCAGTCGTTGCCGTCGGCCACCGGCCAGAGCTCCGTGCCCTCTTCCTGAAGGTCGGGGTAATAGCGGCGGCTGGTGATGAGTGTGCGGTCCACGAAATACCAGTCCACGAGGAAGGCGCGCTGGATGCCGTAGACAGCACCGCCGCGAATGCGCAGATGCGTGTCGCGCCAAGCCTGTCCGTTGCGGCCCTTCACGTAGCGCGTGGCGATGTTCATGCCGCCGATGTAGCCCACTTTTCCGTCGATGACGGTTATCTTTCGGTGGTTGCGATAGTTCACTTTGCTGGTGAACGCCGGAAACTTCACCGGCATGAATCCATGCACCTCGATGCCCGCGTCCCTCATGCGTTCAAAGAAAGCGCTGCTCACCTTCCAGCAGCCCACGTCGTCGTAGACGACCCTTACCTCCACGCCTTCGTGCGCCTTCTGGATGAGCGCGTCGGCAAACATCGTGCCCAGCGCGTCGTCCTCGAATATGTAGCTGTCTACGTGGATGTGGTTGCGAGCCTGCGCAATGTCGCGCAGCATGCTGTGAAACAGACAGTAGCCGTCGGTAAAGATGTCGATGTGGTTGTCCTTGAAGGGGAAAGCCCAGTTCTGTTGCGTAAACAGCCGTATGAGGTTTTCGTTTTCGGGCGGATAGTGCATGTCGCGCTGCTCGGCAAATTCCAGCATCGACCGCTTGGTCAATTGGTCAAGCGAGTTCTGCGAGATGAGCCTTTCCTTGCGCGTGTTCTGGCCGAAAAAGAAGTAGAGGATGATGCCCAGCAGCGGCAGAAAGATGAGCACCAGCATCCACGCCATGGTCTTGGCGGGCTGCCGGTTGTCCATGAGCACATTGCCCATTACGGCAATGACAATCAGCCCATAGAGCGTCATCACAAGCCAGTTCAGGTAGATCATCTCCTTGTGCCCCGTTCTCTTTCCTTGAAGCCGTAGGGGCGGAGCTGCATCCGCCCGTCTCTTGGTTCAGTAAAGCTCAAATTCGTGTCAAGCAGCATGCCCATGGATTCTATTTCTTGCGGAAATAGTCGTTATACATCTTGATGCCAAACACGATGGCACTGCACACGGTTGTCACGAGGTTGGTGATGAAGAGGGCCCACAGGATATCGGGTTTGTGGAGAATGCCCTGCAGCATGAAGCAGATGCCGCCGATGGCCATCATCAGGAAGGTGGGCAAGGCAATGCCGTCGGTGTTGCGTGTGCGGATGGTCTGTAAGGCCTGGGGCAGGTAGCCCATGATGAGCGCTACGCTGGCCACGATGCCGCAGATGTCGTAGAATGTTCCTTGTTCCATGTCTTCAGTCTTTAAAAGGTAAGTAATACATGCAGTGTAGCAGGAGTCCGTGAAAGTGCACTGCCGCCCCGCAAGGCGGCATCGTGCAGCGTTCCTGTTGATGATGCAAAGATAGTAAAAAAAAACGAATGTGCAAGGAAAATGCCGAAAAACATGCGGCACATTCCATAGACGGTGCAACGTTCTGGGCCGTTCCGGCTGTTCGCCAGCGCTCCCGTTGCGGCCGCATTCTGCCAATTGGGCAACCCCGTTCCACGAAACAATCGCCCCAAGAGTATCGTCTGCAACGCCCGCAACTCCTGCAACTCCTGCACTCCCAAAGTTAGTTCCCTCAGAAAATCTGCCGCTTTTCTGCAGTTTATTTGCCAAATAAACTCACTTTATCTGCCAGTTTTCTGAAACAAATCCATTGGTTTTGTTCAACGATTCCATTGATTTCGCTGAACGATTCCATTGACTTTGTTGAACGATTCCATTGGAATGGCTGCGCCAGATTGTCGGTTTTCTTGTCTGAGAACGCTGTCTTGCTGATGCAATATTGCCGGTTTCATCATCCGAGATTGGATGTCCGATTCGAAGTATCCGTTTATCTGTAGGAATTCAATTCCAGGAGTGAAGGAGTGCAGGAGTTACAGGAGTTGCAGACGTTAGCTTTATTAGCTCCAATTACGAAACCGCGCTAAAAGTATAGCCTGCAACTCCGATGACTCCTGCGCTCCTGCACTCCTGAACCTCTGCGCTAGATTGTCGGCAGAAAAAAATAGAGAAGTTTTTTGCGAAAAAACGCTGTCGTTTGACGGATTTTTTATATCTTTGCGGCAAACATTTCGTCATAGCGAAAGCAATCATGAAAAGTAACAGACACAGACCCCACCCCTGACCCCTCCCCTTGAAGGGAAGGGAGCGGCAACCGCCGGAAAGGAAGCCGCAGGACACTCCCCTCCCTTCAAGGTAAGGGGCCATGAATGGGGTCTGTAACTTAGTTATGTAGAAGCAAATACTTTAAAATCAACACGATATGAAAAGATTATTGTCAATTATGATGCTCATGCTGGCCTGGATGGGCGCGGCAAGAGCCGTGGAAGTAGAAATTGGGCAGGCCGACGGTATCAGTCAGGGACTGCCATGTTACACGAAGGCTGAGTATGCCCTCTCAGAACAAATCTATCTGAAAGAAGAGATTGGCATGACAGGTGACATCACCAGTGTGTCGTTTCACACAGCCAGTGCTCCGAACGGTGAAGTGACACGAAATCTCGACATTTACATCGACATTACGTCGTTATCAGCATTCGTTAGCAATTCTTATCATTATTTCCAGACCACCACATCTCAGTGCAAGGTGTTTAGCGGACTTGTAACCTTCAAGACAGGAGAATGGACAAAAATCATGCTCGACACGCCAAAGAAATACACGGGTACGACCAACCTGATGCTCATTGTGGTGGACAACACTGGCGAGGCGACTACAGAAGCTGCAACGTTTAGCGCCTTCGAAACTACCGGCAGTGTCCGTCAGGGCATTGGCAGTTATAGCTCCAACGCCTACGATCCCACCGACCTTTCGCTCATGTCACAATTGTATAGTGACGTTTCCACGACCAAGAAGAACTGCGTGAAGTTTGGTTTTGGGGAGTATGAAGCACCAAAGGACCTGACCGTCACCGGCATTTCCTTGACCAGTGCCACCATAGGTTGGACCTCGAACGCCTCGGAATGGGAGATATGTGTCAACGGCGACGAGAACAATATAATCAACACCGTAGACAATCCCTTTATACTTACCGGCCTGAATGAGGGCGAGGCATACGAGGTGAAGGTGCGGGTGGTAAAAGACGGCAATGTGAGCGAGTGGAGCGATGCCGTCAGCTTCACCACGCTTTCGAGTTCTCCCGACCAGCAAGTGGAGATAAGCTATGAGCTCTCCGACAGCTATGGCGACGGCTGGAACGACGCTGCAATCGCTGTCTATGATGTGTTGACAAATGCACTGCTCGCCACGTGGACCATCTCTTCTGGTTCCAGTGCCAGCGGCTCACTGAATGTCAGCGTGGGAAGCGACGTGCGTTTTGAGTGGATAAATGGTCGTTATGACTCCGAGTGTTCCTATACAGTCTATAATGCCGATGGCGAGGTGATATTCTCGGGTAGTGGCGCCATGACGGAGTCTGTTGTCTATACCGTTAAGCCAGCCAATCCCTTCATCCGGCCCATAGACCTGGAAGTCTCTGACATCGGTCCAAAGAGCGCGGTGCTGAGCTGGACAGAAAGGGGAGACGCCACGCAGTGGCAGATCAGTGTCAACGACGAGGAGCAGCTGATTCTCGCCGACTCGAATCCTTTCGCCTTGACAGGACTTGAGCCTGAAGCCAACTATACGGTGAGGGTGCGTTCCTATCGGGACGAGAGCAGTCAAAGCCCTTGGTCCAACACCGTCAGCTTCACCACTTTAGAGACTTGCCCCAAACCGACCGACCTTGCTGCAGACGATATCACCAAGAACGGTGCAACGCTCACCTGGAAGGGCACCAACGACAGCTACCTACTGCGGTATTGGCCATGGGAACAGGTGGGCGAAGACCGGCAATCAACCGCATCGTATGAGACTTATACCTTCGACCTGAGCGCCTACAGCGGCACGGGCTCCATTGCCATCCGCCACTATAACGTTTCCGACATGTTCCGCCTGAATGTCGACGACATCGTGGTGACCGATGCAGAAGGGACAACGGTCTTCTCGGAAGACTTTGATAGCTGTAACGGAAATCTGCCCGCCTCACTTTCCAATATCGACCTCGATGGCGATGGCTTTGTGTGGGAAGTTGTGCCTGGCTCATCTTCTAATGTTATTGGCGATTATGGTGTTTTTTCAGCGAGCTATGACAATTACAGTGGAAGGCTGACACCCGACAACTGGCTAGTTATCTCGGGCGTTCCTCTGGGTGGCACGATTAGCTTCAAGGCCATTGGGCAGGACGCATCCTATCCAAGCGAGAACTTCGGTGTCTTTGTGTCTTCCGATGCCGACCTCACTGAGGTTCCTGTCAGTGGCACCTCCTATTCGGTCAACAATCTTACCCCGGGCACTGCCTACAGTTGGCAGGTGAGTGGCATCAGTGGCTCAGAACAGAGCCCCTGGGTGAGTTCGATGTTCTCGACATTGGAAGCCACTAAGGTGTTTGCCGCTGACGGCAACTGGAATGATCCCGCCAAATGGCAGCCTGAAGGTGTGCCTACCATCGGCGACAAGGTGAGCATTGAAGCGGCTGTTACGATACCCTCTGGCGTGGTGGCTGTCGCCGGCAAGGTGAAATTGGGCGAGTACGGCTCCATCACTATTGAGGATGGCGGTGAGCTGAAGCACAGTTCCGCAACGCTCCCCGTGACGATGAAAAAGGATATCGCGGCAGGTAAGTACGTTCTTCTCGCAAGTCCCTTCGCTGGGCGAACGCAACTTAGCACATTGACTGATTGGAGCAATGTCGAGAATATTCTCGAGAACAGTTACGACCTCTATGCATTCGATGCCACCGAAGAGCTGGAATGGATCAATTACAAGAAAGATCCCGAACACTACTCATTCATGAGTCCTAGCAATAATAATCCTGGAATCAACTTTGGCGAAGGCTATCTCTATCGCAGTGACGAAGAAAGGACGCTGACCTTCGTCGGCACAGCCGTGGCGAGCAACAACAGGTCCATGAGAACCGATGTAGACTTTGATGCAAGCAACACTGACAAATGGAACGGCTGGAGGTTGGTGGGCAATCTGTACACCAGTACAGGCTATGTCTCCTATCAGGATGTCAATGGCAACCTGCTTGACGCAACTATCTACAAGTTGAATGACGCAGGCAACGGATTCGAGGTGTATGAAGGTGTCGTGGAACTGGCACCGTGCGAGGGCGCATTCATTCAGGTGAGCACATCTGGGAGAATTATATACTCGTCGGAAAAGCCAGATGGCGCCGTCATCAGCCATGAACCAGGAGAACTGTTGCTCAACTTGCCGGAGCCTGGCCTTGAGGAGAATCAGGATGCCGACAATGGCGTCGTCGATGTTGCTACAGGCATTAGTGGTGCCGCAAGCGTAGACGGTGCCGCCGGCGAGTGGTACACCATCGATGGAAGAAAGCTCAGCGGCAAGCCCACAAAGAAGGGCCTGTACATTCTCAACGGCAGAAAGGCCGTCGTGGATTGATGGCCGAAGCCATTGCAGACAACAGAAGCCCGGGCGTTATTGACAGCGCCCGGGCTGACTTTTTCCCTTCTCGTCGCGTTAATCTATCCAAAAAGCTTCTTTAAGTCAGCAATATTTTGTATCTTCGCGGCAAAATTCGTCACACGCTGATGATTGACCGAGCAACCGTAGACCGCATTATGGACGCCGCAAACATTGTGGACGTCGTTTCAGAGTTTGTCACGCTGCGCAAGAGCGGGGCCAACTACAAGGGACTGTGCCCGTTTCACAACGAGCGCACGCCATCGTTCTATGTGTCGCCGTCGCGTGGCATCTGCAAGTGCTTTTCGTGTGGGAAGGGCGGCAATGCCGTCAACTTCATCATGGAGCACGAGCAGATGACCTATCCCGAGGCACTGCGGTGGCTCGCCAAGAAATACAACATAGAGATAAAGGAACGCGAGCTGACCAGCGAGGAACGCGAAGAGGAGAGCCGCCGGGAGTCCATGTTCATCGTGAACGAATGGACGGCTGCCTATTTCGAAGACCTGCTTCGCAATCATCCAGATGGACAGACCTACGGCATGCAGTACTTCCGTTCGCGCGGCTTCCGCGACGACATCGTGAGGAAGTTCCGTCTGGGCTACGACCTCCGGGACGGCTATGCGCTGCCCTCAACCGCCGTGATGAAAGGCTATAAGGAAGAGTTCCTGCTCTCCACCGGTATATGCTACAAGCGCGAGAAAGACGGACGCGTGGTGGATCGTTTCGCCGGGCGCGTCATCTTTCCGTGGATTGGCATGAGCGGAAAGGTTGTGGGCTTTGGCGGACGCAAGCTCGATCAGGCCACGAAAGGCGTGCAGCAGAAGTACGTAAACTCTCCCGACAGCGACATCTATCACAAGGAGCAGCAGCTCTATGGCATCTTTCAGGCCAAGAAAGCCATCGCCAAGGAGAACTGCGTGTACATGGTGGAAGGCTACACCGACGTGATTTCGATGCACCAGTGTGGCATCGAGAACGTGGTGGCAAACTCAGGAACGGCGCTGAGTTTTCACCAGATACGCATGCTTCATAGGTTTGCTGATAACATAGTCTTGCTGTATGACGGAGATGAAGCTGGCCTACATGCGGCAATGAGAGGAACAGATATGCTCTTGCAGGAAGACATGAAAGTGAAAGTTGTCTTTCTACCTGATGGTGATGATCCAGATAGTTTTGCCAGAAAGCATACGGCCGAAGAGTTCAGAAAATATATAAGCGAGCATCAAGTAGACTTCATTGATTTTAAGAGTGATCAGCTGTTGAAAGGTGTAACAGACCCAATCAAGCGGTCTGAGGCCATGAGTAGTATCATTAGGAGTATAGCTTATATTCCTCAACAAATCGTAAGAGATTCATACCTGACTCGTTGTGCCCATAAGTTCCAGGTGAACGAGTTGACCCTTATCTCTACTATGAATAAGTACATAGCAAGAGACAAAGAGGACAAGGCAAAGGCTTATGAAAGAGAGAAGAACGAGGCAGACAAACCAGAGGAAAAAGAACTTATCCCAATAGAACTGAATCCCCAGGAAAGCCAGCACTCACTGGTGGAGCAGATGCTTATCAAAGTCGTCATCCGACATGGAGAGGAAATCATCTATAGAGACGTGGCTACCGACGACGGAAACACCGTGAACCTCACCGTGGCGCAGTATATCAGCTACGACCTCGGGGCAGATGGGCTCAGCTTCAGCCAGCCTCTTTTCAACCAGATTCTCGACGAAGCCACGCAGCATTCGGGAGAACCGGGGTTCGTGGCCGCCGACTACTTCGTGCGACATGCTGACGTCGGCATCAGCAAACTGGCAGCAGAGATGGTCATCGACCGCGTGCAGCTCACCAAGAGCCTGCAGATGAAACGCGAGGAAGGAACGCTCCGCAGCCAGGTGGAACACCTTGTGCTCGACTTCCGCATGGACTTCGTGGAGCACAAGCTGAAAGAACTGCAGAAACAGATCTATGCATCGGGAGGGAACATGGAGCAAATGATGAAACTCATGGCAGAGTACAAGGACATGCAGCTCATCAGGAACAACATGGCAAAGATGCTGGGAACGAACATCATTGTGTGAACAACGCCAGACGGCATAACAAAACAAAGGAAACAGAACGTGTATTACATCAGAAAGACATTGGAAATAGCGGCAGCCCACAGGCTCGAACTCGACTACGAGAGCAAGTGCACAAAGCTGCATGGACACAACTGGAAGATTGTCATCTATTGCTGTTCTGAGCAGCTCAATCAGAACGGAATGGTGGTGGACTTCTCAGAAATCAAGCACCGCATCAAGCGCGTGCTCGACCATCAGGTGCTCAACGACGTGCTGCCATTCAACCCCACGGCGGAGAATATTGCGCGGTGGTGCACCGAGCAGATTGACACCTGCTACAAGGCAGAGGTGCAGGAGAGCGAGGGCAACGTGGCGGCCTATGTGGACGAAAAGAAGATGAAAGGGTGAGCGAGGTGATGAAAAGCTATCGCGTGAACGACATCTTCTACTCGTTGCAAGGCGAAGGTTACCACACAGGACGGGCGGCGGCGTTCGTCAGGTTCAGCGGCTGCAATCTGCGATGCGCGTTTTGCGACACCGACTTTGCGTCGTCCACACCGATGACGGCCGGCGAGATTGTCGACCGTGTGTCGGCTTTTCCCGCCCGCTTCGTGGTGCTCACCGGCGGTGAACCCACGTTGCAGGTGGACGAAACGCTGCTCAGACAACTGCATGAAGCAGGCTTCGAGGTGGCCATGGAGACCAATGGAACCCACCCCGTGCCGCAAGGTGTAGACTGGGTTACGGTGTCGCCAAAGGGCAAGACCGTGGTGGAGCGGTGCAACGAGCTGAAGGTGGTGTTCGTGGGAGAGCCGCCCAGCGACAGTGGCATCAAGGCCGACAGCTATTTCCTGCAGCCCTGCGACACCGGCGACGCCGTGCGCAACCAGCAGCTCATCGACGCCTGCGTGGACTACATCCGTCAGCATCCGCGCTGGCGACTGTCGCTGCAGGTGCACAAACTGGCGGGATTCAAGTAGCCGAAACAACCGTCATACCATGGATTTCAGGGAGTTCTTTTACGTTCAGAAGTCAGACCGCACGGTCATGTTCACCCTGCTGACAGTGGCAGCGGTGGGCCTTCTCCTCTTTTTCCTGCTGGGTGGCGTGAACCGTTCCTCACAACTGGCCGAGGTCGACAGCACGATGGTCGACTCGGGTGCGGTGGCCCATGGCACCGACCGTTGGACTTCGCGGCGCGACAATCGCGGCTATTACTACAGCGAAGAGGCATCCGGCGGCTCCCAGACCACTCATCACCTGTTTCCTTTCGACCCCAATACCGCCGACTCCACAGAGCTTCTCAGTCTCGGACTCCGTCCCTGGCAGGTGCGCAATCTGTACCGCTACCGCGAGCGTGGCGGTGTGTTCCGTCAGCCAAAGGACTTTGCGCGCCTCTATGGACTGAGCGTTGAGCAGTACCGGGAACTGGAACCTTACATCCGCATTTCGGCCGACCAGCGGCCCGCATCCACACTTTTCCCCTCGTCTTCCTATGATGACTACGGCGAGCCTGCAGCCAGTCAGCGCCCCGCCCGCGACACACTGCTCTATCCAAGAAAGCTGGCTATGGGCGAGCATGTGGAACTTAACACCACCGACACCACGCAGTTGAAGAAGGTGCCGGGAATAGGCAGCGGCTTCGCAAAGGCCATTGTGGCCTACGGCGCCCGGCTCGGAGGCTACCACAGTGTGGTGCAGCTGATGGAGATTCGCAATTTCCCGGAGTCGGCACTCGACTATTTCTCCATCAGGAAACCGCAATTGCGGAAGATGAACCTCAACAAACTGACGCTCGAACAACTGCGCAAACATCCTTATCTTTCGTTTCATCAGGCCCGCCAGATCATCGATTACCGCCGCCTGCATGGTCCTCTGAACAGCCTCAACGACCTGAGTCTGCTGCCCGATTTCAACGCCGATGCCATCGAAAGGCTGAAACCCTACGTGGAGTTCTGACAAGACGCAAGTAACGACGAAGACAGTTTATCGCCTTTTTATGCCTGCGGCGAACACGAATATCCACGAATCATCATTAATTAAACTTTCGGGAGTTCAAAACTCTTTTGGAGTTTGGGAGTGTAGGAGTTTGGGAGTCTGGACGATAGTTTTATTCGCGCATTTTTCTTGGATTCCTGGAAACAGAAGTGATGTCCAAACTCCTAAACTCCCAGACTCCTAAACTCCTGAATGAGCTTTCAACAGTTGAATCAAGAGAATCTCATGATGTCTCCCGCCAATTCAGAAAAACGCCTCCCCCTTGCTTGCAGTGCCAACAGGCAGCGAACAAGGGGGAGGCGTTCTTTGTTTGCGTATGCTTATCCGATGATGAGCTTTTCGAGCCAGTAGATGAACATGCCAGCGAGGTAGCCAACGAAGGCAATCCACGTGATTTTCTTCATATACCAGCCGAATGTTATCTTTTCCAGTCCCATCACAACCACACCGGCAGCCGAGCCGATGATGAGCATGGAGCCGCCCACGCCGGCACAATAGGCCAGCAGTTGCCAGAAGATGCCGTCGACAGCCATGTCGCCAACCTCGGCCACAGGATACATTCCCATGGCGCCAGCCACCAGCGGCACGTTGTCTACGATGCTGGAAAGCACGCCGATGATGCCCGTCACGAGGTAGTGGTTGCCCCCGCTCACCTCGTCGAGCCACTGTCCCAGCGCCGTCAGCACGCCTACATGCTCCAGGCAGGACACCGCCATCAGGATGCCAAGGGAGAAAAGAATGGTGCTAAGGTCGATGCGCGAGAGCAGGTCGGTCACGCGTTTGGCCATCGTGTCTTCCTCTTCCTTGTGGAGACTGCGGTGGAATATCTCGGTCACAGTCCAGAGCACGCCCAGCACAAGCAGTATGCCCATGAACGGAGGCAGGTTGGTGAGGCCGCGGAAGATGGGCACAAAGCAGAGACCACCCACGCCAAGCCAGAAGATGACGTTGCGCTGTGTCTTGGTGAAGGTGCTCACATCGGCCTTCGGAAGGTTCTGCGACTTCTCGAATTTCCCGCTCAACTGGAACTGCAAGATGAAGGCCGGAACGAACATCGACACCAGTGAGGGCAGCAGGATTTCGCTGATGACGCCGCCCGTGGTGATGACGCCCTTGATCCAGAGCATGATGGTGGTGACGTCGCCAATGGGCGAAAAGGCACCGCCGCTGTTGGCCGCGATGACCACCAGTGCCGCATAGATGATGCGCTCACGGCGCTCCTGCACCAGCTTGCGCAGCACCATGATCATGACAATCGACGTGGTGAGGTTGTCCAAAATGGCAGACAGCACGAACGTCATGAACGCGATGCGCCACATGAGCTTGCGCTTGGAGCGCGTCTTCAGCGTGTCGCGAACGAAGTTGAAACCGCCGTTGGCATCGACGATTTCCACAATGGTCATGGCGCCCATCAGGAAGAACAGCGTCTCGCTGGTGTCGCCCAGCGACTCCTTGATCTTCGCGCTCACCTCTAAAAGCACGTTGTCGCCGCTCAGGTAAGACTCGGGCGACATCATGAACAGTGTCCAGCAGGCCACGCACATGAGCAGTGCAATGGCGGCCTTGTTGATTTCAAGCACGCTCTCCGTTGCTATGCAGGCATAGCCAATGACGAAGGCAATGATGATGCAAATGGTTAATGTAGACATTTTTCAGGTTTTTAATGATTTGCCTGCAAAGGTACTTCTTTTCGCCGACATACCAACGTCTCGGGCTCAGGAAATTTATGTAAACGCTTGCGGAAACAAGAAAGAGGAGCCTGTGTGGGCTCCTCAATCCTTGTTGTACTGTCATCTTCCGGTCTTTATTTCACCACAACCTTCTTGCCGCCATGCAGATAGATGCCGGCCTTGGTGGGCTTGTCGATGCGCTGTCCGCCCAGTGTGGTCCACGGAGCGTCGCTCTGCATTTCGGCAATGCCGTCGATGCTGGTGGCCGCTTCCTGAGGTTCGATGAAGACCATTCCAGCGTATTGCTCTCCGTCGAGCCACATCAGGCCTTTACTATAATATACGTCTTCCGGATCGTCGATGACGCTGTGGTTCAGGTAAAGTGCATCCATGAACAGGAATTGTCCCTCAGAGTAAACGTAATAGAGCCTGCTGTGGTTCACCGTCAGCGTCTCAAGGACTCCGTTTCCAAAGTCAGGTTCGTTGCCGAAGATGGCGCCTATCAATGCCACCAATGCCATGGGGCCGCTGTAGATGCCTTGTTTTGCATCGAGGATAAGTACGGTGTTGTCCACACTTATGTCTACACCGTTCACCATAATGCCAGCGCCACTCTCCTGTGCCCTGATTTCAAGTGCGCCAGGCCCTTTAAAGGTAACCTTGCCTCTTTGTGCATCCGTGCTCTTCATGGCGTCGAGACCAGTAGCTGCTGTTGATTTAATGGTATTGTCGCCTATGATTTCGATGGTGAAGTCGTCCACTCCGTCCAGCTCAAGGGCAACGACACCGTTGTCGGCATCGATGGTCACATCGTTTAAGGTGAGCGTATTTCCGTCGCTGCTGAGCGATGCCTGGCCCCAGTTAAGGTTGGTGGCGGATTGTCCTGGAAGCAGGCTCATACCGGCAATCTTCACTTTAGCGGGCTCAATGACGACATATTTGTTGTAGACAAGGCTGCCATGGCTGTCAACGACACCTTCAAGAACAGAGTAGTAATGTCCTTCTGTAGGATCACTGATGTAGCAGTCTTCGAGTGTGAGCGATTCAATGTACCTGATGGATGCCTTCGTTCCGTACGCCTTGACGTTGGAGTTCTTGATGACCAGTTTGGAGTTGAGGCAAGTCATACCTCCTATTCCTATTCCTCCTCGGGTCTCGACGGTGGTGTTGTCGATGGTCAGTGTGCTCTCCTTATAGATGAGAATGCCGTCGCTGGAACCGCTCTCAGGAGCCTGCAGGGTGAGGCTTCCCGACCCGTAGATGCGCGAGTTTCCCCACAGGGCGATGCAGCCAATGCTGGTGTTGGTGATGGAGTTGGAGCCCTCCAGCTGGATGTTCAGGCCCGGATGCCCGCTGAAGGTGATGAGCGTATGTCCCGCACCTTCCATCTTGACATTGTCAAGTTTCAGCGTGCGGGTGTCGGGATCGTAGCTTGCGGTACCGCTCGTTATCATGTCGCTGGTGATGTTGCTGGCATTGCGGCTTGTCACGTCAACGCCGCCCACGCGCAGGTTGTAGTCGATGGACTTGGTGGTGAACGACTGCTGGGTGTAGTTGGCTTCGTTGCCGGCTTCGTCCTTTACGGTGAGCAGGAAGTTGTATTTCGTGTCGTGGTCAAGGTTGTAGACCGTGTAGGTCGTGACGTTTGTGGTGTAGGCCATGGCTGTGGACCAGGTCGATTCCGTGTCTTTTTTGTAGCGCAACCAGTATTTCAGGTTGGCCTGTGTGGTCTCGTTGTCGGTGGCCTGTGTCCATTTCAGTGTCACCGATGAAGACGTAATGCCGTTGCTTGAGAGTGATCCCACGGTGGGTTTCTCTGTGTCGCCGGGCTCCACATAGCTGTTGTCGCAGATAAGCACCTCGTCGGTGACCAGGCTTCCGTTCAATGCCACTCCGTGAAGACTGGAGTTGAAGGCGGCGCCAGAGGGGCGTCGGATGTAGTTGCCCGTTCCCAGCTGGAGGTCGGAGAGGCGTCCGATGGAAGCGGTCTTTCCCTTTGCGTAGATGATGGAGTGCGTGGTGAGCAGCTTTTCATAGCTGTTGACGTGCTCGCCATAGAAGCCATACGCACCGCCATGTACCTTTACCGTGCAGTTGCTTGTAAAGGCCGAGCTGTTGTTGAGCGAGATTCCAAAAGCGGCCGAGCTGGTGCAGGTGATGTCGAGAATGCAGTTGGTCTCGTCGCATCCGCTCTCGAGCACACGTCTGAAGGTCACGTCGACATTGTTCAGTCGGATGGGCTTCTGGCCGCCGCTGGTAATCTTGTTGGTGCCCTTCAGGTAAATGTTTGCTTCACCTCCACTGTTGCTGTTGTACGAGAGGCTCATGAAGTTGCCGTCGACACCGCTCAGCGTGTTCTCGAAAACGACGTTGATAAGCGTCACCTCGCCAGTCGTGGCATTGAACTTGATGGTTCCGCTCTTCAGACTGCTGCAGGTGGCGTTGTTGGTAGTGGTTGAATAGGTCTTGTGCTGCAGGTCTTTGCCATACAGCGTGAGAGTGTACTGCGCCTGTGCCTTGGCAAAGAAGCAGGCGATGACGGTGAGCAGCAGAAGCCTGAGGCTCCATGTTCTGCAGGTTGCGCTGACAGATGGTGCAACGTTGGGTGTAAATGCTTGTTTCATGTCTCTGTGGTTTTAGTTGTTGATAAATAGGGTTTTCTTGGAAGCGGTTAGTAAGAACACGTTTGTGTTTCCGTTGCAAATGTAATCAAAAAAACTGAAATCAGCAAGCGTTTTCCCTACTTTTTTTCTGCCATTCATATCTTTTCTGAAACAGGCGTTGTTCATCGATGCGCAGCAGACAACCTTTATGGGTAACTGCGGGCCATAGAACGCGTACCCGCACTCCTTATACAGCTTGCAGAACGGGGACAGATTGAACCGAAAAGCCACGGACAGACACGGGCTAAAAAGCCACGGACAGACACGGACAGACTCGGAATTGCTTCTGCGCAGAATAGAACGGACACGGGCTAAAAAGCCACGGACTAACACGGACAGACTCGGAATTGCGCTCCTTCCATCCTGTGCCCCAAGTATATAGAAACCGAGTCAGTCCGTGATCGTCCGTGGCAAGAAAACGCCGGCAGACCATTGGCGCTCCTTCCATCCTGCGCCCCAAGTTGAATTATTTCACGACAACCTTCTTGCCGCCGTGCAGATAGATGCCGGCCTTGGTGGGCTTGCTGATGCGCTGTCCGCCGAGTGAGGTCCACGGAGCGTCGCTCTGCATGTCGGCAATGCCGTCGATGTCGGTGGCAGTTCCCTGTCGTTCGATAGTAATTGGACCATTGTAGTTCTCGCCGTCGACCGTCATTACACCTTGGTTGTACACGGCGTTGCTTGGCGAAACGATGTTGCATTTATTCAGGTAGAATCCATCGACGACGACGAAGACGCCGGCATCGTGGACGAAGTAGACATTGCTGTTGTCGATGGTCAACGTCTCGAGCACACCGGTTCCAATGTCGTATTGTCCTCCAAAGATGGCGGTTAATAAGACTATGAGGACCAAATTCGGACTTTCAACACCAGTTTCTGCGTTGAGTGTGACTGTGCAGTTCTTGAAAATCACGTTCGTATACGAAGTGGAAATGGCGCAAGATCCGTCTGGCATCCATATTTTGAGCGAGCCAGGTCCCTCTATGGTAAGGTTGTGCATGGTGTTTGATATGCCTTCTGTGGTAGCCAAACCTATGGAGCTTGTCGTGTTGATGGTATTGTTGCCTTTGAGCTTAATGGTGAAGTCTTCGTCTGTTGTGAGTTTAATGCCCGGGTTGTCTTCGCCGGTACTGATGGTAACGTTGTTGAGTGTGAGTGTGTTGCCCTTGCTGTCGAGCGAAGCGCTGCCTCCGCCGAGATTGCTGATGGTGGCTCCTGGCAGCAGGCTCTGTCCGGCAATATAGACCTTGGCGCGCTCAATGACGACGTCCTTGCCCTGGACAATGCTGTTATGGGTGTCAACGACGGCTTCAGCTTCAGGACTGAAATGTGCTCCTGTTGGCTCACTGAAGTAGCTGTCTTCGAGCGTTAGCGAGTTGAAGCCTTTGATGGAACCCTTTGTTCCGTAGGCCTTGACAGTGGAATTCTTGATGACCAGATGGGAGTTGAGGTTAGGATCTCCTTGTAAACCGTATGTCCCACGTGTGATAATGGTGGTGTTTTCGATGGTGAGTTTGCAATTGGCGTAAATCTTGATGCCGCATCTTTCCTCTGCTTTTGCCTGCAGGGTGAGGCTTCCCGACCCATAGATGCGAGATTCTCCCCACAGGGCGATACAGTCACTGCTGGCGTTGGCGATGGAGTTGGAACCCTCCAACTGGATGTTCAGGCCCGGATGCGTGTTGAAGGTGAAGAGCGTATGTCCCGCACCTTCTATCGTGGCCTTGTTAAGTTTCAGTGTGCGGGTGTCGGGATCGTAGCTCACCGTTCCGGCCTTAATCATGTTGCTGGTGATGTCGCTGGCATTGCGGCTTGTCACTCTCACCTCGGCCACGTCGATTCCGTAGTCAATCGGGTTGGTGGTGTACGACTGCTGGGTGTAGTTGGCTTCGTTGCCGGCTTCGTCAATGACGGAGAGCAGGAAGTCGTATTTCGTGTCATAGTCAAGGTTGCTGATCGTGTAGGTCGTGATGTTTTTCGTGTAGTTGAATGCCGTAGACCAGGACGTGTCCGCGTTCTTTTTGTAGCGCAGCCTGTACTTCAGGTTGGCCTGACTTGTCTCGTTGTCGGTGGCCTGCGTCCATTTCAGTCTCACCGATGAGTCGGTAATGTCGTTGCTTGAGAGTGTTCCCACGGTGGGTTTCTCTGTGTCGCCCGGCTCCACATACGTGTTGTCGCAGATGAGCACCTCGTCGGTGACCAGCTTGCCGTTCAAGGCGATGCCTCGAAGACTCGAGCTGAAGGCGGCTCCTGCGGGACGTCGGATGGTGTTTCCGTATCCCAGCTCAAGGTCGTAGATGTGTCCTACGGAAGCTGTCCCGCCCTGTGCGTAGATGATGGCGCAGGTTGTTGACAGCTTCTCATAGCTGTTGGTGTGCTCGCCAAAGAAGCTGTATGCCCCGCCGTGTACTTTTACGGTGCAGTTGCTCACAAAGGCCGAGCAGTTGTTGAGCGAGATTCCATAAGCGGCCGTGCTGTTGCAGTGGATGTCGAGAACGCAGTTGGTCTCATCGCATCCGCTCTCGAGCACCCGCATGAAGGTCACGTCGACATTGCTCAGGCGGATGGGCTTCTGGCCGCCGCTGATAATCTTGTTGGTGCCCTTCAGGTAAATGTAGGCGTGGCCTCCACTGCTGCTGTTGCGCGAGAGGCTCATGAAGTTGCCGTCGAGACCCGTCTGCGTGTTCTCGAAGACGACGTTGGTGAGCGTCACCTCGCCAGTCTGAGCGTTGAACTTGATGGTTCCGCTCTTCAGGGCGCTGCAGGTGGCGTTGTCGGTGGAGGTTGTGTAGGTCGAGTGCGTCAGGTTCTTGCCATACAGCGTGAGCTCATACTGGGCCTGAGCCTTGGCTGCGATGCAGGCGATGACGGTGAGCAGCAGAAGCCTGAGGCTCCACGTTCTGCCGGTTGCGCTGACAGATGGCGCAGCGAGGGGTGTAAATGCTTGTTTCATGTCTCTATGGTTTTAGTCGTTGATAAACAGGGCTTATAGGAAAATGTTAGTAATTGAAGTTTCGGTTGTTCTAGACTCTTTGGAGTTTGGGAGTAAAGGAGTCTGGGAGTTTGGACGATAGATGTTTTCGCTCTTTTGCAGGGATTTCTGGAATCAGGACTAATGTCCAGACTCCTAGACTCCCAGACTCCTACACTCCTCAACCAATTTCCGAAAGTTGAGATAGTAAGAACGCGTTTGCGTTTCCGTTGCAAATGTAATAAATAAAGCTGTAATAGGCAAACGTTTTCACGCTTTTTTCTGCAATTCTTTATTCTTTCTGCGTCCGCCCGCACGATAGTTGCTGCCGACGAGGTCGCCCACCTTCCCTGCCCAAACTGCCAAAAAGAAACGGTGAGAATGACGGATGGGAGCAACAAAAGCGGCAGATTGCGGAAACAAATCCAATGGAATCGTTGAACGAAATCAATGGAATCGTTGAACAAAACCATTGGAATCGTTCAACAATTTCAATGGATTTGTTTCAGAAAACCGTCAGATAAAGTCGTTTTATCTGGCAGAAAAGTTGCAGAAAACCGGCAATGTTGTCACGACGTCTTACTGAGTCCACTTTGGAAAGCTACTCTTTATACACATTTGTATAGACAATACAATCGGCAACGAATGCAACGTTTTCAATGCTTAGCGAAGAAGACGGCCTGACAGGCCAGCAGCAACCAGCCCAGGGCAGCGCCCTGGGTGTCATATTATCGCCAATGGGCGCCCTGCAAGAGGCAAAAGAATTGATTATCTTCATCTGGGAAAACGCTTTTGCCCTTCTAGGGCGTTAGTAACACACAACCATAGTACCCAGGGCGCTGCCCTGGGCTGGTTGCTTAAGGCCTTTCAGGCCGATTATTTCAGATGTGTATAAAGAGTAGTTTGGAAAGACGTGTGCTTTATCGGGCTGCGCAACTTATTTCCATCAAGAGAATCCTTTTTAAAGTGGACTCCTTGTATAGGCTTCGGAAGATGCAGACAGCTCCTGTAACTCCTGAATGAGTCCCATTCCAGGGGAATGCACTGTCGTTTTGAAACAGCAGGACAACGCCCCGAAAAGACGACAAAAAGGGAAAACGCAAAATTCAAGGTCAAAAAATCAAATTGTGGTGGCTGACATCGCGAAAAGGACGTAATTTTGCGGCTGTCAAACTACAGCAGGCATGCTGACTTGAACAAATCTGAAATAAAACGAATCAATATATCAACTTCATGGAAAATAAGAAATATTTCTTTGCCGTGGACCTGGGTGCAACCAGCGGCAGAACCATCCTCGGAACGCTGGATGGCGGGAAAATTGCACTGGAAGAGGTGACTCGCTTCCCCAACAACCTCATTGAGCAGGGCGGACACTTCTACTGGGACATCTACGCATTGTACTTTGAAATCATTCGCGGCCTCAAGACCGTGGCCCAGAAAGGCGTGCAGATCACCAGCATCGGCATCGACACCTGGGGCGTGGACTTCGTGTTCATCGGCCACGACGGAGCCATTCTGCGCAACCCACGCGCCTATCGCGACCCCATCACCTTCGACGCCATGGACGACTATCTGAAGCACGTCGTGTCGAAGAAAGAGGTCTACGACGTCACCGGCATACAGTTCATGAACTTCAACAGCATCTTCCAGCTCTACGCCATGCGCCGCGAGGGCAACAGTGCCCTGCGCAATGCCGCCAAAGTTTTGTTCGTGCCCGACGCGCTGAGCTGGATGCTCACCGGCAACGAGGTGTGCGAATACACCATCGCATCTACCTCGCAGCTGCTCGACCCGCGCACCAAGCAACTCGACGAACGGCTGCTGCAGAGCCTCGGGCTCACCCGTTCGAAGTTCGGAAAGATGGTGCAGCCAGGCGAGCTCATCGGCTGTCTGTCGGAGGAGGTTCGCCGCATGACCGGCCTGCCCGCAGTGCCCGTCTACGCAGTGGCTGGCCACGACACCGGCTCGGCCGTGGCAGCCGTGCCCGCCAAGGACGAGAAGTTCGCCTATCTTTCGAGCGGCACGTGGAGCCTCATGGGCATTGAGACAAAGGACGCCATCATCAGCGACCTGAGCTACGAGCGCAACTTCACCAACGAGGGCGGCATAGAAGGCACCACGCGATTCCTGAAGAACATCTGCGGCATGTGGCTCCTGGAGCGCTGCCGCAAGGAGTGGACCGACGCACCGTCTGACTATGGCACGCTCATCAGCGAGGCCATGAAGGTGACGGCTTTCCAAAGCATCATCAACCCCGACGACGCCATGTTTGCCAATCCCGCCAACATGCAGCAGGCCATACGCGACTATTGCCAGCAGACCAACCAGCATGTGCCCGAGGGATATGCCGAGCTGACGCGCTGCATCTTCGACTCGCTGGCACTGCGCTATAAGCAGGTGTTCGGCTATCTGAAGGAAATGGCTGCGTTCCCCATCGACACGCTCCACATCATTGGCGGCGGTTCGCGCAACGAACAGCTCAACCAGTTCACCGCCAATGCGACAGGCACCACCGTGAAGGCCGGTCCCACCGAGGGCACCGCACTGGGAAACATCATGGTGCAGGCAAAGGCCGCAGGAGCCGTAAGCGACATCTGGGACATGCGCCGCATCATTGCCAACAGCATCGAAATGAAGACTTTCGAGCCGCAGGACAACGAACTGTGGGAACAGGCCTACGGGAAATACCTGCAGATTGTTGAGAGCAAGAAGTGATAAACCCACCCCCATCCCCTCCCCAGGGAGGGGGGACAAAGGAGGGGAGGAGGCAGAAAACGTAAATCTGCGTAAATCTAGCACTTATAGATTTGGCAGAGAAGTGACCGAGGCGAACTACGTAAATCTGCATAAACCTAATGCAAGAAGCATTATGCAGGCCTCAAGCGTAGGAGAAAGCAGCCCATCCCCGGCCATTGGAGCAGAAAAGGATGAAATCTGCCGCATGAACTCCAGAACAACGGAACTCCGGAATCCCTGGATTTTCAGCATTCCAGAAAACTTAAAGAATAAACATTTACAAACCTAATAAACAAAAGACAAATGAAAGAAGAACTGATTCTGAAATCGTATGAGATTGCCAAGGAGCGCTATGCTGCCCTTGGTGTAGACACCGACAAGGCCATTGAGACCCTGGAGAAGACACCCATCTCGCTGCATTGCTGGCAGACCGACGACGTGGTGGGCTATGAGCGCAACGAGGCTCTCTCGGGCGGCATCCAGACCACGGGCAACTATCCCGGCCGTGCACGCAACATCGACGAGACTCGTCAGGACATCGAGTTCGTGAAATCACTGCTCGCCGGTAACCATCGCCTGAACCTGCACGAGATCTACGGCGACTTCAAGGGCGAGTTCGTGGACCGCGACCAGGTGGAGGTGAAGCACTTCCAGAGCTGGATGGACTGGGCCAAGGAGAACAACATGAAGCTCGACTTCAACAGCACCAGCTTCTCGCACCCCAAGAGCGGCGACCTCACACTGGCCAACCCCGACCCCGCCATCCGCGAGTTCTGGATTGAGCACACCAAGCGTTGCCGCCGCATCGCCAACGCCATGGGTGAGGCTCAGGGCGACCCCTGCATCATGAACATCTGGGTGCACGACGGTTCGAAGGACATGACCGTGGAGCGCAAGCGCTATCGCGAGATCTTCGCCGAGAGCCTTGACGAAATACAGAAGGAAGAGCTGCCCTGGATGAAGTCTTGTCTGGAAGCTAAGCTCTTCGGCATTGGCCTGGAGAGCTACACAGTGGGCTCTCACGACTTCGTGGCCGGCTACTGCGCCACACGCAAACTGATGTACACCCTCGACACAGGCCACTATGAGATGACCGAGAACGTGAGCGACATGGTGGCATCGCTGCTGCTCTTCGTGCCCGAACTGATGCTCCACGTGAGCCGACCCATCCGCTGGGACAGCGACCACGTGACCATCATGAACGACCAGACGCTGGATCTCTTCAAGGAACTCATCCGTGCCGACGCACTGAACCGCGCCCACATCGGCCTCGACTACTTCGACGCTGCCATCAACCGCATCGGTGCCTACATCGTGGGTACACGTGCCACGCAGAAGTGCGTGCTCTCTGCACTGCTCGAGCCGCTGAAGAAGTTGCGTGAGTATGAGGACAACGGACAGTACTTCGAGCGTCTCGCCCTCCTCGAGGAAGCCAAGACACTGCCCTTCGGCGCCGTCTTCGACTACTTCAACCTGAAGAACAACGTGCCCGTCGGCGAGGACTTCATCCCCTGCATCCAGCAGTATGAGAAGGACGTGACCTCGAAGCGCGCGTAAGGATCAAAGGACATGTTTGAACGTTAATCTCCGTAAATCTTTCGTGAATGCTCTTCATAAAAAGATTTGCGGAGATTGATTTCAAACTCGGAAGGAGCGTTAATCTACATGAATATCTACGAAGGCAGGTTTGCGGAGATGCTGTTAGTACAAGGACAGAAGTAGAAAACCTTTATGAATCAAGCAGAAAAGGAAGATTATCTGGGGAAAATGTACCGCATTATCGGAGCGGCCATGTCGCTTTATAACGAGTTGGGACATGGGTTCACCGAACCAGTCTACCAAGAATGTCTTTCAATTGTCTGTTCAGAGAAAGGGATTCCCTGGGAAAGGGAAAAGCTACTGAAGATGTCTTTTCATGGACAGCCGCTGCAAAAGGTATTCAAGGCAGACTTCATCTGCTATGGAGATGTGATCGTGGAACTTAAGACTGTATCGGGAATCTTACCTGAACATAGAGCCCAGTTGTTCAATTATCTGCGACTAACAGGTATTCAGGCTGGACTGATTATCAATTTTGGAAATCCCGATAATCTCGTTGCCGAGCGATATCTTTACGATACTACGACGAAGCAATACCACTATGTCAGTAGTGCTAAGAGGTAATCCTCTTTCCATTTACGTCTGATTTACGTTGTTCGCCTCTGCCACTTCTCTGCTTTATGATTTGCGATGGATTTACGCAGATTCACGTTCTTGCTTCCGCACATCTCGGACATATCTACTAGTGTTAGATTAATGCAGATTTACGTTATAGCTTCCGCATATCTCTGGCAAATTGTATTAGTGTTAGATTAATGCAGATTTACGTTATTGCTTCCGCATATCTCTGACAAATTGTATTAGTGTTAGATTAATGCAGATTTACGTTATAGCTTCCGCATATCTCTGACAAATAGTATTAGTGTTAGATTAATGCAGATTTACGTTATAGCTTCCGCATATCTCTGGCAAATCTATTAGTGTTAGATTAATGCAGATTTACGTTATAGCTTCCGCACATCTCGGACAAATCAATTAGTGTTAGATTAATGCAGATTTACGTTCTTGCTTCCGCATATCTCTGACAAATAGTATTAGTGTTAGATTAATGCAGATTTACGTTATAGCTTCCGCACATCTCGGACAAATCTATAAGTGTTAGATTAATGCAGATTTACGTTATAGCTTCCGC
>JAFWQE010000094.1 GCA_017509155.1 Prevotella sp.
GCTTTACGGCGGTAGCCACTCCCCTCCCTTCAAGGGGAGGGGCCAGGGGTGGGGACTGTAACTTAGTTATATAGAAGGGGAAAGGGAAGAAGGAGACGCCACCCTCGACACCTCCCGAGGAGACCCCAACCCTTAATGGGAGAGAAGGAGACCCCACCCAGACCCCTCCCAGAGGAGACCCCACCTCCTTAATGGGAGAGAAGGAGACCCCACCCCTGACCCCTCCCCTTGATGGGAGAGAAGGAGATCCCATTCCTGACCCCTCCCCTTGATGGGAGAGAAGGAGACCCCACCCCTGACCCCTCCCCTTGATGGGAGGGGAGCGGCGGCGCCGACCGTCGGCAATCATTCGGCGTTGTAGGGGCGGATCAGCGTATCCGCCCGCAGAAACGCGAGGGATGAATGGCAGGCAACCTTTGCTTCGCACGATGAATGATGATGACATTTCTGAAGAATAAACAATAATAAGAAAATACAAGTTTCGCATGTCTCAGGAGTTTAGGAGTTTAGGAGTGTCCGCGGCTTTCAGCCGCTGGAGTTCTTTGCAAGCAAAGCGAACAAGTTCGAGCGTAGACTATAGTGGAGGCGTAATCACCGCAAATACACTATCGTCCAAACTCCTAAACTTCCAAACTCCTAAACTCCCAAGGACAGGCAGAACTTGCGAAAGTTGAATAAACAATAATAAGAAAAAAATAGTATCAGTAGCAATGAAAAAGAATGTTTTAGCAACGCTAATCATGAGTGTTCTGGCCCTCGGTGCCTCTGCCCAAGGGCTGTCCAGCAACCCCTACAAATTCCTGGGCAACATCACGACCAGGGGTAACGTGGAGGCCGGCGGCGGTGTGCCACAGTATTACAAACTGTGGAACCAGATTACCTGTGAGAACGAGTCGAAATGGTCTTCCGTGGAAGGCAACCGTGGCAATTTCAACTGGGGCGGAGCCGACCGGGCTTTCAGCTATGCCCGTCAGCACAACTTCACCTACAAGTTCCACGCGCTGGTGTGGGGCGCCCAGTATCCGGGATGGCTCGACAACCTGTCGGCCGGTGAGCGCCTGTCGGCCATGACCAATTGGTTCAACCATGCCAGGGAACAGTTTGAGGAGCTGCCCATGATCGACGTGGTGAACGAGGCCATAGGCATGCATCAGCAGGGCAACCCCATGATCAAGGAGACGCTGGGCGGTGGCGGCAAGACGGGCTACGACTGGCTCATCAAGGCCTTCGAGATGGCCTACGAGCGCTGGCCGAACGCCATCCTCATCTACAACGACTACAACTCCATTCTCTACGACATCGACAACTATATCGACCTGGTGCGCACGCTGCGCAATGCCGGAGCTCCCATCGATGCCTACGGCAATCAGTCGCACGAGCTGAGCGGCATCAGCGAGTCTGCACTGAAAAACGCGCTGCAGAAGCAGCAGGACGCGCTGCAGATGCCTATGTTCGTGACCGAGCTGGACATCGACATCGCCAACGACGCCCAGCAGAAGGCGCAGTACCAGCGCGTGCTGCCCATCATGTGGGAGGCCCCCTATTGCGCCGGCGTCACCCTGTGGGGCTATGTGCATGGTGCCACTTGGGTGGACAACTCCGGACTCTACAGGAACGGCTCCGAGCGTCCGGCCATGACGTGGATTAGGGAATACATGCAGAGCGATGCGGCCAAGAATGCCGTGGGACCGCTCCCCGGCACGAAGAAAGAGGCATCGGTCTACATCCGTCCCGCCGCCCTGAAGGTGGCAAAGGACGATGTGCTGCCCATCAAGGTGCGTGCCAGAATGGCCACCAAGACCATCGAGAAGATAGACCTCTATGCGAACGATGAGCTGATTGCCACCATGACGGAGGAGCCATACATTGCTGAATACACCGCAGAATCGGTGGGAAAGAAGACGCTGAAGGCCGTGGTGACCACCACCGACGGCAGCACCTACGAGCGCCTGTCGGAAATCCAGGTGACGCGCGGCACCAAGCGCTCGCCCTACAACGGCGTCGTGGCCGAACTGCCCGGCACCATCAAGGCGGAGGAATACGACGAGGGACTGTCGGGCGTCGCATCGTATAACGCGTCGCGAAGCACCACCACCTCCACGAGAGACGGGCAGTGGATGGAGTACACCGTCGACGTGAAGGAGGAAGGACTCTATTCGATTGAGGCAGAGATTGCGTCAACCAACGCCAACGGAATGTTCCATCTGTCGGAATACGGTTTCGACAATCTCACTTTCTATACCAACATCACCAAGGTGCCAAACACGGGCGGCGCCTCGTCGTTCGAGACCCTGCGCATCCCCATGACAGAGGCGCTGACGGCCGGCCGTCATGTGTTCTGCCTGAACGTGGACAAGGGCGGCTTCTACATCAAGAGCCTCACCTTCAAGAAGGTGCCCACAGCCGAACTGCCCGGTGCGCTCGAAATTGAGAACCTGGTGGAAGGCGACGGCGCAGACTTCACCAGCGGCAACGGAGGCACGGTGCTCTGCAACACGTCGGCCGGCGAGTGGCTCGACTATAACGTGGACTTCAAATACGCCGGCAAATACAACCTGGACGCCACGGTGTCGTCGGCTGTTGACGGCTCCGCCTTTAAGGTGCTGCTCATCGAAGAGGACGGTAACGAGAAGTCGCTGTGCACCGTCAACGTTCCCAATACCGGCAGTCTTGACAACTACGAAGTGAAGTCGGTGAAGATAAGAAACAGCATTCCGGCAGGCAAGCAGCGCATTCGCGTGAGCATCACCACTGGCGGCTGCAACATCGACAAGCTGCAGTTCATCTGCACCGACCCGACGGGCATCATCTTGCCGGTGGATGAGTCGGTGGCAGCGGAGACGCAGTGGTACACGCCCGACGGTCGCAGGCTGAGCGCACCGCAGAAGGGACTCAACCTGGAGCGCACGGTTGTCAACGGACAGGTGACCACACGGAAGGTCGTGCGCTGACAGCGGGTGGCATTAGGTGGTAGGAGTTCAGGAGTTCAGGAGTTCAGGAGTTGCAGACGTTAGTCCTATGAGCTCCATTTAACAGAGTTTAATGCTAAAAGTATCGTCTGCAACTCCTGAACTCCTGAACTCCTGAACTCCTCCTGAACATCTGAAACGTAAATCTACGTGAATCTGACATGAAGTGTCGGGTTCACGTAGTTTTTTTTCGCCTGCGGCGCTACACGAATGCGCATGAATACACATATAATAGCTCATGAATCATTCATGAATCATTCGTGTGTATTCATGGTTATTCGTGTAGCGCCGCAGGCATTAGAAAAAGAAACATGTCATTTTAGGGGCGGCACATTGGCGGTTTCGGTGAGAGAAAACGCCAATTTCGGCAAACAAATCCATTGATTTCGTTGAACGATTCCATTGATTTTGTTGAACAATTCCATTGGATTCGTTCGACGATTCCATTGACATCGTTGCGCACAATCAGCGTTTTTGTGGCCTCAGAACGCCAGTTTCTTGGACGCAAATCAACGTAAATCAGACATGAAAATATAGTGGAGAGGCGGCGTTTCGTGCGCAGACAACGGGGTTTGGACAGAAATTAATATAATTTATTGGTGTCCGATAAAAAAATGAGCTAAGCCGACAGAAAAGGGGACAAACCTTTCGGCAAGTCCCCAAAGATTTGTAACTTTGCGTTTGCTACAACAAAAAATTCAAATCTATGGGCAAAGGTACAAATTTCTCCGGA
>JAFWQE010000095.1 GCA_017509155.1 Prevotella sp.
CGACTGCTGGTGCAACGGTGACCCGAACGCCTGGATCCGCCTGTGCTACGGCCTGAAGGCCCGCTGGCTCAACAACCTGACCAAGACCGGCGAATTCAACGCCGACGCAGTCCTGGCAGCCCTCGAGCAGGCTCCGACCTCCAATGCGCAGAACGTGACTATGCGCCACTACAACGTGGCCACGGCCGGTACCTGCTTCACTGTGGGTGACGCCTACGGCCCGAATACCACCTGGGACTCCTTCGGCTGGGGCAACGGCCAGCGCCTGAACCGCTACTACGTGAACCTGCTGACCAACTTCAAGGGCACCGGTGTCGAAGACCCGCGTGCTGACAAGCTGATCCCTTCGACCATGTACAAGGTGACGCTCAACGCCGACGGCTCCATCCGCAGCTACGAGTGGCTTCGCGACCATGGCGTGGACAACCAGAACAAGGACGACTACATGACCAAGGACCGTGTGACCTTCGGCAACCTGAATGCTTACCTCATGCTGGCAACCACCGATGTGACGAAGACCTACAGCAACTCCAACATCCTGTCGTTCTATTCGTCGATTGATGACTTCATTACGGCTGCCCGCAAGTATTACTCGGAAGAGAATGCCACCATCTCCGTCGGTGGCGACGCCGTGACGATCACCTATCATCCGGGTGCCATGTATGTCAACGACAACAACCCGCTGTATGTCGAGGACATCAAGTACGTCAACGTCAAGTGCGACGCCCTCTTCGAGACCTATGGTCTGGCAGAGAACGACGAGAACACCTACTACTGCAACGGTGCCCACGGCAAGAACAGCCCTGCCGGCAAGATCGGCTTCGTGGTCGGTACCGGTTGCTTCTACACCCGTCCTTCCTCGACGTCCTATATTCTGACCTATCCGGAAATGTGCTTCATCAAGGCCGAGATCCTCTTCAACAAGGGTGACAAGTCGGGTGCCTACACCGCTTACATCAACGGTATCAGGGCCCACTTCGAACTGATGAACGCCCGTCTGGCCGAATGGCAGGGTGCCGGCTACTGCACCACCGCCAAGGGCTTCGACGTATCCTTCGCCTACGCTCCGATGCCGCAGGCCGAGATCGACGCCTACATGAAGAGTGCCGCCGTTGCCCAGTCTTCGGGCGCCCTGACGCTCTCCGACATCATGATGCAGAAGTACATCGCCATGGGTCCGGATATCCAGAAGTACAACGATGTGCGCAAGTACAACTACTTCCGCGACGGTGTCTACACCGAAATGAAGACCCCGCTCTACCGTACTGCCAACGCCAACGGCTTCAACTCGAACCCGTCCTCGCAGAACCACTATCCGCGCCGCTGGATGCACTCCACGCACGAGACCAACTACAACTCGAAGAACGTGAATGCCATCTACGACCAGTACAAGGGTTATGTGAACTTCTCCACCGAACTGCCGGCCCTCGCTCCCGAGGTCTGGACCATCCCTGTGTGGTGGGATATGGAGAAGTAAGAGTCAGACTCTTAAGTCTTTGATTTTTTCAGCGAGGGCAGTCATGTCCTCGCTGATTTTTTTGTTGGTGATCTTCGCGTAGATCTGCGTGGTGCGGATGTTGGTGTGGCCGAGAATACTGCTGAGGGTTTCAATGGGCACGCCCTTCGAGAGCGAGAGCGTGGCGAAGGTATGCCGGGCGATGTGGAAGGTGATGCGGGTCGTGATTCCGCACCGGCGCCCCATATCGACCAGATAGTCGTTGCAGCAGTTGTTGCTGGGAACGTGGAAAATATGTTCCGCCTCCCGCTCGCCGATGCGCTCCATGATCTGGCGCGGCACATCGAGCAGCAGCAGGTTCGAGGGCGTGTTCGTCTTGCGGCGGCGCGTCACGATCCAGGTCTGTCCGTCGAATAGCGTGCGCACGTTGTCCCAGCGCAGTGCCTTGACATCGGCATAGGAAAGTCCCGTGAATGCGGCAAACAGGAAGAGGTCGCGCACATGGGCCTGTGTCGCGTTGTCTGTCTGGAATTTCAATACACGCTGCAACTCTTCTTCCGTCAGGTATCCCCGTTCCACCTGCTGGTGGTGGTTCTTGTATGTAGAGAAGGGGTCGGAGCGGATGACCCCGGCGGCACGGGCCAGGGAAACGATATGCTTGAACGTGATCATATAGACCCAGACCGTGTTGTTCTTCAGGCCGGCCTGAATCCTCAGATACTGCTCGAAGGCATGAATCAGCTTGATCGTGACATATTTCACACGGATATCTTCCAGCTGGTATTGCGTGCGGATGAAGCTTCGCAAATGCCGGTAGACCACTTCGTAGCGGCGAAGACTTTTCATCGAGCGGCCGTGTCCGACCATTTTCCGGAAATCTTCGTTGTGCTTGTTGAACATGTAGAGCAGCATCTCGTGGCGCTCCGGTGCTCCCAGCGTGTACTCTTTCAACCACTTGGGCCGTATGCTGCCGTATTCCTGAAGAATGCCCGCACAGTCTGTCTTCAACTGCTCACGCAGCTGGTCCAGTTCCTGGTTGACCATCAGCGCCTCTTCGTCCTGACCGGTCATCATCCCCCTGAGGGCGTCCCAGCGCTCGGGATCGATGCGGCGCTTGCAGCTGAAGCTGGTGTTCTCCCCGTCGATGGTGATGCGGCACATCAACGGAAGCCGGCCGTCCCTCGGCGTGCTGCCGAATTTCAGGTAGAAAAGGATGCTGAGCGAGCTTCTCATGGAGTAAAAGTAATGAATATTTGCCGAAATGGTAACGAAAAACAGATGAAAGAGGCTGACAATAAGCCAACAGGTTTTATAACCTAAAATTTCATCTATGTTCGTATCCAAAAAACTTGGCCGCATTTTTGCG
>JAFWQE010000096.1 GCA_017509155.1 Prevotella sp.
AATTCTTAATTCTTACCTTTTACCTCTTACCTCTCACTTCTAAACTCTTAACTCTTAATTCTTAATTCTAAATTCTTACCTTTTACCTCTTACCTCTCACTTCTTAACTCTTAATTCTTAATTCTAAACTCTTAATTCTCCCTTTCCAAGGGGGTTATTGGAGCTGGAGGGCGGTGGTGAGATAGAAACTCAGCTCGATGAGGAGGAAGAGGGCGCCGCAGCAGTCGCCGGTGTAGCCTCTCAGTCTGCGCATCATCATGTAGTAGAGGAAGTACATGACCAGACAGGGGATGAAGACCAGCAGGTCCCAGCGCAGCAGTCCGGTGACGGTACCGATATAGAGCAGGGGGAGCAGGGGGAGGATGCCCTGAAGGAAGAGACTGATGCCGGCGGGGACGCTAATCTTGCGATACACGGTCTTGTTCTTGGCCGTCTGCTCGGTGCGGGCGTAGGGCAGGAACATGATGATCTGTGAGGCCAGCATCTTGCTATAGGCGTCGGCGGCGAAGATGACGAGGGCGGGGAACAACTGAGAGGGTGAGCCCCCCAAGCCCCCGAGGGGGGTGTTTAACTGAGAACTGAGAACTGAAAACTGAGAACTGAGATCTGAGAACTGAGAGGTGGCGATGGCGTAGAGCGAGGCGAAGAGCAGGGCTAGGTAGCACACGAGGGCGAGCACGCCATAGGTGCCGATGTGGGGGTCCTTCATGATGTCGAGGATGCGCTGGCGGTCCTTGCCTCCTCCGCCGAATCCGTCGAAGAAGTCGCAGAGACCGTCTTCGTGGAGGGCACCGGTCATCAGCAGTCGCACCACGACGGCCACGAGCAGGGCCAGGTAGACCGGCATGATGAAGGAGCAGAGGTAGAACGTGGCTGCCATGACGCCGCCGGTGAGCCATCCCACCAACGGCCAGTGCTCGACAACCGTCCTGTAGCATTCCTTCGGCGGCTTGTGGAAGCGCCAGAAGGGCAGACGGGTGAAAAAGATGAACGCCGCCCAGATGCGGTCGTACCATTTCGTTTGGTCGATATTGATTTCCATTCAGAAGTATTTGGTGATGTGTGCGTTGTCGAAGTTGTTCATTTCGTTCATCATGCGCACGGCGCTGTCGATGATGGGGAAGGAGCAGAGGGCGCCGGTGCCCTCGCCGAGCTTCAGTCCGAGGCTGAGCAGTGGGCGCGCGTCCATGAGCTCGAGCATGCGCCGGTGTCCGCTCTCGTCGCCGCAGTGGCCGAACACCATGTAGGCCAGCGTCTCGGGATAGAGGCGCGACGCAGCGAGTGCACAGGCCGACATGATGAAGCCGTCGACCATGATGAGCATCCGAAGCTCGGCTGCACGGAGCATGGCTCCGATGGCGGTGACCATTTCGAAGCCGCCGAAATAACTTATTAAAGAGTAAGCCCCCCAAGCCCCCGAGGGGGATGTGCTAAGTGATAAAGGAGAAGCCCCCCAAGCCCCCGAGGGGGATGTTGACAGAGAGGTGTCCGACTGAGAAATGTCCAACTGAGCGCTCAGTTCTTTGCAAGCAAAGCGACCAAGGTCGAGCGTTCCGTTCTCCGTTATACATCCCCCTCGGGGGCTTGGGGGGCTTACTCTTTGGGGGCTTACCCTCTCAGTTGTTAAAAATCTTTCGACGGCTTTTCTCAGCACTTCGCGTTTGTGGCTGATGCCAGCGGCGTTGAGTCCTGCTCCGGCGCCGATGCATTCGTCGAGGGGGATGTTGCCGAAGAGATGCATCCAGATGCTGCTGGGGGAGGTGTTGGCGATGCCCATCTCACCGATGCAGATGATGTTGCAGCCCTCGTCGTGGCAGTCGTCCACCAGTTGAGCGCCCGTCTCGATGGCCTGTTCCATCTCCTGCTGGCTCATGGCCGGCTCGTAGAGGAAGTTCTTCGTGCCCCACGCAATCTTCCGGTCGATGATGCCATCCACGCCGCTGAGGTCGTGGTCTACGCCGACATCCACGATGCGCAGCTTGAAGCCATGCTGACGGCAGAACATGTTGACGCCGCCGCCGCCGCGTGTGAAGTTGATCATCTGCTGCCAGGTGACGTCGCGGGGACTGACGCTCACGCCCTCACGTTCGATGCCGTGGTCGCCGCCCAGCAGCAGGTGGCAGGGGTGGCGCAGCTCGGGATTGAGCGTCTGTTGCACCAGACATATCTGCATGGCCAGTTCCTCCAGCCTGCCCAGCGAGCCTTTGGGCTTGTTCAGGTTGTCTATCTTCTGCTGGATGGCCGGCGCCAGTCGTTCGTCGGGTCTTACAATGTTGAATTGTCTCATCGTGTTTCTTCGCTTTTCGTGACGTTCCGGGTGTCACTCCCCGTCCGTTTGTTTTATCTTCACCGCGATGCCGCTTACCATGAGCACCACCTCGTCGGCCTTTGCGGCCACATATTGGTTCATCCATCCCTGCAGGTCGGTGAAGCGTCGCTGGATGGCGTTGTCGCTCACTCCGCCGCTGCCAATCTCGTTGGTCACGAAGATGAAGGTGGCGTCCTGCTGTGTGAACCTGTCGAACTCGTCCTTCAGGCATTGTAGCGCTTCGTCCACCGATGGCTGTTCCCATTCGTTGGCAGTGCGGTCGAAGAAGAAGTTGGTGCACCAGAGCGTGATGCAGTCCACCACCACCACGCGTCCTTCCACCTGATGCCGGCTCAGCCATTTCTCCTCCTCGATGTTTGTCCACTGGCTTCCCCGGCGTTCCTGGTGGTGCAGCACACGCAGTCGGAATTCCTCGTCCCAGATGTGGGCCGTGGCCATGTAGATGGGGTTGTGGCTCATGCTCAGCGCCAGTCGCTCGGCCTCGATGCTCTTGCCCGAACGTTGTCCGCCTGTTATCAGGATGATTTTTCTCATTGCGAGGGCAAAGGTAATGAAAAAATAGAAGAAAGAAAAATTATTGCGGCTTTTTCGTGCGATTCTTCTGCCACGGGAGGACAAACTTTTGCCACGGACGAACACGGACTGACTCTGTTCTTTTACCACGGATGAATACTATTGCCACGGACGAACACGGACTGACTCGGATTTTCTTTTACCACGGTTTATTATTTTGCCACGGACGAACACGGACTGACTCGGAATGTCTTTTACCACGGATGAATGTTTTTGCCACGGATGGACACGGACTGACTCGGAGTGCCTTTTACCACGGATGAATATTTTTGCCACGGATGAACACGGACTGATTCGGATTGTCTTTTAGCACGGACGGACATTCTTTTTTTCAACTTTAGACATCCCTTCATGACGCCAAAGACAATCCGTGTTCATCCGTTTTCAACAGAACTAACGTCTAAACTCCAGCGGCTGAAAGCCGCGAAAACTCCCAAACTCCCAAACTCCTTATACATGCGACAGCAAATGTCCGTGTGAGTCCGTGTTTGTCCGTGGCCAAAGATAATCCAAAGACAATGTGTGGCAGAATTTTTTCATTTTGACGGTCGAAAACGTTGGCGGTGTGGCAAAAATGCCGTATCTTTGCAGACACAATTAATAAATAAGGTTAGAACAAGATAAAGACATGAAACATCAGCTGAGAAGTTCCGTGTGCACCGAAGGCCGCCGCATGGCTGGTGCACGTGCGCTTTGGGTTGCCACTGGCATGAAGCGCGAGCAGTTCGGAAGACCAATTATCGCCGTTGTCAACTCGTTCACACAGTTTGTGCCGGGCCACACCCATCTGCATGAGATAGGCCAGATAGTTCGCGAGGAGATAGAGAAAATGGGCTGCTATGCCGCAGAGTTCAACACCATTGCCATCGACGACGGCATCGCCATGGGCCACGACGGCATGCTCTACTCGCTGCCCTCGCGCGACATCATTGCCGACTCGGTGGAGTATATGGTCAACGCCCACAAGGCCGATGCCATGATCTGCATCTCCAACTGCGACAAGGTGACGCCCGGCATGCTCATGGCCGCCATGCGCCTCAACATCCCGACGGTGTTCTGCTCGGGCGGTCCCATGGAGGCCGGACGGTGGCGCGGCGAGAATGCCGACCTGATAACCGCCATGGTGAAGGGCGCCGACCCCAGCGTGAGCGACGACGAGATGGCCGAGATAGAAGGCTGCGCCTGTCCGGGCTGCGGCTCGTGCAGTGGCATGTTCACCGCCAACTCCATGAACTCGCTCACCGAGGCCATCGGCCTGAGTCTTCCCGGCAACGGCACCATCCTGGCCACCCACGTAAACCGCGTGGAGCTGTTCCGTCAGGCTGCCCGTCAGGTGGTGGAAAACGCGCTGGCCTACTATGAGGACGGCGACGACAGCGTGTTGCCCCGATCGATAGCCACACGAGAGGCTTTCCTCAACGCCATGACGCTCGACATCGCCATGGGTGGCTCTACCAATACCGTGCTCCACCTGCTGGCCGTGGCCCAGGAAGCTGGCGTGGACTTCACCATGAACGACATCGACCAGCTGTCGCGCAAGACACCCTGCCTGTGTAAGCTGGCTCCCAACACGCAGAAGTACAGCGTGCAGGAGTGCAACCGCGCCGGTGGCATCTTCGGCATCATGAATGAGCTGGCCAAAGGCAACCTGCTGCATCTCGACTGCATGCGCGTTGACGGCTTCACACTGGGTGAGGCCATCGGCAAATACGACATCATGGGCGACGACATCGACGATGAAGCCGACCGCATCTATCAGAGTGCACCCGGCAATCGCTTCTCCACGAAGATGGGGTCGCAGGACAGTACGTGGGGTACGCTCGACAAAGACCGTCAGAACGGCTGCATCCGCGACATCGAGCACGCCTACACCAAGGACGGCGGTCTGGCCGTGCTCTTCGGCAATATTGCCCAGGACGGCTGTGTGGTGAAGACCGCCGGCGTGGACGAGGCACTGTGGCACTTCGAGGGTCCCGCCGTGGTGTTCGACTCACAAGAAGATGCCTGCGAGGGCATTCTGGGCGGGCGCGTGAAGAGCGGCGACTGCGTGGTCATCACCCACGAGGGTCCCAAGGGCGGCCCCGGCATGCAGGAGATGCTCTATCCCACGTCCTACATCAAGTCGATGCATCTGGGCAAGGAGTGCGCGCTGATTACCGACGGTCGCTTCTCGGGCGGCACCAGCGGACTCTCCATAGGACACATCTCGCCAGAGGCAGCGTCGGGCGGTAACATCGGAAAGATCAAGGACGGTGACATCATCGTGATAGACATACCGTCGCGCAGCATCAACGTGAAGCTTTCCGACGAGGAGCTGGCAGCGCGACCACAGCAGCCGTTGAAGCGCAACCGCACCGTTTCCAAGGCCCTGCGTGCCTATGCCCAGAGCGTGTCGAGCGCTGACAAGGGCGGCGTGCGCATTATCGACGACATGTTGTAACAAGACATCTTTCGGAAGTTGATCTGGGAGTTTGGGAGTTTAGACATTAGTTCTGGCTCCATCAATCCCGTCTCGTTCTGGGAGTCTGGGAGTTTAGGAGTTTAGACATTAGTTCTGGCTCAGAAATCGCAGCAAAAGAGAAAAACTCTATTGTCCAAACTCCCAGACTCCCAAACTCCAAAAGATGAGCCGCGCCTGGAATAGAAGCATCAACAAGGAAGCGGAAGGAGGTATCCTCTCACCTCTCACGGCTTACCTCTCACCTCTCACCCCTCACCTCTCACCACCAAGAATAGAGCAATGTGAAACTAAAACCCTAACATAAAACAATAAGCATCATGAAACGACTTGCATCAACACTTCTTTTGTTTGTGGCAGCTACAGGCTTAGCCCGTGCCGCAGAGTACCAGCTTTATGTGGCCGGCGTACAGGTTACGTCGGCTAATGCTTCGGCCATCCACAACGCTATTCCCGATGACAGAATTATGAGTGCCAACCTGTCACAGCCTTTTTCCATCAGCTACGATGACGCGACGAAGACGCTGACAATCAACAACACACACATCCATCGCTCCGGCTCCGACAATCGTGCCATCTACAACAAAGGTATCGTCGGACTGACGATTGTGTGCGTTGGCGATAATAATCTTGCAGCGGAGGACTCCAGTCCCGTGCGAGTCGACAAGCCCACCACCATCACATCGCCCAACGGGTTTTGCTACATCAAAGGATATGATGAAGACGCTGTGTCGGTGTATGACGGAACAACCTTGACCATCGACGATGCCAAAGTGGAAGTGATTGCCACCAATTCGACCGGATTCTGGGGCGAGGAAGGCAACGAGAAGCTCGTTATCAAGAACTCCTACGTGAAGAGCACGGGCACGGGCGAGCCAGGCCTCTACCGTTTCGGCTCGCTCAGCGTGACTGGTGGCAGCTACGTGGTTTTAGAAGGCAAGAACAGCGTGGCCACAAAGAATCTGAAAGCCTGCACCGTGACAGGAGACTGGATGGACTATCTCGAGGCATCGTTCAGCAGCAGCAAGCAGGCCATCGTGGATGCCAGTGGAAACATCAAGAGCAAGGCCATCATCGGAAAATTCTATTCGCTTGTCAACGGCACAGCCTTCCCTGATGCTGCACTCCGCACCGCCATCAGACAGCAGCGCACGAGGTATTTTCTTTCTGCGGACGTCATCGTTGCGCCGACAGCCCACTACGAAGGTGACCTGAGCGAGGTGACATCGCTCGACCTTACCGACCTCGACGTGACCAACATTGAGGGGCTGGACAAGCTCACCTGTCTCAACGTGCTGCGTTGTCCGTTGCTCAACCTGACAGCCCTCAACGTCACGACCATGCCATCACTGAACACACTCGACTGCCATGGAAACCAGCTGACAACGCTCGACCTCACACAGTGCCACTATCTGACGGATATCAACTGTTCCGACAACAACCTGACAGAGCTGCTTCTGCCCTCGCTGTTTACGTCGAGTAGGAACACGCTCGACTGCAGCTACAACAACTTGCAGGCTATCGACCTGTCGGGAATGCCCTCTCTGAAAGAACTCAACTGCTGCAGCAACCAGTTGCAGACGCTCGACCTATCGGGCAAGACATTGCTTGGGCGGACCATCTGCTGCCACAACAGACTGGTAAGCATCGACCTCAAGGATAAGGGGTCCTTCGGAAGAGAGGAGTTCGCATTCTACGACAACTGCCTGAAAGGTGAAGGCATGCAGGCACTCGTCGACGAGATCAAGTTCGCACAGCATCCCGATCTCTTTCTCAAGGTGGTGGACCACGTGTCGCTGACCGAGGAAAACGAGATTACCGAGGAGCAGATTGCCGTGCTGAAGGGCAAAAACTGGGGAGTGAGACACCACGTGGATATCTTTGGTCAGGTATCGTGGCAGAGTGTCGATGACGGTGACTGCAAGAGCTATGGCCTCTGGGTGAAAGGAAACAGGGTGACCAGCCACAATGCCGACAACGTTTTTTCCGATGCTTTTGGGCGGGTCGTCTACGATGCTGATGCCAACAAGCTGACGCTCAAGGGCGAGACCATTACTGGCAGTCCCTATGGCGCTGTGAGCACACTCGGCTATGGCAGTGCCATACGCAGTACCATTGCCGACCTTACCATACAGGTGCAGGGGCAGAACACCCTCACCGCCATCGAAGGCTGCGACGGGCTGATGGTCGACGCGTCGACTGTTATCGAGGGAGCCGGAGAACTCAACGTGCAGGGAAGAAATGCCGTGTATATGACTGGTGCAGGCACGATAAGAGTGAGAGGCGACGTCGTGCTGACAGCCGAGGGAACGATGACCGGGCTGAGAGGTGCACCGAGAGTGCGCGGAGCAAACAGCACGTGGACTTATCCTTCCTCGCTTTATGTAAGCGGCAACGCCACTGTCAAGGCCAAGGGTGTGAGCACGGGAGCCGTGGTCAGCTGGAAATCGCTGCATCTGGGAGGCAACAGAACCATCGTGGCACCTAGCGGCGCTGTATGGAGCCGGACGAGCTCTGGCGTGGAGTATGAGAGCGGTGGCGTGGTCAACGGAGACACGTGGGTGATTATCTCAGAGCCGCAGGGCGCTCCCACAGCCATTGACCAAGCCACAGAAATACAGGTCTTCGACGGCAAATGGTTTGCTGTGGACGGACGCCCGCTCCATGAAGTGCCCACACAACCAGGTGTGTATCTCCACAACGGACGCAAAGTAGTAGTGAACTGAAAACTGAGAACTGAGAACGGAGAACTGAGAACTGAGAACGAGGGAGGGGCTTGAAGCGGAAGAATGTATCCTCTCACCTCTCACCTCTTACTTCTCGCTTCTCACAACTAACCTCTCACCTCTTACCTCTCACCTCTTACCTCTTATTGCTTACAAAGAACTTAAAAAATATAACCAAACCCTTTGCGTGATGGCTTTTTTTGTATAACTTTGCAGCCGAATTTATCAGAAAACTGTCAGAATGAAAGAAAAGATAACCGGTTCTGAAGCATTGATGCGGTCGCTTCAGGCTGAAGGTGTGAAGACCATCTTCGGCTATCCCGGCGGGAGCATCATGCCCGTCTATGATGCCCTCTACGACTACACACGTGGCGAGAAAAAAGCCTTCGACCACATTCTGGTGCGACATGAGCAGGCCGCCACACACGCTGCCGAAGGCTATGCCCGCGTCAGTGGAGAGGTGGGCGTCTGCATCGTCACCAGTGGTCCCGGAGCCACCAATACACTGACTGGCATCGCCGACGCCATGATGGACTCCACCCCCATCGTGGTCATTGCCGGACAGGTGAGCACTGCTGTCCTGGGCACCGATGCCTTCCAGGAAGTAGACCTTGTCGGCGTTGCACAGCCTATCTCGAAGTGGAGCTATCAGATACGCCACGCTGAGGACATCGCGTGGGCCGTGAGCCGTGCTTTCTACATCGCACGTAGCGGAAGACCCGGGCCCGTGGTGCTCGATTTCCCGCGCAACGCACAGGTCAGCATGGTTGATTACAAACCCATGAAGGTGGACTTCGTGCGCAGCTATGTGGCTTATCCAGAACCCGACATGGAGGCCATTGGCAAGGCCGCAGAGCTTATAGACAATGCCCGCAGGCCGTTGGCACTGGTGGGGCAGGGCGTAGAGCTGGGCAATGCACAGCAGGAACTCATCGACTTCCTTGAGAAAGCCGACATTCCCGCTGCCAGAACCATGCTTGGACTCTCGGCACTGCCGTCGAACCATCCGCTCAACATGGGCATGCTCGGCATGCACGGCAACTACGCACCCAACATCAAGGAGCAGGAGTGCGACGTGCTCATCGCCATCGGCATGCGCTTCAGCGACCGTGTGACGGGAAACGTTGAGACATACGCCCGTCAGGCAAAGATTATTCATCTGGACATAGACCGCTCGGAAATCGACAAGAACGTGAAAACCGACGTGGCCGTGGTGGCAGACTGCAAGGAATCGCTTCCAGCCATTACGCGTCTGATTCATCAGAACAGCCATCGCGAATGGCGGGAGTCGTTTGCGCCATTGGCAGAAAAGGAGATGGAGCGCGTCATCAGGCCCGCTCTGCATCCACAAGAAGGCCCGCTGCTGATGGGAGAGGTGGTGGATGCCATTGCACAGGCCACCGACGGACGCAACATCACTGTGACCGACGTGGGACAGAACCAGCTGTTCTCCACCCGTTATTCCCTTTTCAACGAACCTCGGTCCATCGCTACCAGCGGAGGACTTGGCACCATGGGCTATGGCGTTCCCGCCGCCATTGGAGCCACATTTGGCGCCCCAGGCAGACAGGTCGTGTGCTTCTCGGGCGACGGAGGCTTCCAGATGAACATTCAGGAACTGGGCACCATCATGGAACAGCAGGCTCCCGTGAAAATGGTCATCCTCAACAACCACTATCTGGGCAACGTGCGTCAGTGGCAGGATATGTTCTGGCAGCGCAGAAAGTCGTTCACACGGATGATGAATCCCTGCTATGAACTGATAGCGCAGGGCTACGGCATACCCTACATGGCAGTGACCGACAGAAGCAACCTACAGGAGGCCGTGGCAACGATGATGGCTGCCAAAGGCCCATTCATCATGGAGTGCGCCATCAAGGAAGACGACGACGTCCTGCCAATGACACCGCCGGGAATGAGCATCGACCAGATGCAGCTCGCAGTTGATAACGATTAACAGGTAATCAGAAATGAGCAGCAAGTCATGAGGTCATGCAGGTGTTGCCTGTGGTTTCGCTTTCCCAAGACAAAAACAGGCGCTGTGCCTGATACTCATCTCTCGTTCCTCATTTCTCCTTACTCATTGTAAAAACTTCATATATGGAAGACAAGACATTCTACACCCTGCTGGTCTATTCGGAGAATCTCGCGGGCATTCTCAACCAGATAACCGCTGTGTTCACGCGTAGGCAGGTCAACATAGAGAGCCTGAACGTGTCGGCATCGAGCATTCCGGGTGTCCACAAGTACACCATCACCGCATGGAGCAATGCAGACCAGATAGCCAAGATTACCAAGCAGATAGAAAAGAAGATAGACGTCATCAAGGCCAGCTGCTACACCGACGACCAGCTTTTCATCCGCGAGGTGGCGCTGTATAAGCTTTCCACGCCTATCGTTCTGGAGAATCCCGTTGTCACGCGCATCATCCGTCAGGCGGGAGGAAGCATCATGGAAGTGAATCCCACGTACATCACGGTCATGCTCGGTGGCATCACTGAGGACATCACCCAGCTGTTCCGCGAGCTCGACAAGCATCAGTGCGTCCTGCAGTACACACGCTCTGGTCGTGTGGCCGTCACCCGCAGCACCGTGGAACAGGTCACCGACTTCTTGGAAAAGCAGGAACGCAAGCACCGGGACAGTGAATAGCATTCTGGAAAGACACGCCTTCGTCAGCAGAAGAAGGCACGATAGCTCCTGTCGTCAACACGATGATGTCCCCGTTGGGCGGTAGTGTTGAAGACATGAACTACACCAACCAATCAATAGTACCAATGGAAAAAACAGGAAAATACCAGTTTCTGGCTGAGCCCTTCCACTGCGACTTCAGCCAGCGTTTGTTTATGGGCCATCTGGGCAACCACTTGCTCAATGCAGCCGATTTCCACAGCACCGACCGCGGATTTGGAATGGGGTGGCTGCTGTCTGTCAATCGTGCATGGGTGCTTTCACGTCTGGCCATCGAAATGGATGAGATGCCTCCGATGTACACACGGTTCAACGTGGAGACGTGGGTTGAGAGTGCCATGCGCTATTTCACCAACCGCAGCTTCCGCGTGTCCGACGACAGCGGCAAGGTCTATGGCTATGGCCGTAGCATCTGGGCCATGATAGACACCGAGACGCGACAGCCGTGCAACCTGATGGACATTCGCGACGGCGAGTTGCTGAACTGGGTGGAGACGGAAAAGGAGAATCCCATGGCCAAGCTCACAAGAGTGAAGATGGATGATCAGGCGGAACTCGTGCGCACCATCGACACCTATTATAATGATGTAGACATCAATGGCCACATCAACTCGGTGAAATACATTGAGCACGTGCTCGACTTGTGGCCGCTTGACTGGTATCGCACTCACCGCATACGGCGATTCGATATCGCTTACGTGGCCGAATGTCATCAGGGTGACCGTCTCAGTTTCTACCGCGAGCAGACAGGTCCCGACGAGTTCTGTGTGCGCATCTGCAAGGATGGTGGCGTGGAAGTGGTGCGCAGTAAGGTGCACTTCGTCTGATGCTGCATTGGCAAACAGCGAAACAGACGGTGAGTCGACCTGCCAAGTTAGCATAAAAGTATGTGCCAGACAGACCAAAGGATGACACAAAGGTTCTAAAATTGCTAATTTGATATAAAAGCGAAAGAAAGTTTGGCTGTTTCGTTTCAAATTGCTAACTTTGCAGCCAAAATGTTATAGTTAACCCCTCGTCGTACCCTCGGGCAGGGCATGAGTGGACCAACAAGACGACGGTTCTCGGGCAGGACTGGCATGGTTCAAAGGGAAAAGTATCACAATTAAAAACAGAAAACGCATTTATGGCAGAAATGAATTTTGGTGGCGTCATCGAGACTGTGGTCACCAGTAAGGAATTCTCTTTGGAAAAGGCACGCGAAGTGCTCAAAAACGAAACCATCGCAGTGATTGGCTATGGTATTCAGGGACCTGGACAGGCTTGCAACCTGCGCGACAACGGCTTCAACGTGATCGTGGGCCAGCGTCAGGGAAAGACCTATGACAAGGCCGTGGCCGATGGCTGGGTGCCGGGTCAGACGCTCTTCTCCATCGAAGAGGCCGCTGAGAAAGGTACCATTGTTTGCATGCTGCTCTCTGATGCCGGTCAGATTCAGGTGTGGCCGAACATCAAGAAATATCTTACTCCGGGTAAGACCTTGTATTATTCTCATGGATTTGCCATCAACTGGAGCGACCGCACCGGCGTGGTTCCTCCAAAGGACATCGACGTTATTCTGGTGGCTCCGAAGGGTTCGGGCACCAGCCTGCGCACCATGTTCTGCGAAGGCCGCGGCCTGAACTGCTCGTATGCCGTCTATCAGGATGCTAGTGGCAAGGCAGAGGAAAAGACATTGGCCTTCGGTATCGGCATCGGTGCTGGCTACCTGTTCAAGACCACTTTCGAGCGCGAGGCAACAAGCGACCTCACTGGTGAGCGTGGTTCGCTGATGGGCGCTATTCAGGGACTGCTGCTCGCTCAGTATGAAGTGCTGCGCGAGAACGGCCATTCACCCTCGGAAGCTTTCAACGAGACTGTTGAGGAACTGACGCAGAGCCTCGGCCCGTTGTTCGGAGCCAAGGGCATGGACTGGATGTATGCCAACTGCTCCACTACCGCTCAGCGTGGTGCTCTCGACTGGGCTCCGCGTTTCCACGATGCCATTAAGCCCGTGATGCAGCAGCTCTACGAGAGCGTGAAAAACGGCACTGAGGCACAGATCAGTATTGATTCCAACTCGAAGCCCGACTATCGTGCCGGACTGGAGAAGGAGCTCGAGGCCATGCGCAATCAGGAAATGTGGCGCGCAGGTGCTGTCGTCCGCCAGCTGAGACCGGAGAACAACTAAGACTCTTCTTAAATCACCTTACATTGCGAAAGCGCTGTCCCGCTCATGCGGTGCAGCGCTTTTTTCATGGCCTTGGCGGACAGTTTGACGCATAATCGTCATAGGAAGATGCGGGACCCTTGTATGTGGATAATCTCCTCGTCGACAAGGTATTTCAGGGCTGCTCCAACCTGTTCGGTATTGAAGGGTAAGTCGTTGAGCTCGCTGACGAAATGCGCCTACTTGTCGCTCAGCAAATCAAGGATGCGCTGGCGGATGGGCGACAGCTGGTTTTCAGACAGGTGGTCGCCTTTGTGGCTCAGGCAGACATCGCATTGTCCGCAGTCTACCGACCGTTCTTCACCGAAATAGCGCAACAGCTGACGGCTACGGCAGATGCTGTCGTCGTTGGCGTAGCGCAAGACATGGGCAATGCGTTCCGTAAACTGCGCCTTTCGCTCCTCATAGACCGACGGTGGGATAATGATGCGGTCGCCGTCTTCGCGGCTCTGCGTGTAGGTGATGTAGGGTATCTTCTGCTGAGGAATGAAACTGACGATGTGTCTTGCGTTCAGGTTCTTTAGTATCATGTACACCTGCTGCTGACTTTCCAGCCCTGCCTGCTTTGCCAGATAGGGCAGGTCGATGTAGCAGTAGTCGGTGAATAGTCCGCCATAGTTGCGCAGAAGTGCCGTGATGACGTTGTTCTCGTTGGGTGACAGATGGTCGAGCAGGTAGAGCTTGTCGCGCGATATAGGAAAATGTACGCGTGCCTGCGCGTCGTGTTCCTCGTCGTAGTCTATGTAGCCTGCACGCATGAGAATCATCAGCGCGGAGTGCACCTGTATGGGAAAGAGGCGGAAGTTGTGGCAGAAAAGGTCGATGTTGAACTGGAAGGCGTGGCCGTAGCCGCTGCCCACGCCTATCTGATAGAAATAGGCCAGGCTGTCGTAGACGCGGCGAATGTAGTCCTTTTCAGGAAAGGTGTCGGCAATGCGTTTGTTGAGCTTATGCTGGTCGCTGCCGTTGTAGAGGAGCACGGCATACGATTTCTGTCCGTCGCGTCCGGCGCGTCCTGCTTCCTGGAAATAGGCTTCGAGCGAGTCGGGACAGTCCATGTGGATGACTAGTCTGACGTCTGGCTTGTCGATGCCCATGCCAAAGGCGTTGGTGGCCACCATGATGCGCACGCGGTCGTCGTGCCATTCGTGTTGCCGTTCGTCGCGCGACACGCTGTCGAGTCCTGCATGATAGGACAGGGCACTGAACCCCTGCTTGATGAGATAGTCGGAAATCTCCCTGGTCTTGCGGCGGCTTCGCACGTAGACGATGGCGCACCCCTCGACCATGGTCAGTATGTGCGTCAGCTGGCCAAGCTTGTCATCGGTCTTTCTCACCACGTATGCAAGGTTTTTCCTTTCAAAGCTCATGCTGAACACATTGTTCTGGGCAAAGAGCAATTGTTGCTGAATGTCTTCGACCACACGTGGTGTGGCCGTGGCGGTGAGAGCAAGGATGGGAATAGGACCTGTTTCGCCGTGTTCGCGACGATACAGGCTGTTGTCGAGCAGTTTGCGTATCTTGGCAATCTCAAGATACGCGGGGCGGAAGTCGTAGCCCCATTGTGAGATGCAGTGGGCCTCGTCAACGGTGATGAAGCTCACATGCATGTGGCCCAGTTTCTTCTGGAACAGTTCGGAGCCGAGTCTTTCGGGCGACACGTAAAGGATCTTGATTCCCCCGAAGATGGCGTTTTCAAGCGTCTGTATGATGTCGTCGCGCGACATGCTGGTGTAGATGGCCGCAGCCTTGATGTTGCGCTTGCGCAGGTGGGCCACCTGGTCTTTCATCAGCGCGATGAGCGGCGTTATGACGATGCAGACGCCTTCCATGGCGAGCGCCGGCACCTGAAAGGTGATGCTCTTTCCGCCACCTGTGGGCATCAGTCCCAGCGTGTCGCGTCCGGCGGCGATGCTCTCTATGATGTCGCGCTGCACACCTCGGAAGTTGTCGAAACCCCAATAGCGTTTCAGGATGGACAGAAAGACGTCCGTCTGCTGGCTATTCTTCTTCTGCTGGTCTGATGTCTTCAATTTGCAGCTGCACGTCGTTGTGCTTGTAGATGTTGTCTTCAATGGTATAGGCGATGTCGAACGAGCGCTTGCTCTTGATGTAGCGTGCCGAGCCGCTCTGTCCGAATGCAATGCCGTTCATCACGTTGTTCGACTTGGAGTCCACCAGCTCGAGCTTGATGTGCTCCTGGTCGCGTCCCACCACCTTGCTTGTTCCGAAGTCGTAGACACCAGTGGTGCAGAAGATGGGCTTCAGGTTCTGGGGGCCGAAGGGACCGAATCGCTTCAGCTCGTTGTGCATCTTGCGGGTGATGTCCTTGAAGTCTATCATGGCGTCGATGTCGAGCGTGGCCTCTTTCTGTTCGGGCTGTATGTGCTCTTCCACGTATTTCTGGAAGCGGCGGCGGAACTCTGGGATGTCGTCCCATCGCAAGGTGAGGCCGGCGGCATAGGTGTGTCCGCCGAAGTTGACCAGCAGGTCGCGGCAACTCTTGATGGCCGAATAGATGTCGAAGCCCGTCACCGAGCGAGCCGAGCCCGTGGCAAACTCCTCGTCGCGCGTGAGTACAACGGTCGGGCGGAAATAGATTTCCGTGAGTCGCGATGCCACTATGCCGATGACGCCTTTCTTCCAGTTCTCGTCGTAGAGCACGATGCTGGAGTGGCGCTTCTGGCTTTCTATGCGCGCCACAATCTGGTTGGCCTCTTCGGTCATCTGCTTGTCGATGTCCTTTCGCTGCTCGTTATACTGGTTGATGTTCTTGGCTTTTTGGAGGGCTGACTGGAAGTCGCGCTCCACAAGCAGGTCGACCGACTCCTTGCCGTTCTCCATACGTCCCGACGCATTGATGCGCGGTCCTATCTTGAACACGATGTCGCTCATCGACAGGTCGCGGCCACTCAGTCCGCAGATGTCGATGATGGCTTTTAGTCCGACACTCGGATTCTGGTTGAGCTGCTTCAGTCCGTGGAAGGCCAGGATGCGGTTTTCGTCCACCACAGGCACTATGTCGGCGGCAATGCTCACGGCAACGAAGTCGAGCAGGGGTATCAGTTGCGAGAAGGGAATGCTGTTGTTCTTGGCAAAGCCCTGCATGAACTTGAACCCTACGCCACAGCCGCATAGATGCTTGAAGGGATAACTGTCGTCCTCGCGTTTCGGGTTGAGAATGGCCACGGCTGGTGGCATCACCTCATCGGGAACGTGATGGTCGCAGATAATAAAGTCTATGCCCAGGGTCTTGGCATAGGTAATCTCCTCGATGGCCTTGATGCCGCAATCGAGGATGATAATCAGTTTCACACCTGTCTGCTGCGCATATTCCAGTCCTTTCTTGCTGACGCCATACCCCTCGTCGTAGCGGTCGGGTATGTAGTAGTCGACATTGGAATAGAACTGCTGCAGAAATTTGTACACCAGTGCGACGGCCGTGCATCCGTCCACATCGTAGTCACCGTATACCAGAATACGCTCCTTGCGTCCCATGGCATCGTTCAGCCTGTCCACGGCCACGTCCATGTCCTTCATGAGGAATGGATTGATAAGGTCGCCCAGCTGAGGCCTGAAGTAACGCTTGGCCGCTGGCTCCGTCGTAATGCCGCGACGGACGAGGATCTGCGCCATGATAGGCGAGATGCTCATCTTCGCGCCGAGCGCCTCAGCTGCCTTCTGTTCTTCTGGTGTAGGTGGTACGTAATTCCATTTGAAATGCATTTATATATTTATTTTTATTCTTTCCGCTGCACGGGTGGGGTTACTGTGGTTGTACCTGTTACTGGGTTGCGAGGCTAGTCCTCAATGCGGTATTATTCGGGCTTACACACTGTCCTAACAGCCGCTTACCACATACCTCTCACTACGAAATACGGGTGTATTTCGAATAGGTACACAATAATCCGCGGTAAAGTTACGGTTTTTTTTTGGAACAAAAAGCACTTTTTCACATAAAAAATGCTAAAAACGCTATTTTGCCTTTTTCATGGTAAAAAAAGGAAGAAGTGAGAAGACCGGTCTTCTCACTTCTATGTGTCGTTTTTCGTACTATTGCTATAAGCTATACTTTACTTCCTCCTGATTTTCTTTCCGTTGACGACGACGATGCCTTTGTAGCTGTCGTTTACCAGCTGTCCTTGCAGGTTGTAGATGGGTGCCGAGTCGTCGGCATCTACAGTACTGCTGACAGTGTCGATGTTGGTGGGAACGGTGTTAAGGCTATAGGGCAACCAGTCGGTGCCGTCGAAGTAATAGACCGTCCAGCCTTTCTCCATCGCCGTCGCCACGTTTGCCATGGTGCAGACGTTCTGCTCCGTGTCGCTACTTGCGTCGTAGACGTAAAGGGCGGGAACTGTCCAGTTTGTCATGTTAGGAAGATTGTCCATCAGATAAGTCATCTTGCTCTCATCGAGCTGATTGTTCTGGCAATACACGGCAGCATTGTCGGCGCACTCGGTCAGGTACATGTCGGAGATTTTGTTGTTGCTTACGTCAATGGTTTGCAATGCGGTGCAGTCTGTCACACTAAGCCACGACAGGTTGCTGTTGTTCCATCTCAAGGTCTTCAGCGCCTTATTATTTGTCAAAACCACCCTGACTGTCTTGTCGCTGTCATAGATGCTTCCGTCGAAAGCCAGTTCAGTAAGTCCCGTATGATCCACATAAAGCATTTGCATAGGGGTATGTATAAAGGTTGTCAAGGCAGGGCAGTTGATGATGGCCATCTCCTGACTATAATCGTTAGGGGAACTGGTACAGTCGAGAGTTTCCAGTTTCGGACAATTATATAAACCAAATTGTGTAAGGGTTGTGTTGCTGAAGTCGATTGTCTTTAGTTCGGCAAAACCACCGTTATCTCCATCTATTGTCAGAGTGTAGAGCGGGTTGTAGGAACAGTTAAGTGTTACCAGTGCGGGGCAGTTTGACAACGTCATATTCATGATCTGGTTGTGGCTGCAGTCCATGGTTTGCAGCGCCAGGTTGTTGACCGCCGTGAATGACCTCATATTTTCTGCATTGTGTATTGTCAACGATGTGAGGCCGGTATTGTCAAAACTCATCATGTACGACATTGTTGGTGTGAAGGTAATGGTGGAGAGGTTAGGACAATCCTTGACGGTAAAATTGTATGCGGGGTTGTTCTCGGCCTTGAGGGTATGCAAAGACGACATGTCGGCAATGTTCAGTACTGGGATATTATTGTTTTCGCAGTTCAATTCCTTCAGTGCCGGACATGCTGACAAGTCGAGCTGTTGGGAGAGTTGGTTGTTGCTGCAGTTGAGTGTTTCTAAAGCAGAGCAACCTGTCAGCTCAATCGATTCGGTGAGAATGTTGTTGCTGCAGTCCAGGGTTTTCAGTCCCGGAAGTGAGGACAGATAAAGCCCTTTCACATGGTTGTTCTTGCAGTCAATAGCTTGTAGCGCCTGACAGTTGCCAATGGTCATTGCCAGTTCGGCATTGCCGCCTTCTACGGTCAGTGTTTGTAATTTGGAACAGTCTTCCACAACCAAGGTTTTTAAATTTGCCTGGTTAATCGCCAGTTGTGTCATGGCTGTGTTTTGAACTTTCATGAGGTTACTTACTGTGTAGCTGCCGATGTCCGTCAGGGCGGGACATGATAGCAAGTAAATCGATTCCAGGGGGTTGCCCTCGCAGTTCAGCGTCGCCAGCTTTGGCATGCTGCCAATGGAAAGAAGCGTTGCGGCGCAGTTGGAACAATTCAGCGAAGTCAGTTCGGGATAATCGTGCAGGGATACACTTGTTAATTGGTTGTTGCTGATGTTGAGTGTTTCCAATACCGGACAATCATTTAGCATTTCCAGTTGCGTCAGCTTGTTGTTGCTGGCATTGAGCGATTTCAGCATACTAGTGGTGTTGTCATAACACCATATTGAAAAATCCAAAGATTCCAGTTTGTTGTTGCTGCAGTCAAGGGTCTCCAGGCTACAGCAATTTGTCACATACAATTCTGTCAGTTGGTTGTTGCTACAGTCGAGGGTCTTCAACTTGAGAGCATAACGTGCGTCGAGATATTTCAATTCGCTCCCGTACATCCCCCTTATCGTCAGTGTTTCCAATTGACGGCAATTAAACAAATGGAGGCTTTTAAGGCTTGTACAGCCGGAACATGAAAAGTTCTCCAAAAACCGAAAATGATTCAAGTTGAGTTCAGTCAGCTTGGTTCCAGAAACATTTAAGGTTTTCATAGCATCATTATGATTGTCCCCGTATGAGGTGTCGTAGTAGTAGTACAAATTCAGCGAGGTGAGATTTGTGCAATAGGCGCATGACAGATTTTCCAACGCCGTAAGTGCCGACACGTCGAGCGCCGTGATGTTCGTCTGGTTGCAGCTCAGCGAGGTTAGCTTGGTTAAGAACTCCACTCCTTGCAGGTTGGAGATGTTCTTGTTCGACACGTCGATGGTCTTGATATTGTTGACCTCGTCCTGCGTGAGGTAGTCATTCAGGTCGGGATTCAGCGTCTGGCTGTTTCTGATGAACATGCGGAACGTGTCGTCGGGGAAGTTGGTCTTGTTTAACAACACCCTGTACTCGTATTCAAAGCGCGCGTAACCCTTCACGGTCTGCCCGTTGGCGTCCACGAGTGTCTTGGCGCTGGAGGAGAAGTGGCAGTCGGTGTAATCGCAAGCGGTTTTGATGCAATCACCCAGCGTCATGTTGTTCACGTTGTTGAGAAGGGCCTTGTTGTCGCACCGCATTTCCACGTAGGTGTCTTCTCCGCCAGTGATGGTGAAGCTGTTGAGGTCTTTCAGGAGGTTGTTTTTACAAAGCTCAAAGCTGACGTTGGAGTCCTCTATCGTCACGTCTCCGCAGTAGGCGGTATTTCCCAAGATGCAGTAAGTGCTTTGATATTCAATATGCGATAGCCTCATGCTCCAGACATTCTTAATCTTCAGGCTGGTGCCGGAGAACATCTCAATGCACGGCCTGTTTGAGGCAATAATGTCG
>JAFWQE010000097.1 GCA_017509155.1 Prevotella sp.
ACGCCACAGGAGATTCTCGATGCCGACCTCTACTTCATCGAGCGCATCGGCCTGCGCGAACACCTCTCCCCCACCCGCTCCAACGGTCTGTTGGCGATGGTGCGCCAGATTCGTGCCTATGCCATTGCTATGAGATAAAGGGTATACAGATATGCGAAAACTGAGTATCCTTGAAATGAACCGCCTCTCGGTGGAGGAGTTCCACGAGGCAGAGAAGATGCCACTCGTGGTGGTGCTCGACGACGTGCGGTCGCTCTACAACGTTGGGTCAGTGTTCCGCACGTGCGATGCCTTCCGCGTGGAGGCGGTCTATCTCTGTGGTATCACCGCCACACCCCCGCATGTAGAGATTCACAAGACGGCACTCGGAGCCGAGGACTCCGTCAGCTGGCGCTACTTCAAGACTGCCGACGAGGCCGTCGAGGAACTGAAGCAGCGCGGCTACTACACCTATGCCGTCGAGCAGGCGGAAGGGAGCACGAAGCTGCAAGACTTGAAGACCCTCCCCCCTGCCCCTCCCTGTATGGAGGGGAGTGATATGCCTTTGCAGGATAAAGCGGAAAAACTATCTACTCCCCTCCATATAGGGAGGGGCAGGGGGGTGGGTCTCGTCCTTGGCAACGAGGTGAAGGGCGTGCATCAAAGTGTGGTCGATGCGTGCGACGACTGCCTAGAGATTCCGCAGTTCGGCACGAAACACTCCATGAATGTCTCTGTTACCGCCGGCATCGTCATCTGGGAGTTTGCCCGTAGAATGTTGCTGGGGAAGCAAGGGGTGTGAGATGTCTGCCCCATGTAAGGCTATCCGCAATGCGGACTTTAAGAAAACATAAAAAAACAACTAAGACAACCCGAAACAACCTTTCTCTTCTTGTTGTCTCGCTGTTGTCTTAGTTGTCTTGAATCTCTACCGATGTTTTATTCAAACGCGGCGTTGATCTTCGCGGCGATCTCAGCAAACTCCTCAGGAGTGAGCTGCAGTTTCTCGCGATGGAAGTCGGCATCGGCCTCTGTCTGCATCGGGATGAGGTGGATGTGAGCGTGGGGAACTTCCAGTCCCAGCACCACCTGAGCCACTTTCTTGCAGGGGAATGCCTTCTTGATGGCTACGGCCACGCGCTTTGCAAACAGCTGATACTCGGCCAGCGTCTCATCGTCGAGGTCGAAGAAATAATCGGTGCACTCGCGGGGAATCACCAACGTGTGACCCTTCACCAACGGATTGATGTCGAGGAAAGCATAGAACTTCTCGCTCTCGGCACACTTGTAGCTGGGAATCTCACCAGCAGCAATCTTACTGAAAATACTCATACTTAGTAATTTAGAGTTCTTTCTCCGCTTCGCTACAAAAGCGCCCCTGCGGGTCGAGCGGAGAGTTGAGGGTTTAGAGTTCTCCCTTCCCCCTGAGGAGGGTTGGGAGTAGGGGCTTCCTAAATGCTGATGCTCTCGATGCGAAGCTGGATGGTGCCGCGCGGCACTTTGATCTCGGCCACGTCGCCCACCTTTTTATTCAGCAGACCCTGTGCAATGGGCGTGGTGATTGAAATCTTACCCTCGCGCAGATTGGCCTCCTGCTCACTCACGATGGTGTACTGCATCTTCTGATTCGTCGCCAGATTCGTCAGTTCCACCTTCGAAAGGATCTGCACAGCGTCAGAGCTCATACGCGATGTGTCGACAATCTTTGCGCTGGCAATGGTGCGCTTCAGCTGATTAATCTTATCTTCCAGATGAGCCTGAGCCTCCTTGGCAGCCTCATATTCCGAATTCTCACTCAAGTCACCCTTGTCGCGGGCCTCGGCAATCGCTGCCGATGCCTTCGGGCGCTCAACGCCTTCCAGACGCTTCAATTCGGCCACAAGTTTGTCGTAGCCTTCTTTTGACATGTAAGCCATATGATATCGTTAAAAGTTTAAATGCGCCTCGGGGCGCGTTCAATGTTCAAAGGTTTTTTTGTTATTATCTCACGATCTCCGCGCAGACAGCAAAAAAAAGAAAATCCCGACATTCCACGTGTCGGAATCTTTTACCTTCTAAAGCCTTCGATTATCCTAAATCTTCGTCTGCGTTTTCTTCTTTACGGCGGCAAAGATAGACAATATTTTTCAAACAAACAAGTTTTTAGAGCGAAAAAACGAAAAAAGTAGCGTAAACCAGTCATAAAGAATGCATATTTTTAGGTTTTTTCAATGTTCATTGTCTTATGTTCGGTAAAAAATGTGTATCTTTGCAGTCGTTAAAGCTGGAATCTGTTTTCCAGCCAGATGAACGTATCATTATTTCATTCTTAATATTTTACACATTATGAAAATTGAAAAAATTCATGCAAGAGAAATCCTCGACTCAAGAGGTAATCCTACCGTAGAGGTAGAAGTGACGTTGGAAAATGGTGTGATGGGACGCGCTGCCGTTCCCTCTGGCGCATCAACAGGCGAGAACGAAGCTCTCGAGCTCCGCGATGGTGACAAGGGTCGCTATCTTGGAAAGGGCGTTCTGAAGGCCGTTGAGAATGTCAACACCGTCATCGCTCCCGCCCTGAAGGGTGACTGCGTGTTCCAGCAGCGCGCTCTTGACCACAAGATGCTCGCCCTCGACGGCACGCCCACGAAGTCGAAGCTCGGTGCTAACGCCATTCTCGGTGTGTCGCTGGCTTGCGCTCAGGCTGCTGCCAAGGCCCTGAACATTCCTCTGTATCGCTACATCGGTGGCTGCAACGCTTACACGCTGCCCGTTCCCATGATGAACATCGTGAACGGTGGTGCTCACTCAGCAGCTCCCATCGCCTTCCAGGAGTTCATGATTCGTCCGGTTGGCGCATGCTGCGAGAAGGAAGCTATCCGCATGGGTGCTGAGGTGTTCCACAACCTCGCCAAGCTGCTGAAGGCCCGCGGCCTCTCCACAGCTGTAGGTGATGAGGGTGGCTACGCTCCTAACTTCGACGGCATCGAGGACGCTCTCGACACCATCGTTGAGGCTATCAAGAAGGCTGGCTACGAGCCGGGTAAGGACGTGAAGATTGC
>JAFWQE010000098.1 GCA_017509155.1 Prevotella sp.
ATTATAGGTTTTGTTATTGCTGGATTAAATTATAGATATAATTGGATAACTCCCCTGAGATGGGAGGGGGGCAGCTGCGCATTGTTTCGGCGTTAGCCACTCCCCTCCCATTTAGGGGACTACTCTTTATACACATTTGTATAGGCAATACAATCGGCGACGAAGGCACCGCTTTCAATGTTTAGCGGAGAAGACGGCCCGAAGGGCCACAAGAAGCCAGCCCAGGGCAACGCCCTGGGTATCATATTATCGCCAATGTGCGCCCCACCGGGGCAAAAGAATTGACCATCTTCATCTGGAAAAATTCTTTTGCCCTTCTAGGGCGTTAGTAACACACAACCATAGTACCCAGGGCGCTGCCCTGGGCTGGTTGCTTAAGGCCTTTCAGGCCGATTATTTCAGATGTGTATAAAGATTAGATTTAGGGGAGGGGCAGGGGTGGGGTGTTAACAAAAAAAACAACACAGCAAATTGGACACCCTATTTTAGAAGTTACCTGAAACACTTTCTAATCTATCTGCGACAATCAGAAAGCCGCGTTTGCATTTTCTGCCGTATCTTTGCACGCAGAAAATGCACTAGCTCATCTTTTGAAGCTGATGAGATCAGGAGTCACAGGAATTGCAGGAGCGGCAGACGTCAGTTCTATCAGCTCCTTTCACAAGACTCCAGCGCCTGAAGTATCGTCTGAAACTCCTGTGACTCCTGTAACTCCTGCAACTCCTGCAATTGAGCGAATGCGAAACAATAATGCATCTAACTATTATCAACTATTCGTTATGAAACAAAACACAACCCTCTTTAGGTCTACACTGCTCGGCTGTGCACTCGTGCTCGGCATCGGACAACTGAAGGCCGACAACGTGACGCTGACCACCTCTGACCTGCCCATCGTCATCATCCAGACGCAGGCCGCCATCAATGCCGACGCCAAGGTGGCAGGAACCATGAAAATCATCGACAACGGCAGCGGACAAACCAACTCCGTGAGCGACGCGCCCAATGCGTTCGACGGGCACATCGGCATCAAGCTGCGTGGCGAAAGCTCGCTCAATTTCAACCAGAAGAAATACACCGTGGAGACCTGGGACGCCCTGGGCAACGACTCCGTGGTGAGCATTTTCGACATGCCCGCGGAAAGCGACTGGGTGCTACTTGCCCCCTACAACGACGTGTCGATGGTGCGCGACGTCTTCGCCTACGGCCTCTGGAACCAGATGGGACACTGGGGACCGCGCACGAGAATGTGCGAAGTGGTGGTCAACGGCGAGTATATGGGCGTCTACGCCTTCTGCGAACGCATCAAGAGAGACAAGAACCGCGTGGACATTTCCAAACTGAAGCCCGAGGACATCAGCGGGCGCGACGTCACCGGAGGCTACATCGTGCGCATCGATGCCTACGACCAGGACGACGTGACGTTCCAGTCGAAGGTGATGGGCATACAGAAAAGCATGTGGGGATGGGGAGGAAGCCAGACGCAGGAGGCGCCTGTCACCTGGACCATCTACTACCCCAAGAAAGAAGACCTTGCGGCAGAGCAGATGGCATACATACAAAACTATGTGGACTCGGCAGAGCTGGCCATCCAGTCGGCCGACTTCACCGACCCCGTGAAAGGCTACTCGCAGTTCATCGACGTGGCCTCGTTCGTCGACTATTTCATACACACCGAGCTCAGCCTCAACGCTGACGGATTCAAGCGCAGCGCATATTATTATAAGGAGAAAGACAAAAAGGACGGCACACGCGGCAAGCTCTTCGCCGGACCTGTGTGGGACTACAACCTGGCCTACGGCAACTGCTCGTTCTGCAACGCCAACAACGTGACGTCGTGGGTGTATGAAGGCTGCGAGACCAACCCCACACCGAAGATGTGGAAACGGCTTCTGGAGGACAAAAGCTTCCGCGATGCGGTGAAGACGCGCTACACACAGCTGCGCCAGGACATACTGAGCAACGAGAGCATCAATGCGTTTCTCGACAGCTATGCCGCCATGCTCGACCAGGCCAAAGACCGGCAGCTGACGAAGTACAAAGAGGTGCTGAAGTCTAGCAGCTGGTGGGACTACAGCCCCACGGCGATGTTTGCCGCCTATCGCGTGAGCAGCTACGCCGAGGAGATACAGACCGTGAAGGAATGGTTTGCCAAGCGGCTGGCCTTCCTCGACAGCAACCTGCCCGGCGAATACGTGGACAACACTGCCATCCGCGCGCTCCACTTCCTCGACGGTCGCGTCGCCATCGACCAGCACAGCATCCACGTGGAGTCGCCCCTGCCCCTGCAGCGCATCGTCGCCACCAACGTGCTGGGCGCCACCCTCTCGGTTGTCAGCCTCGACGGAACACAGACATCAGCCAGTCTCGACCTCAGTTCGCTACCCACAGGTCTCTGTGTCGTCGTCTGTTATGCCACCGACGGCTCCATGTTCTCACGCACCGTCACCCTGCGATAGCATGTCCTAGCCTCGCTCTTGTTGGTTGCACAAGGCTCTGGCCATGTCGTTCAGCTCCAGGCTTTGTCCGCGCCTGATGGCCTTCTTCTCGTTATGATGCTCCCACGGAGCGAGTATCAGGAGCTGACCTCCGGCACAGGCTTCCATGCGCTTTCCTTCCGGCTTCGCCAAATCGGTGAAGCCGTTTTCCTGTTGATAGAGAAGGGGAAGGCTCTCGTTGAAAGCCGCCCGCATGATGGCTTTCTCGCACGTTGAGATAGCTGGCGTAACGAGTACGGCACCCTGTCGCGCAGCTCGACGTGAGGCGTCCCTGCCGATGGTTCCAGCGTATATGAAGGTATGCTCAACGACGAGCTGCCGTCTGAACTACTTCACCGCCACCTTCCGCGTCCCTTCCTCGCTCTTCACCACGTAGATGCCGCGCGGCAGGCCTGTCAGGTCAGCATTACCTGCACTCCTGCTTCCTGATTGTACACTTCTGCCCTGCAGGTCGTACAACTCTGAAGCATGTCGATTGGACATGACCAGCGACTTCTGAGCGATGCCAACAATGGTGCTCCAAAAGTCTTCTTTCGTGAATAACGTCTTTCCGTTGGAAT
>JAFWQE010000099.1 GCA_017509155.1 Prevotella sp.
CGCTCTGCCGGATTGTAATCCGGCAGTATTCAGTATAAGGATTTGTAATCCGCTTTCGTTTTCCGCATTACAAATGCTCATACTCATAGTGGTCGGATTGCAAATCCGACCGAGCGGAAAAACTCTGTGCCTCTGAGTCTCTGTGTTCAATTGATCATATAAGTTAATTCAACTTTCTGAAGTCCTATGTAGTTACGATTTAGCTGTTTGGCTATTCTACGGGTTGCCGCTCCGCAAACAAATAGCTCCATAGCTAAATAGTAAATAAATCGTAAATAGTAAATCGTCAAGTAGTCAGGGCGCGTGTAGCGTCGCAGACAAAGAATACAAGCTCTTTGAGCACCTCCTTCCCTCCTTAGACCAACGCCTTTTTGCTAACTGCATTTAGCATTTCTATCCCGTGCGCGCACTTTAATTGTTAATCATTGAAAAAAACGCCCACCACCCGCCAAAATCTTTCGGCTCCGCCCTCTCCCTATTGAACTTTTTTCGTAACTTTGCACCGTCTTAATGGGAGCGCGGACAACCTATTGTCCAGACTCCCAGACTCCAAAACTCCCAAACTCCTGGCAGTTTAGGACAACCGAAGTTCAATTGATTAACAACTAAATAAAAAACAATTATGGTAGATTACAAAACACTCGGCCTCGTGAACACCAAGGACATGTTCGCCCGCGCCATCAACGGTGGCTACGCCATCCCCGCCTTCAACTTCAACAACATGGAGCAGCTGCAGGCCATTATCAAGGCTTCTGCAGACCTGAAGAGCCCTGTCATCCTGCAGGTGTCTAAGGGTGCACGCAACTATGCCAACCAGACGCTGCTGCAGTACATGGCACAGGGAGCCGTGGAGTATGCAAAGGAACTCGGATGCAAGCACCCCGAAATCGCACTCCACCTCGACCACGGAGACAGCTTCGAGACATGCAAGAGCTGCGTTGACTTCGGATTCTCAAGCGTCATGATCGACGGCTCGGCACTGCCCTACGAGGAGAACATCGCCCTCACCAAGAAGGTCGTGGAGTATGCCCACCAGTTTGATGTCACCGTAGAGGGTGAGCTCGGTGTGCTCGCCGGAGTAGAGGATGACGTCGTCGCTGCAGAGAGCCACTACACCAAGCCCGAGGAAGTCATCGACTTCGTCAGCCGCACGGGCGTTGACAGCCTCGCCATCTCCATCGGTACCTCGCACGGTGCCTATAAGTTCACTCCCGAGCAGTGCACACGCGACCCGAAGACCGGCAAGCTCGTGCCACCGCCACTGGCATTCGACGTGCTCGACGCCATCATGGTCAAGCTCCCCGGATTCCCCATCGTGCTCCACGGTTCCAGCTCAGTGCCTCAGGAATACGTCGACATCATCAACGAGTACGGCGGCAAGCTCCCCGACGCAGTGGGTATTCCCGAAGAGCAGCTCCGCAAGGCTTCGAAGAGCGCTGTCTGCAAGATCAACATCGACTCTGACTCACGTCTCGCCTTCACCGCTGCCGTGCGCAAGGTGCTCGCAGAGAAGCCCGGAGAGTTCGACCCGCGCAAGTACTGCGGCCCCGCTCGCGACGAGATGGAGAAGATGTACAAGCACAAGATCGTCGAGGTGCTCGGCTCCGACAACAAGCTCGCACAGCTCGACTAATACCCTGAGAGGTGGTAGCCCCCCAAGCCCCCGAGGGGGATGTGGTGAGCCCGAGGCGCCATGCACCCTGCATGCCCATCAGAACCAAAACGGGGGACGGACAAACAGCCCGTCCCCCGTTTTCCCTTTATAACTCCCTCCCCTCTCCGCAACATCCCCCTCTGGGGCTTGGGGGGCTTCTCCCCTCTCACCTCTCAGTTCTCAGTTCTTTGCAAGCAAAGCGAACAAGTTCGAGCGTTCAGTTTGAGCCCTTGGGCTCATAAACATCCCCCTCGGGTGCTTGGGGGGCTTCCCCCTCACTTGGACATCCCCCTCGGGGGCTTGGGGGGCTTCTCACTTATCACTTATCACTTCTCACTTATCACTTATGAAATCCTTCCTCCTCACCTTCACTTTCCTGCTCACCGCGTCAATGGCAAAAGCCTACACGCCCATCGAGCACCGCTTCTACGATGGCATCGTCTTCTATTCATGGATGTCCAGCATCGGCCGTACCACACCACGCTTCATCAGCGTTCAGATGGTAACAGGCGACAGGGCGCAGCTGCCACCTTACGAGATTGAGGTGGTAGAACGTCAGGTGGGCGACACCACACTGATGTTCACCGACAACCCCAACAGCCCCTCCATCCTTCCCTGGACAACCATGAAAGGCGACCGCGTGGACTTCGAGCGATTCAAAAGCGGTTATGTCGCCGTGTTCAACGATGCCGACGACCAGCCGCGCAGCTATCTCTCCGGTTGCTACACCGTGGATCAGGCTGAGCGCGACGCCTTCGTCGCCATCTTCTGCGGCAAATACCACAACAAGCAGGGCGGGAAGCAAGCATCCATAGAACTCGACCGCATCACCATCGACGGATACACCTACACAGGATGCCAGCAGCTGGTGGACGTACTCATGGACAACCTCTGGATGATTCACGTCGTCGACGACCAGCGCCACCACCTGATACTCCGCCAGACGATCGACGGCGTCGACATCTACGATGCCGTGCCACTCACGCCCGAGACCTACACCTACGGCAAGCGCATCGCACAGCTCGTCTTCGACACCGCCGACAACAACGTCCGCTACCCCTACGCCACCGACCTGCTGCCGCCCATGCACTGCATGCTCCGCTACTACGACCTGCCCATGCTCCAGCGCCTGCGCGACGAGGTGGCCGCCCGAATGCAGTCCGCCGCCACCCCTTCCATGCTCGACACCTACATCCTCAAGCAGACCGCCTGTCTCATCCGCTGGAAAAAGCAAGGCTCCATCGGTCTCATCATGAACAACTGACTGCTCCGCACACACGTATTTTTTCTATGCCTGCGGCGCTTTTATATGCCTGCGGCGCTACACAAATACGCGCGAATACACATGAATTTTTCATAAATATTATTTTTGAGCCATTACATGTCTATTCAAGCACATTCTTTGCAAGCAAAGCGGCAAAGCCGAGCGCGTGTAGCGCCGCAGGCAACCCAACGCGCCGCAGGCGTAAAACATAAATCTACACGAATTTGTCATAAATATATTTTTGAGCCATTACATGTCTATTCATGCGCATTCTTTGCAAGCAAAGCGGCAAAGCCGAGCGCGTGTAGCGCCGCAGGCGTAATACATAAATCTACACGAATACGTCATAAATATATTTTTGAGCCATTATATGTCTATTCAAGCACATTCGTGTAGCGCCGCAGGCAACCCAACGCGCCGCAGGCGTAAAACATAAATCTACACGAATATGTCATAAATATTCTTGAGCCATTACATGTCAATTCGTGTAGCGCCGCAGGCATATAAAACACGCGCGCACATATATATTATATGTACCCCCTCCCCAAAACATTTTCAAACTATTTTCATCTCGATTTTGTGTCCTCCCCCCTCTTTCCTCCCTAAAACATTTTCAAGATAATTTTATCTCGATTTTTTGTCCTTTCGCCCCCCGACTCTATGTCCCGCCACCCAACGTAAACGTTTACAACTTCCCTAAACTGTTAAATTTTCTTTACATGAAAAAGAAAAATCTTATTTCCTTTCTCATTTTTTTTGTTTTGCGTAACTTTGCACCCGATTTGGCAGCGAAAAACTGCCCTCGAACATCCGCGTTTATACTCGATTCAAAATAATAAATTCAATAAATTATTAACTTAAGAAAAATGAAAAGGTATTTACTATTAGTAATGCTTTGCGTCTGCGTCTCGATAGGGGCGTGGGCTGGTGCCACGATGACAGAAGATTCAGAAAAGAACTTTGTCATCACGACAGATGGTGACGGTGACTTGGAGACACTTTCTGATTGGAAGTCACTACAAGGTAATTCAGAAAGTGCCGCTAATAGCATCACAGTTATTGGTGCTTTGTCACAGACGGGGTTTGATAAAATTATAAATCATTTAAACCCTTATGGGAACGGGAATTACGCATTGAAAATGGATTTATCAAGAGCAAACATGGATGGTTTGGTATTTCCGGCAATGAATGCTAGTATTTATGATTATAGGGCGGGATATGTTAATAAACTAATACTTCCAAAAGGAATTGCCATGCCCACAGACCTTTCTTCGGGTACAAACTACAACCAAAATGGACAATTAAAAACAATTTATTCATTTGATGGAACGACGGTTACTGTAGCTATTCTGAATGACTCTGGTGATGAAAATGTCATCTATGACGACATTATCAGTGACACTCAGTATTATGACCCAGTTGAAAAGTATGCTGTTATAGGAAATAATTCAGAATTAGTTACAAAGGTAAAAGAAAAACTCAAAGCAGAAGGAAAAACCGTTGAGGAAGCTGCAGCTCCCCCCTACGTTCTTTCCAGCAGCACATGGAAACTCATTGACAATAACACAGAAAACAACAGCATCGGCGACCAGATCTATTGGAAGGTCGATGGTACAGAAACACCAAACCCTGAGGTTACAATCAATGTGGCAGAGGCTGGTGGGCTCAAGGCCATACTCGAACAACTTGAGGACGATGGATATCGCAGCCAGTTTACCAAGATGGTGATTACGGGTGAGCTGAACGAAACAGACATGCTGAACCTGAGCATGGTAAATGCTGATGCACTTGACATGTCTGGTGTAACTCTTGTGGAAAACCGACCAGACGGGAAGAGCATTCTTTCGCAAGCTGGTAATACTGTCGTTCGCTTACTTGTGCTTCCCGAAGGCTTAAAGCGTGATGAAGTGAAGGACGATGGGGGGAATGTGACTCAAATGGGGGTCGTAAATGCTGCTACACTCAGTGGCTTTGGAAACCTTTACTCTGCTGTTTCTCTGGAAAGAAAACCTGGAGCAACATCAACTGATCATGAAACATATACTCTCACGTCCTATGTCAAAAAGCCCGGTTCTTTGCAGAGTGCCGTGATGCTTATTGATGGATGGGGATATAATGGCACAAAGAATATTGGAACTGGATCAAGTAGCGTTACGGGTGTAATGCTGACAGGAAATAGTCAGACACAATATTTGAAGGATATTGTCGTTTCTGGAACAATTAATGCATACGACATTACCGGTGAGGCCGTTCTTAAGAATGGACATATCGAATATGAGCCTCAAAAGTCTCCGTCAGAACCTGTGCATGGAGCTGTGAAGCATGGCGTGGTTACTGGATACACAGTCTATGGCCCGTTTAATGGTGCTGTGCTTACGTCAATTGACCTTCGTGATGCAGAGTTCTATGATTTCCCAACGTACAAGGCCGATTTCACCATTGCTAAACTCGGTATCATGGACCAAACTAATACCCATAAACTAGTGATACCTGAAAAGGAATCGGTTTATGAGATTCCTGGTGATTTCCTGTATGTGGCTAACGGTTCAATGAATGGACTAAAAGAGATCTGTATCCCATCAAACATTAAGTACATCCGTGCATACGCCTTCACAGGCTCACTTGACCATATCTGGACAACAGCAGGTTCTGCTTCGTATGAAGATGCCAATACAAAATATGACAACGGTGCAGTGACAGTTCAAGATGGCGAAAACATCGTTCACTATGGATACAATGAGAATTATGCTGCGTATCAATATGGAACGTATACCTTCTCAAGCAACCTCAAGCTCATTGAGACAAATGCCTTTGCGAATTCTACAGCTCATGTGAAGGATGTCTATGTGCTGGCTCTTGAAGCACCAGAATGTCACGTTGATGCATTCACGACAGCCATGTATTATGGAGATAACGGCTATGACCCGAATGTAATTAATGATCAGGGTATTGTGACTCGTGATGCTTATTGTAAATCAAACTATCAGTGGATTACGATGCTACATTATCCTAAGGAAGTGCAGGCTCCTAACTTGCAGCGCTACACAGACCCAACCCGTGACTATTCGATTGCCACAGGTGAGAAGGACGGTAATGGCGCAACAATCTATTTCCCGAACCATTCCGAATTTGGCTATGCCTATGGTCAAGGAACAACTGGATATGTGTGGGATGGCTGGGAACCAAAACGCACAGGTTATGCTAATGCTATTCAATACAGTGGAACGATCGGCGCTAACGGATGGCAAGTTGCAGATCAAAGCAGTGCCAATGCATTGTATAACAGCAACCCCAATGACGAGAAGACTCTCAAGACGTTCTATGACGTGACTGATGGCGGTAATAAAGATGTTGCGGCTCCAGACCCAGCGCCCGTTACTATTCATGATATATACTGGAGTGAGCGTGATTATAAGTTGGCAGATGAACAAGTAGACGCGAGTTATGTAAAGCTATATGATGCCGACTATCGTGGATGGCACCAGTTCGTGCTGAACGGTTATTCGGCTAACACGACTCGCATCGTCGAGTTCGAACGTTCTTACATTACGGACAGTGACTGGTGGACAGTCTGCCTGCCTTACGATTTGACTCGTGCAGAGATGATACGTTTCTTTGGTGACAAGGATAGTGGAAAGATTCCTTATCTGAGCCGTCTGTTGTATGTAACCCGAGATGTCGAGAATACCCATATCACACTTAATTTCTCGAAGAACCTGATGGAGCATAAGGAAATCATGGCCAAGGAAGGTGATGTGCATGGACAGCTGAACAATGGTATCAACGACGATCATTCTTATGGTATCGTGACTGTCAGCGAGACAGAGGCACCTGGCGATAATGACGTAGTACTCCATGCTGGTGTTCCTTATGTGATTAAGCCCTACATACCGACAAAGACAGAAGCCAACAAGAATCAGGAGAACGTGTCACGAAAGTTCGCTTTCTATAAAGATAATCCTGAAGATGAGGCTCTTTATGAGAAACTGAAAGCTGCTCGCGAGATGAATGGGCGAGCTATGATAGACCTTGTCGAGGCTGGTCTCTACACGGTGCCTGCTCTGATTATAAATAATACGAGCGACAATATGCATGAGGCGGAGAAAACAGATAAGGTAATCAAGATTAATAATGTTGAATACCCTGTTTCCGATAAATTCACTTATACGATGGTCGGCTCGTTCTTCAAGAACGTATTACCACAGCACAGCTATTATCTTGGTTGGAAGTGGACCGATAAAGCAAATAATGAAGGCAAGGCATGTTTCTTCTATAAAGATACTAATACCATCAAGTGGGCATGGACGAACAATACAGCTATCATTTGTCCGAACTGGGATGCAACATCTACCGTTCATGAGGCAGGAAGTACAGCTGATCCTGCACGTTGGATTGTCCCCGATGATAAGTACACATTTGAATCTGATGATTTTGTAGCCACTGCTGGTGCAAAGCGCGTTCTTGATATTACCATTGACAGCGATCCTGCCGATGAAATAGGAATGGCAACAGGTATTGTTGAAGTGAACACGAATACAAAGGAAAGCCAGCCTATCCGCGTATATGGATTGAATGGCTCTTACGTTGGCAGCACGCTCAACGGCCTTTCGAAAGGTGTATATATGGTAAACGGTAAGAAATACATCGTGAAGTAATAAGATAAAGGAGACTCAATTAAATGAAGAAAGTATATTTCAAGCCGCTGACAGAGAGAATATTCCTCGAACCTGCTCAGATGATAGCTGGTAGTGATAGAAGTCAGAGCGGACTTCCAGAAATGCAGGAAGATATTGAAAATTCAAGCAATCAGGATGACGAAGGTCTAGATAATGGACAGGATGACGGTATACGTTCTAAGGAGAATTATATCCTTTGGGATTAAAGACGTCTATTCTCTTTATACTAACAAAAGGAACTCGCGATTTCCGTGAGTTCCTTTTATGATGTTAACATGGTAAGCATCCGTTGAATTACATGTTGTAGCTGAAGACCTCTGCGTCTCAGTGTCTCTGTGTTCAATATATAAACTATATTTCCTACACAGTAAATATCAATTGTTCTTGAGTTAATATTTTGTAGAGGCTCGCCGCGATGGCGAGCCTCAATTCTTTGTCTGGTTACATACTTCTACCCACAAGTATACTCAAAAAGCAGGTAACAAAAGCATGGAAAATGCGTCTATAGTTATCAGGAACAGATCACGATTGGGTGGTTGCCGATATCACGAATTTGAGAATTACAGAATTGAGTCTACTTGAAAAAGTCCCAAAGGGACGAAAAGACCACAGAAAGGGGCGTAACCCCTTCTTGACAATCAAGGGGTTGCAGAAGAGCCCCGAAAGGTCACGATTTGGTGGTTGCCGATATCACGAATTCGAGAATTACAGAATTGAGTCTACTTGAAAAAGTCCCAAAGGGACGAAAAGACCACAGAAAGAGGCGTAACCCCTTCAAGGAAATCGAGGAGTTACAGAAGAGCCCCGAAAGGTCACGATTTGGTGGCTGCCGATATCACGAATTCGAGAATTACAGAATTGAGTCTACTTGAAAAAGTCCCAAAGGGAATAAAGACCACAGGGAGGGTGTAACCCCTTCTTGGAAATCGAAGAGTTACAGAAGAGCCCCGAAAGGGCGACAGACCCGAAAAGACTTTTTAAAGTGAACTCAGTTATAGAAAAAAGCAGGGCCAATGCCTGAGATGAGCAATTCTAGAATTCTCCAATTCGTGATAAAGACACAGTCTGCCCTGCCACCATCGTGACCTACCGCCTTGAGGCGTTCATTTCCATGCCGTTGACAGCGGCGGAGGCGTAGGAGTAGAGGCTGTTGTTGCCGACCAGATGGAGCATGGTGCCGGCCATGCGGTTCATGTTGAAATAGTCGGGATAGACGTCGGAGAAGTCGCTGCACACCTTGTCGGCGATGCCGAAGAGAGTGGCGTAGACGAGGTATTCGTTCCACAGCGGGAGCTCCTTGATCTGACGGTCGGCGATGAGCGAGAAGTCCTCGAGGAAGTGCTTCAGTCCGAATGTCTGCTTGGCAATCTCCGGATTGGCTGCCATTTCCTTCTCTTCTCCGTCGAGTGTCTGGAGCGCCTTCACGAAGGGCTCGAAATACGGTCCACGCGACCTCATATACAGCTGCAGCTCGCGTGGCTGCAACACGCGGTCGTTGCCGGCGGCGCCTTCTATCATACAGTAGAACTTCCATTCCAGACTTTCCTGCTCAAGGGCGCTGGCTTTCCAGTCGGCTACGGTGATGACGGTGTGCGGTTCGGTGCCGTACATCGTAGGCCGGTATTCCATGAGGAGTGCCTTCTTGTTGAACAAACGAAGGAACAGGGCGCCGAAAAGCCCGGAGTAGTTGGTGATGAGTGCGGGCGAGAAGGCGTTGGTGATGGTGGCGGCCACCTTCAGGTTGCCTTTGGCGGGCGGGTCGCGGAAGTAGTTGCCTTCCTTGGTGAGCTTGCGTTTCAGCAACCATCGGCGCAACGGCTGGAGCGAGATGACGTACCATATGATGTTGAACGTCTTGCGCCACATGCCGACGAAGATGACAACCAGTATCAAGGGCACGAAGATGATGAGCGGGAAGTCGATGCCCAGTTCGAGCCACTCGGGCAGGAAGGGCAGCCAGCCGCCTTTGGCCTCCTCCTCTGCCTGCTGCGCCATAATGGGGAGCGTGCAGAGCATGGTCAGGATGATGGCATTGAGCCGGCTGAAGATGTATCTGTAGGAATGCTTTTGTCTTTTCATGATTCTCTGTTTTGTCGCCTGCGGCACGAGTGTGTCCAGGGCAGTGTTTTGTTACATGTCATAGAACTCATCGGCGTGCCATGCCAATGGGAGAAGGCCCAGTCGCGAGCTGGCGCCGTCTTCGGCATAGGGCGTTCCGTCGGCCATGGCAGTCATCAGCTGGTCGAGCGCCATGCGATGGGGGCCGCTGTTGAGTATCATGCTGAGCGTAGCGTTGGGTGAGAGGAACTGCTGCATGGTGGCGAGCTTGTCCAGCACCTTGCCGCCCATGCCGAACACATAGCCAAAAGCCACATACTCCGGCCACACGCGGCGCAGTTCAATGGGTGTTTCGGGAGCCACTTCCGACAATGACTTGGGCAGTCCTTTCAGGAAGCGCTTCATGCCGTACATCTTTTTCTTCTCTTCCCTGTTGTAGGAATGAATGCTGACGCTTGTGTTGAGCAGGTCGGCAAACTGCACCTGGTTTTCGAAGTCGTAGCCATTAGTGGGATCGCCAATTCTTTTTGGCATATAGCCCACCATTTTGCGCAGCTCTTTCGGCACGACGAACCCATTGTTCTGCGCGGCTACCTGCTGGAGGAAACGGTAGACGGTTTTCTCTAATGCCCGGTCGACACCGTCGGCTGTCGTCTCTGTCCACTGCCCCAGGCGGAATGTCGGTGAGCTGAAGTCGAAGACGAGGACCTCGCGGGCGATGAGCCGCCAAAGGATGGCACAGGCGGCAGGAGTCTTACTGCGGATGATGGCTGGCGAGAGCTTGAACAGCATTCCCTGCGTGTCGCTGAGGCTACCGTAGAGCGCCAGATAAGGATAGGGTTTCTGAGTCAGTCCCACGTGCAGCCATCGGCGGATGAGCTTGCGCAATGGCTTCAGCGTGACGATGCCCCACAGCCCATTGGCCACATTGAACAGCGACATGGCCAAGGGCATGATGCGCGGACTGCCCTTCTGGGCCAGATAAAACAGGCGGAACATCCATATCATGAAGCCCATGCCGATGAGCATAATCATGCCATCGTTGACAGAATCTGATGACCACCATCCTGACCAGAACAGGAAAACGGCTATGACGACGGCTTTCCAGTATTTCTTGATTAAGTATTTTATCATAGGTGATAGTGGATAAAAGGATATGGTTTTTGAGTGATTGCGAATGAGAGGACTGGCAAGAAGCAGACGAGAAAACCCCGCCTACTTCTTCATCATCTCAGTCTTTATCTCTTCCACGCTGCCGGTGATGGGGTTGTAGACAACGCGGGTGAAGAGTTTCTTTCCGAAGAGCTCGTTGTCGAGCGGAGCCGTCTTTCCGAACTGCGCCGCATAGAGTTCCTTCGTGAGCAGCTGCTGTTCGGAGCGCGAGAAGGTGAGGCGTATCTTTCCAGGCATCGTGACGTATATGTTGGCATCGTCCTTGCTCTTCTTTCCGTCTTCCACCACGGCGGTGTTCGACGGCATGGCGTGTAGGTCTTCGATGCCCACATAGTAAGGTTCACCGGCGAGGTCGTCTTCGTCGAGCAGTCCGAGACGCTTAGAGAAGCGGAACAACACGTGGCGCTGCACCTCGCGGTCGGGCACATAGGTGAACACGGCTTCCATGGTGTCGCGCTCGGTGACGCCCTCGAAGAGCTGCAGCAGGGCCTGCTCCTGTGTGTCCAGGTTGGCCAGCATCAGCTTGAGCTGTTCGCCGTCCTTCGGCATGAAGTCTGCCTGTCCGCGGGCCAGCTGCGACCTGCTTTCGCGAATGTCGTAGATGTCCTGCGCAGCCAGTTCGGCCGTCTTGGCGCTGCTTCCTGCCGCCAGAATGTCCTGGTTCATGTAGTCGTGCGGGTTCAGTGCCGGTTTCTTCGGTGCTGGCACAAACGGCGTGCGCTCGGTCTGCTCCTTCGGCTGGTCGTTCACGGCCAGGATAATGCCGTCGTCGTTGATCTTCAGACTGACGATGCTGTGCTTGGCATCCATGTTTGGCGTGAAGAACTTCGAGGTGTCCCTGATGCCTAAACAGTTGATGTCGATGCCCACGATGCGGAACTGCGTTGCCGACTGCTGGGCGACGTCTTTCTTCTTGAGGAACCGCTCAGCATACATGCATAGTTCTCCCGGCTCGGTGGTTGTGCGCTCCACGAGCACATTGAACTGAATGGCCGTGCGCGGCAGATAATAGGAAGTGCCCTCTACAAACTGCTGGGCGAAGAGCCCAAGCGGCATCAGCATGTAAAGGCAGAGTGTCAGTATTTTCTTCATGTCGTTTATTTTGTTTCAGTTCTTTTTTCCTTGTTATTCATTGAGTCCTCTTTGAAAAGCCCTTTCCGATGTGTCGCCACTACGGGGCTCTTTTGTAACTCTTTGGCTCTCAAGAAGGGGGGGCACCCCGTCCCTGTGGCCTTTGTCCCTATGGGACTTTTCAGCGGATCTTCGTTGAGACCATTTTAAAAGGTCCTGTACGATAGCGAGCAATGGCGCAGCACGAGGACTCTTCGCTCAGTCTTCCAGTCTCTTGAACGCCTGTGGCAGGTGGTTGATGATGTCGCTGGCGGTGAGGCTTTCCTTTCCCAGTTCCTTGGCGGCAAGGTCTCCGGCCAGCCCGTGCAGATACATTCCCACGATGCAGGCGTCGGCATGCTTGTAGCCCCGTGCCAGCAGTGCGGTGATGATTCCCGAGAGCACGTCGCCACTGCCTGCCGTTGCCATGCCGGAGTTGCCGGTGCTGTTGAACACCACGTGTCCGTTGGGCATGCACAAAGCCGAATAATGGCCTTTCAGGATGATGAACGCGTTGAGATGCTCGGCCATGTTGCGCGCCTTCGACAGGCGTTCGTAGCTGTCGGCACATGATGAGCCGTTCAGCAGGTCGAACTCCTTTGGATGGGGCGTCATGATGACGTTCTTGGGCAACTGCTGCAGCCATGCGCGGTGATTGGCAAGAACATTGAGTGCGTCGGCATCGAGCACCACAGGGCACTGCGAGCGCCTCACCTGAGAGATGACGGCGATGGCGGTGTTCTCCTGCTGTCGCAGTCCCGGGCCGATGCACACGGCGTCCATGTCCTCGGTGTCGACGGTCTCGTTGAAGTAGAGCTCGTCGCGGTCGATGCTGACGATGGCCTCGGGCACACTGATCTGCATGATGTCGTTGTTGCGTCGCGGCGTGTGGGCAGTCACCTTGCCGACGCCACATTTCAGGCACGCCCGCGTGGCCAGGATGGAGGCGCCGGCCATGCCATAGCTGCCCGCAATGATGAGCGCGTGACCCATGTCGCCCTTGTGGACAAAGTCGCTGCGGTGGAGCAGTCGGGGACGGATGTCGTTCTCCTCGACCATGGTGTACTGTGCCTCAATCTTTTTCGTGCCCTCCTCGCTGAGACGGATGTCCAGGATGCGCAGTTCGCCAATGAACTGCTGGTTTTCGGGAAACAGGAAGCAGAGTTTCTTCTGCTGCAAGGTGAGCGTCAGGTCGGCGCGGATGATGTTCGCGCGTACATTATATGTATTGTCCTCTGTCATCAGTCCCGACGGAATGTCGATGCTGACGATGAACGAGGGCGACTGGTTGATGTATTTCACAAGCGACGCGAAGCCACCGTTGAGCGGTTTGTTCAGCCCCGAGCCGAAAAGGCCGTCAACGACCAGCGTCTGCGCCTCGAGCTGCGGCGGGTCGAACTCCTCCTTCACCTCAATGAAGTCCTTCACCTTTCGGCTTTCCATCACCCGCTGCCGGTTGACGGTGCAGTCCTCCGACAGCTTTCCGCCGATGTTGAACAGATAGGCGCTCACCTTGTAGTTCTGGTCGGCCAGCATTCTTGCCACCGCCAATGCGTCGCCACCATTGTTTCCCGGTCCGGCAAACACCACGACGGGCGTCTGCACCGACCATCGTTCGGTGATGGCACGTGTGATGGCCTTGGCAGCACGTTCCATCAAGTCGACAGAGCGAATAGGCTCATGCTCTATCGTATATTGGTCCAGCTCATGTATCTGAGCACTCGTAAAAATCTTCATCACTGCAAAAATACAAAAAATCCATCGAACGCGTTGTCTTTTCCTCATTTTTTTAACGTCGCGTGCCGTTTTTTCTGATTTTTCACACTTCCCGCCGTTGTTAAGCCTTGTTTTTGGCTTATAGAGCGACAGGTTGAACGATAATTTTAGACAGCAAGTTTGTTGGTTTTTAGCTAATTGGAACGCCCATCTCATGAGACCAATGCCGACATGAAACTCTTTTATCGTGGTTTTCTTTGCGAGATACGAGAAAAAAGATTACCTTTGCGCTGAAAAAAGTATTTGAAAAAGGAACTGTCTATGAAATGGAAACTCCTCTTTGTGCTCTGGATGGCCGTCGCCGTCAGCGCACAGGCACAGGCTCCGCAGGCCGACGCCGACGCAAAGTATGCCACCGAACTGCTGAAGGCTGGCACACAGGCTCCCGATTTCAGGATGAAGACGCTGGACGGCAAGAACTTCAGGTTTGCCAAGCAGACCAAGGGTAAATACGTGCTGCTGGACTTCTGGGCATCGTGGTGCCCTGACTGTCGCAAGGACATACCCAACGTGCAGCGCATGTATGAGAAGTTCTGTCCGCAGGGCGTGGAGTTCATCGGCGTATCCATGGACACCGACCGCGACAAGTGGAAGGACGCCGTGGAGAAATATGGCATACGCTACACACAGGTGAGCGAGCTGGTGAAGTTCCACGACACGCAGATAGCATCGCTCTACGGGGTGAAGTGGATTCCCTCCATGTATCTCATCGACCCGCAGGGAAAGGTGGTGCTGGCCACCGTGATGGCCGACAAGATGGAGCGCACGCTGACGGAGCTGTTTGCGCCCAAGGGCAAGACCTTCGGCACCCAGGAGAGCGTAAGCATCGACGGAGCGAAAGGCCGTCTGGCTGCCATCATCCAGAAGCCCGTCCTCCAGCAGGGCGAACAGTGCCCCATGGTGGTGCTGTGCCATGGCTTCGGCGGCCGGAAGGAAGGGCCACTGTTTGAGGTCATTGCAGACTCTCTGGCCAACCACGGCATCGCTTCCATCCGCTTCGACTTCAACGGACACGGCGAGAGCGAGGGCGATTTCCAGCAGATGACGGTGCCCAACGAGATTGAGGATGCACGGAAGGTGATAGAATATGTGAGCGACCTGCGCTACGTGAAGAGCATCGCCATTGCCGGTCACTCGCAAGGTGGCGTGGTGGCAGCGATGACTGCCGGCGAGCTGGGCAGCGAGGACATTGCCGCCGTGGCGCTTCTGGCTCCTGCCGCCGTGCTGCGCGACGATGCCATCCGCGGCACCGTGATGGGTATTCCGCAACAGGGCGACCCCGCCGACCCGCCAGAATATATCGACCTGTGGGGAAAGAAGCTGGGCCGCGACTACATACTGACGGCACAGCGACTGCCCATCTACCGCACGGCCGTGCGCTATCATGGACCGGCGCTCATTGTGCACGGAACGGCCGACCGCGTGGTGCCCTACACCTATGGCGAGCGCTTCAACGACATCTGGGCGGGCAGCGAATATGTGGAACTCGACGGCTTCGACCACGGTTTCTCGCAGAACGTCTACCGCGCCTGCGACATCGTGTCGTCGTGGTTCATCAAGACCCTGCAGGGCAGATAGGCCTTGCACCCCTGTAACTCCGAACCTCTGAACTTCTGAGAATGAAACATACCCTCGTATACAAATGGCTCTACGCCCTTGGGAAATACCTCATCCTGATGGGTCGCACCTTCTCGCGCCCCGAGCGACTGCGCATGTTCCTTAAGAAATACATCGGTGAGATGCAGGCACTGGGTGTCGACAGCATCGGCATTGTGCTGCTCATCTCATTCTTCATCGGCGCCGTCATCTGCATCCAGATGAAACTCAACATCCAGAGTCCGTGGATGCCCCGGTGGGTGAGCGGCTACACCACGCGCGAAATCATGTTGCTGGAGTTCTCAAGCAGCATCATGTGTCTCATCCTGGCCGGCAAGGTGGGGTCGAACATCGCGTCGGAACTGGGCACCATGCGCGTCACGCAGCAGATAGACGCGCTGGAGATCATGGGCGTGAACTCCGCCGAATACCTCATCCTTCCCAAGATTCTGGGCATGGTGACCATGATGCCCTTCCTGGTCATCTTCTCGTCGGGCATGGGCATTATCGGCGCCTACGCCACGGCATACATCGGGCATGTGCTGCCTCCCGACGACCTGACGCTGGGCCTGCAGCACGACTTTGTGCCGTGGTTTCTGTGGATGAGCATCATCAAGAGCCTCGTCTTCGCCTTCATCATCGCCAGCGTGAGCAGCTACTGCGGCTACACCGTGGAAGGCGGTTCCGTGGAGGTGGGCAAGGCCTCGACCGACGCCGTGGTCTCGAGCAGCGTCCTCATCCTCTTCTCCGACGTGTTCCTTACGCAGCTGCTGAGCTGATATTCTCAGGAGTTGCAGGAGTTACAGGAGTTACAGGAGTTGCAGACGTTACTGGAGTGGCAGGAGTTCTCTGCAAGCAGAGCGGCCAAAGGTCGAGTCCAGGAGTTACAGACGTTAGGTGAATAGTCTACAAAAATGATGGAAACAATGTCATATAGTTTTGAGAAGCTACTCGTTTGGCAAAAAGCTCACCAGTTTGTCCTATTGGTGTACAGCCTAACGAGAGGTTTTCCTCAAGACGAAATGTTTGGGCTGACGTCGCAGTTCAGAAGAGCTGCGGTGTCAATTGAGGCGAACATCGCAGAAGGATATAAGAAGATAGGCAAGGCAGACAAGTTGCGATTTCTCAACATCTCAGAAGGTAGTCTCGAAGAATGTCGCGATTATATTCTCCTTGCCCGTGACCTGTGCTTTATTGATAAGGACCAGTTCCATTCGCTCTGCACCCTTAGCGAGGAAGTAAGCAAGCTCCTCATCGCCTACTCTCAAGGCATTATTAAGAACTCAGGAGTGAAAGACCTTTAAAGTATCGTCTGTAACTCCTGCAACTCCTGAACTCCTGAACTCCTTAAATACGAAGAATGATTGAAGTAAGAAACCTGTATAAATCGTTTGAGGACAAGGAAGTCCTCCACGACATCAATGCCACGTTTGAGAACGGCAAGACCAACCTCATCATCGGTCAGAGCGGATCGGGAAAGACCGTTCTGATGAAGAACATCGTAGGACTGCTGGACCCCACAAAGGGCGAAATACTCTACGACGGGCGCGACTTCGTGGCCATGAGCAAGCGCGAGAAGGTGATGCTCAGGCGCGAGATGGGCATGATTTTCCAGAACGCGGCGCTGTTCGACTCGCTGTCGGTCCTGGAGAACGTGATGTTCCCGCTCGACATGTTTTCCGACATGAACCTGCGCGAACGACAGAAAAGGGCCATGGACTGTCTGGACCGCGTCAACCTGGTGGGTGCAGAGAAAAAATTCCCGGGCGAGCTGTCGGGCGGTATGCAGAAGCGCGTGGCCATCGCACGAGCCATCGCACTGAACCCCAAATACCTGTTCTGTGACGAGCCCAACTCGGGTCTCGACCCCAAGACGAGCCTCGTCATCGACGACCTGCTCCATGGCATCACACAGGACTTCCAGACCACGACCATCATCAACACCCACGACATGAACTCGGTGATGGGCATCGGCGAGAACATCATCTTCATCTACAAAGGCACGGCTGCATGGACGGGCAACAAAGACCAGATTATGACCTCCACGAACCAGAAGCTCAACGACTTCATCTTCGCCTCCGACCTGTTCAAGAAAGTGAAGGAGGAAGTGACGGGAGGGGGAATGGATGAGAAATGATGGATGAAGGATGATGGATGAAGGATGAAAGTGTGGGTGTGACGAAAAAACAATGGGTGAAGGAATAAACAGTTATGCGTCGAATACGTCAAATAGAAACGAATGTTCCGAACCAGAATCGACATACAAGAATTTAGTTAGTGTTTTACAATTATAAATGACAAAAGCAAGACCTATGAAGAAAATGTTTTTACTGGCCTTTGGCCTGTTGCTCTGCATCGGCATGGACGCGCAGAGCATGAGAATGGTGGTTGACAGCAACGGCGACATCGTGGGACGGCTCGTCCGCATCAATGCCAGCACCTACACGGTAGATGTGCAAGACACCTACGACGTTCCCAAAGCCGGGAATCGCGTTGTAACCTTCAAAGCTGAGAACGGACAGGGCATCGTCTATCGCAAAGGCGAGCGCACAGGCAACATCAATGTGCGCAAGGGACCGTCTATCAAGACTGCCGTCGTGGGGAAGATTACCGAACCCGATGGTGTGCCCGACACGTTCCCCTGTCTGGGAAAGAAAAACGGATGGTACAAGATTCGCCTGGAAAACGGGACGATTGGCTACGTGCGCGAGGACATGGTCAACTGGGACGGCATGAGTTCGTTCTGAGCCGTCTCGCCCCTACACTGCCCCGCGAAGCCGCACCTTTTAGGGCTACCTTTGTCCCGTCAGGACTTGTATTATTACAAAAAAACGCTGCCAACCCGCAACGGGCCGGCAGCGCTTTTTTACATGTCTGAGGTCTGCAATCACTTCACGACTACCTTCTTGTTGCCCTTCAGGTAGATGCCCTTCTTTGTGGGCATTCCGCTCAGCTTGCGGCCGTCGAGTGTGTACCAGGTGGCGTTGCCGGGCATGGCGGTCGGCGTGGCAGCCACTGCCGTGGGCGTGCCTTGCGCCGTGGTGGTGAACGTTGCCATGAGCGTTGAGGCCGGTTCGCAGCCTTCCTTCAGGCTCACCACCGAGAACTCGTATGTGGTCTCTGGAGAGAGGCCCGTCAGCAGCAGCGAGTTGCTGGTGGTAGTCTCGGTCAGCGTCTCGCCGGGTTCCACATAGTAGTCGTAGATGCTGAAGTTGTCCAAGTTCAGACGGAACATGTCGGTGCAGTTGAAGTGGCGTATGCCGATGTAGCCCTTGGTCATGTTGTAGGGATTCTGGCTCAGGTCGTAGGTGTACTCCACGTATTCTCCCGTGGCTTCAGTCTCGGGCACAATCTGTTCGATGAAGTCCTCCACCGCGTTGCCCGTGTTCGACACGTAGATGGCAAAGTGCTCGGCAGCATAGTTGGGATCTTGCCCCCGCAGCCACACGCTCAGCGTTCCAGTCAGCGTGACTTGCGGCGTGATGAGCCAGTTGTCGGGCGTCAATATAGCACCGTTATAACTGGCCGATGTGGCGCAGGTGGTGCCCATGGTATAAACGCCGCTTTCTGCTGTAAATGCATACCAGCCCTGGCCGTCGCCGTCGGCATCGATGAGTGTCCAGTCGTCGGGAATGCCGTTCTCGAAGTCCTCGAAGAAAGAGTTCTGATAGTAGCCTGCCCTGCGGTAGCTCACCTTATAGCTGTCGCCCCACCCCGTCCAGCTGATGTTGGCCGTCGTTGCCGATGGCACCACAGCCACGTCATAAGGCTCGGGGTTGGCAGCGGTTGTCAGGAATGCACAGGTAGCCCATTTGCCCTCGTGCTTGTAGGTGGTGCCGTAGATGCCTTGCACCTCCACGACGTAGATTGTCTCCGGGTCGAGCCCGTCGAGGGTGATGGGACTGTTCACGTCTGTCAGCAGCGTCCATTCTTCTGCCGGTTCATCTTCTGCCGGTCCATCTGTTGCCGTCCCTTCTCCAGTGATGGTCACATCCACCTGGTCATTCTGATTCCCAAGGCTCACCTTGAACTCATAAGCCTTCCCAGCCTCAAACACATAGTTGTCCTGCCTTCCGCCAACGTTACCATTCTCCGATGCGATCCACATCTTGTCGCCAGGCGTCGGGTTGGTGATGCACCAGTCGTAGATGCCAGCTGGAATCTGGATGGTGACGCTGCCATCGAAGACAATGTTTGACGTGGTGAGCGAACCGTCGGCCTCGCTGGGTATCTTGTATTCAAACTCGGCGTATGTCTCTTCCGTTGCGTCGCCGCCTGTGGTCAGGGGACCCGTTGTGGGGATGATGGTGCCGTATGCCGTGGCGTCGGCATCGAGCAGCATCTGATAGCCAGAGCCGTCGCCCCACACATTGTTTGCCGTGAGGGTGACAAGCGCCATATTCGACTTGTCAATCTTTTTGTACCTCAGGTGGTAGCTGTCGGCCTCGCCTTCCCAGCTGATGTCTGCCTGCGTGGGTCCCACGTTGCTTGCCGTGAGGTTGGCTGGTGCGGGCACCGCGCGCTCAGTGTTCAGCGTGACGGCCTTGCTCCACGCGCTAAAGCCTTCCTCGCCATTCCTAAAGGCGCGCACCTCGAAGGTGTAGTCCAGTCCCTGCACCAGGCCGCGGTAGCGGGCAAACGGGCGGTCGGTGCTCTGCGTCATGCCGCCATCGAGACGATACTGCCACCTGTCGGCACCGTCGGGCTGGTCCCACGTAATGACGGCAGAGATGTTTTCGCCCATGTCCAACTCGTACTCCACCTGCAGGTTGACGGGCGTTGCTATAGGATTGTCAGTCACGGTGTATTCCACCGACCCTTCCATGGCACCAGTGCCCGTGAAGATTTCGTTGCCGACAGCATCATACACCGTGTAGCCACACTCGTCGTCATACGATCCGCTCACCCACTCGAAGCGGATGGCTCGGCCGTTGCATGCCTGGAATGTGCCAGTGTCTTCGCTGCCCGAGGCAAGCGTCAGCTGGGCAATGACGTCGCCCGTGGTCACGTCGACCACGCGGATGTAACTGCCGTTCCAGCCGTCGCCATAGCTGTCGGTGAGCGTGTAGCTCAGCGTCACCATGTCGTCGGGCGAGCAGAGCAGGGTGCGGAAGCTTACCGTCTGGCTCCATTCGCTCTTGTTGCCGTCGTAGATGGCGCGCACCTTCACCTCATACTGTGTGGCGGCCTCCAGGTTGGTCAGCGTGTACGACTTGGTGTCCACGATGACGGTGTTCGCCTCGTCCTCGTTGATGCACACCTCCCACTGGGTGGCGTCTGAAGTCCAGCTCACCACGGCCGAGTTGAGCGTCACATCGCTCACGGTCAGCCCCTCGGGCGTGGGATACGTGGGCACGGAGGAGCATACCGTCAGTTCATCTGCCTTCGCGCAGAAGGCGGACAAGACCGCGAGCAGCGTAAGCACGGCCCGCGACAGCAGTTTAGGGTAATGATTTCTGTTCATAGTGTTGATGTTTTTAAAATGAATGAATTGTTGATTTTCGCCACAAAGATAAGAAAAAGCGAACAATCTGCCAAGTCTTTCCGTCAAAATCTTACGAAAAGTCACTCAAAAGATACGTTTTCGATGTTTTCGTCTTTAATCTCGTTTTTTCTCCGTAACTTTGCATCTCGAAGTGCAGGGCGAGGACGAGTCAGGCTGATGCCGAGGCCGTTCCCGCGCCGCTGATTGATCATTACTAAAAACATAACAATGGAAAAGAAACTCAGACGTGGCTCGCTGTGCGTACAGGCGGGCTACCGGCCCAAGAACGGTGAACCCATCGAGCTGCCCATCATCCAGTCTACGACGTTCAAGTATGACGACTCCGACGAGATGGCGCAGCTCTTCGACCTGAAGAAAGAGGGCTATTTCTACACGCGCCTGCAGAATCCCACCAACGATGCCGTGGCGGCCAAGATAGCAGCTTTGGAAGGCGGCGTGGGATGCGTGCTGACAAGCAGCGGACAGGCAGCCAACTTCTACGCCGTTTTCAACATCTGCGAGGCGGGCGACCACATCGTCACGTCCAACGAAATCTACGGCGGAACGTTCAACCTGTTTGGCGTTACGATGAAGAAACTCGGCATTGACTGCACCTTCGTCAGTCCAGAAGCCAGCGACGAGGAGATACAGGCAGCCTTCCGTCCCAACACCAAAGCCCTCTTCGGCGAGACCATCTCCAATCCCGGATGCGCCGTTCTCGACATAGAGCGCTTCGCACGCATTGCCCACAAGAACGGCGTGCCGCTCATCGTGGACAACACCTTTGCCACGCCCATCAACTGTCGTCCCTTTGAATGGGGAGCAGACATCGTGACCCATTCCACCACAAAATACATGGACGGCATGGCCACTCAGGTGGGTGGAGCCGTCGTCGACAGCGGTAATTTTGACTGGATGACATGCACCCATTGCGGCGATTCATCGCTCTACACCCATTCATCTTCACAACCCAAATACCCCGGTCTGTGTACGCCCGACGAGTCGTACCACGGACTGACCTACGTGAAGGCCTTCGGCAAGATGGGCTATACCACCAAGCTGGTGGCGCAGCTGATGCGTGACCTGGGCAGCGTTCCCTCGCCGCAGAACTCATTCCTGCTGAACATGGGACTGCAGACGCTCCACCTGCGTGTGGCCCAGCACTGCAAGAACGCCCAGCGTGTGGCCGAGTTCCTGCACGACAACCCGAAAGTGGCGTGGGTGCACTATTGTGGACTGAAAGACGATGCCAACTATGAGCGGGGACAGAAATACCTGCCCAACGGCTCGTGCGGCGTCATCGCCTTTGGACTGAAAGGCACTCGCGAAACGGCTATCCAATGGATGGACTCGCTCGAGATGATCAACATCGTGACGCACGTGGCCGACGCCCGCACCTGCGTGCTCCATCCGGCCAGCCACACGCACCGCCAGATGAGCGACGAACAACTGCGCGAGGCTGGCGTCGCTCCCGACCTCATCCGCCTCAGCGTGGGCATCGAGGACGTGGAAGACATCCTCGACGACATCCGCCAGGCTCTCGAGAAGATCTGAAAAAGCGACCATTAAGGAGTTCAGGAGTTCAGAAACGCCTGAAAGCCAGAGCTTTTATTTGCCTGCGGCGCTACACGAATAGGCATGAATAAACACGAATGCCTCATGAATTATTATTGAGACATTACATGTATATTCATGCCTATTCGTGTAGCGCCGCAGGCTTTACATTTATCCCGCAAAGGCTGCCGTCCTTCGCCTCACTGCACAAACAGCGTGAACGACATGGTGTCGCCGCGATTGTTGCTGAAGACGCCTTCATAGGTGCCGCCACTCACGAAAGTACCGTCGAAGCGTCCTGTCATCTGCCCTTCGTCGTTGGTTTCGGTGAGCACCATCTCGCCATCGCTAAAAAGCGTACCACGCAGATAAAGGCGCGCGCCGGAGCCGCTGTTGCGATAGTAGTAGGAGCCCGTAACATCGGAGCCGTTGATGTTCAGATCCATCGAGACATTATAGCGGTCGATGGACCCCGACAACGAATAGACCGATCCGCGGCTCACCGTACTCTCCTCAATGACCGGCGCAGGCTCCTCCACCCTTTCTATGGTGGTCGACGACGGCTGACTGGCCGTGTCCATGGCATAGAGCTTCAGTTTCACATTGCCCGATTTGTGGGCGTAGTCGATGCCGCGTCCCGACAGCGATTTCCCGTCGCTGCCTGGCGCCAGCGCGATGACAAGGTCCTCCTTGCCATTCTTGCCCAGGAAGTGCAGCGAGTCACCACGCATCTCGCCCGTCAGCTGTATCGTGGTGCTCCATTTCAGGTTGGTGTAGGAGCAGGACTTCAGCCGTCCGTTGTCCTTGGTGAAGAGAATGCGGCACGACTGCGGGTCGCTTCCGCCATCGTCCCACACGCCTTCATAGACGTAGGAACCGTCGGCAAGGCTGACCGTTGGCGCCGGTGTCTCCTCGTCTACCGGCGGAGTGTCGTGGGAACCGTTTTTAGACTGCCACCAGTAGAAGGCAATGCCGAGGACAATCAGCGAGGCCACCATGATGGCAATGAAGGCCCATACCGAGCTGTTGCTCTTGCGCGGCGGTGCAGGCGGATAAGGACTTCCCGGCGGAACATCAGCACGTCGTGTTCCGCATACAGGACAAACCAGCTCATCATTCTGGAACTGGTGTCCGCAATGTGTACAAAAGGCTTGTAGCATAACGATGCGGGGCTGCGCCCCTTTGATGATTGATAAATGACGGCTGTCGTGCCGCCGTTATACATTATTCTATTATATGTGGCCGCAAATATACAAATTATTGCTGACTTGACAAAGATATTTAGTAATTTTGGATAAAATCGCAAACCTTTTGTAAATAAAGGCTGTTCGGAGAATTGAGAAAAATCGGGGTTACGAACAAGAGACCTTTCTAATTTCCTCACTCTGCTGTGATTTGCGTATCAAAGAACTCCCGACGCTGAGCCACCAGCCTGTTTTAATGGCTCTTTGTCGGGGACAAAGGTACGAAAAAATCTGTTCCTATGCTTTTTATTCCTTCACGATTTAGTTCTTGGCCATTCTTTAAGTCTTCAAGATATTTTCTACATTCTTCTTCTGTAACGAAATAGTCCTTGGGATTACAATATTTATTGTTGCCCTCCCATAAAGCAAATTCTAAATCTTTTAAATATGCATCGTATCGATTGAAGAGGCTCATGCAGTAGAGTTAATTACAAAATGCAATTATCTAAATCAATATTTCACAAGTATAACTTACACTCCCACGAAGTCCAGCGCATTCCGCTTGATGACGAGCGGGTAGCGTTCAGGATGCTGGAGGCTCTCGATTTCGAGGTCAACGTCAAGGTCGGGCCATTCGATGGCTTCAGGGCCGGACATCTGGACGTTCAAGACGCTGCGGATGGGCGCGTCCTGCATCCACGGGATGCGGTTGTACGACAGGAAATAGTCGTGGCCGAGCACCGAGAGCATGATGCCCTGCGCGTTAATCATCAATACGCTTGCCGATGTGCTGGCGGAATTGTTCTTTGAAGCTGTCTGCATATTTCTCTACGATTTTCTTAATTTCACTCAGTTTGTGTTCGGGGATGCCCGTGTTTCTGGCCAGTTCCACGCGGGGCTCCAGCCAGTACTTGGCCTCGTGGTCACCGCAGATGACGTGGATGTGCATCCGCTCCTCCTCGTTGGAGTATATCTTGAACGTGTATTCGCTCTCTCGTCTGAATACTGGACTCATAATATACTGTAATTTGGCTGCAAATATACGAAAAGTTTCTCAAATAATGGGTGTTTCAAAAGAAAATATTCAAAATAACGACTCTTTACGATAGAATAAGGATAAGGAAAAAGGGAACAAGTTATTAAAAAACCTGCTCCCTTTACTATGATTAACATCTGAGTCCCCTCCGTTGTTCTTGTCTCAATCCGAACCGCTCCTTGAACCATTGGCCTATAGGCATGTCGTTTATGTGCAGGAAAAGAAAACGTTTCTCATCCACTATCACTTGTGCCGTGACATTATCGGCAAGTGCATTGCGCCTGTAATCGTTTGAGTGAATCCACCCACTATAATTGATGCGCTGCCCGTGTAGCAGTTTGTCGGTCTGTTCTGCGTTGAAACCATACTCCAGACACTCACGTTCCATATTGAGGAAACGCTTGAAACTTGGGAACCATCTGTAAGCCTTGTCTAAGAGACGCTTCAAGTTGCTCACCTCCTGCTGGTGCTGCTCATGGGTTCGGTTGAGTTCCCTTGCATGGTTGTCCTTCAACTTCTGCATATCAGTGTGGAACTGATTAATACGCTCATTTAACTCGTCCACCTCCCTATGCAGTTGGGCATTCTCTTTCTCCAATCGGCTCACCTTATTGCCGCCAAGAAGAGAATTCACTCCGTTGAGTACATTGGTGGCAGTCTTCGTGGCAGAGTTCTTCAGTTCCTCAGTCTTAGCCTCTGCCTTGATACGGGCAAGGTCTTTCTTTGCCTGTTCTGCCTCGGCTATCACCAGTCTTGCCTTTTCCTGTTCTTCCAGCAGTTGCGAAATGTTGGCCTGTAAGTCCTCGCCTTGTGCAATCAGGCTGCGGTAATACTCATGCGTGGATATGTGCTGCGCCTCTGAGCCTTTGATGCCTCTTTGTAGTCCGTATGCTGCCATCTGCTTAGCCACTAACAAACACGGACTATCGTTGCCAACAGAGGCCGAGATGTCGCTTTTTTCTATACAAATGTTAAAAAACATCACGCACGGAAAAATATTTACAAAATAATTTGGTTTATAATATAAACTTCTCTATTTTTGCAACGTGAACCGGACACAATGGGTAAAATCCGGGCTTTCTGCAGGAGTCTGGACGCGCCCAAAGAGTAGTTAATCAAACGTGGAACATCTTTAAAAAGAAACAACAATGGAAGAAATGAACAATATGACTGCCGAGCGCAGTCTGGAAATCATCACCGAGCAGATAGAGCAAAGCCGTCGCACGGTATCAAAGCGCACAGGACAGTCGCTCTTCGTCTCAGGACTCTGCACGATGAGCATGGCCATCGTCGTAGCCGTCGTCAACTTGTTGCTCATCAATGCAGGTTTCACTCCCTTAGCCCATCTGCTGTGGTTCGTGCTGCCCGTCATCATCTGGCTGGCTCTGCGCAACGTCAATAGGCGAAGCGAGCCTGCCCCGATGACGCTCATCAGCTCGCTCGTGGGCAAGACTTGGTGGACATTTGCTGTCTTCGTACTCGGATTCTTTCTGACGGCTCTTCTGTGGAACAAAATCCTGATAGCATCAGTTTCAGACCCATCGGCCTACCTTTCGCATCGTGTAAACATCACGCCCATCATCATCCTGCTGATGGGTATGGCTGTCACCATGACCGGACACATCCTGAAAAGCAAGTGGCTGGTGTGGTTCGGCATCATTGCGGGCCTACTGGTTTCCGTAGGCGACTATGCAAGCTTCGGCTCAATGCTTCTTGCGCGAATGGGAGCCTCTGTCATGACCGTCGGCCAAGCGCAGTTCCTGTTCCCCTGCATGTCTGTCTTCCTCTTTGCACTTGTCGGCCTGATGCTCCCAGGCCTGATGCTCAAGAAACAACAATAGCCCATGTTCAAGCCATTAGACCCACTGCTACATTCCGAGTTGCGACTGGCAGTCATGTCACTGCTCATCAGCACTGAGGAGGCCGAGTTCCCCTACATCAAGGAGCAGACGGGAGCCACGGCGGGCAACCTGAGTGTGCAGATAGACAAGCTCTCGGCGGCGGGTTATATAGAGGTAGAAAAGACTTTCAAGGGCAAGAAGCCCTGCACGCTCTGCCGAATCACGCCCACAGGGCTGAAAGCCTTCGAGGAGTATGTGGAGGCACTGAAGAGCTACCTCGAGGTGAACGCCAAGTGAGAACTGCGTAAAGAGCCGAGAAAGAAACGGAACAAAACCGCCAGCAGGAGCGCGGGTGTCCTGTCCGCACGATAGTCACAGCGGGCAAGGACGCGCGCGCTCCCTATTTTAAACGCCACTTTTATGCAACTAAAATGACGGATAAACGAAACAAAGACGGCAGTTTTATGAAACAAAATCAATGGAATCGTTGAACGAAACCATTGAGATTGTTGAACGAAATCAATGGAATCGTTGAACGAAACCAATGGAGTTGTTTCTTGAAAGCGGCAGTTCTGGCTTAAGAAACCGCCGCAGAAGCAGAGCAGTTTTGTCATATTGCGCCTGAAGGGGGCGCAACGGGCGGCTGGTCGGATGGCATCCGACCGAAATGAAAAGAAGCGAGGCGGGACGGGGAGATGGGGGGAGAGCATGGATGGACGGAGCATTCGGAGAAGGAGGGAGGACGGCGCTGGCCGTGGTTGTGAGGTGCAAAATGACGACCGGAATGATGATTAGCAGCAGCATTTCTGGCCAAATTCTTCGACGGGCTAAGCAGAATCGAAGAGCACTTCAGTTCTTAAAGGCTGTTAAAATTATCGTATTTCGATAAAGTTTTATCGTTTTTATTTGTTTGGTATTGAAATTCTATTTACCTTTGCATATCGAAATTCAATAAATAACAGCAGTAAAACGATAAAAGAATATGGAAACAAGACATTCCGGCAGCGATTTGGGAGAGACTCCCGTATCGACGATTCAACTGCGGCTGGCGGCAGGTGCGACAGGCGGAAACGTCAGTCAGTCCTGGCACAAGACCAACTACGGAATCTCCTTCTTTGGAATAAATGCAAGACATATATCTAACAACCAAAAATAAACAAAAATGAAAAAGAAACTGAATTTCTTCTGTGTGCTGATGCTGATTGTGATGGCATCGCAAGTAATTATGACATTTGTGACCGGAGCGGACGCCTTTGCCGAAGGATGGGAAAGGGGCCGGAATGCAGAGCCAGTGAGTACCTGGAGTGCGCTAGCTGGGTTGTTCATGGAGATGCTGGTGGTGATTGCCGCTATTTCCTCGTTCTGGTGCTTCGTCCGCTTCATCCTCAACGTCAATCGCGACAAGGTGTTTGTCTGGGACAACGTCATCTTGCTCAGAATTACAGGCCTTGGCCTACTCATTGCCGGGCTCTTTGCCGCTGTCGACGAATTCTTGCATGGCAGTGGCTTCACGCAGGTTTACGAAGACTACATTGACGTGCTGCTATTCTGTGTATTCAATATGATTGTGGCCGAGGTGTTTGCCATCGGGCTGAAACTGAAGCTGGAACAGGACCTAACCATCTGAATGCCTCATGGGAAGAATCGTAGTAAACCTGGATGTTGAGATGGCCAAGCGCAAGATGTCGCTCAGCGAGCTGGCAGAGAAAGTGGGACTGACGCTGGCCAATCTCTCCATCCTGAAGACGGGCAAGGCCAAGGCTGTGCGCTTCACCACGCTTGAGGCCATCTGCCGTGTGCTGGGCTGCCAGCCCGGCGATATCCTTGAATACAGAGATGAATAGACAATAAACTGAAAAGTGAGAACTGAAGCGCTCTGCGAGCAGAGCGACAAAAGGTCGAGCGGAAGACGTTAGTTTATCAGCTCTACGATGGAGTCAAACGCCAAAAGTATCGTCTGAACTCCCGAACTCCCGAACTCCTGAACTCCCAAACATTAAGACAACCCATCATTATGAACAAAAAGAGCATCATCACCCTTTTCCTTGCCTTGGCCGCTGTCGGCGCCCATGCGCAGTTTCTATTCCGCATCAGCGGCAACAAACTGAAGGAGCCCTCCTACATCCTCGGCTCCATTCACACCTTGCCTGGCCTCATTCTCGACAGCATCCCAGAGTACCTTGAGGCAGAGGCGCAGTGCAAACAGCTGTTTGCCGAGTACGACATCACCGACCAGCAAAAGATAAAAGACGCCTCGGCGGCTGGTCTGCAAGCCATTACCCTACCCGATGGCAAAACGATTTTCGACATCATGAGCAAGGACCAAATAGAGATTCTGGACACGAGATTCCGTGAAACGTTTCAGGTGAACCTGACCGACTCGGCGATGAAGACCGCCTGGAACTACAACCCCACGGTGATTCTTTCCACCTTTAACCTTTTCATTACCATGCAAGAGTTACAGAAACACCCGGAATCGGCTACGAGCGGCATACCCATCGACATGGTTTGCCTCAACAGGGCAAAGCAACGAGGCCTGACGATTGGACAGCTGGACGAGATACAGAGTGAGGACAGTCTGACGAAGATGCGCGATACAATGAACGAGAATATCAGCGTTCAGATTGATTCGCTCATGGCGTATCTCAACGATTTCGACCAGCGCAAGCAGAAGATCATCGACGAGATAGGCGCTGCGTCACAGTTAACAAGACTGTGGAAAGCCGGCGACTACCAGGGCTTTGCCAACTCGCCAAACTGGAACGCGGACATAGAAAAACAGCCTGCCGTATTCAGACTCCGCAGCGAGAGATGGCTGCCAAAGATACAGGCAGCCATGAGCGAGAATCCAACGATGTTCGTCTTTGGCGCAGGCCATCTCATCGGCTCCCATGGCATCCTCCAACGACTCCGCGACGCCGGATATAATGTGGAGCAAATAAAGAAAACTGAGAACTGAGAGGTGAAAACTGAGAACTGAAAACTGAGAGGTATGATTACTGCGGGCCAAAGACTACGCAGAAAAACTAATCATACCTCTCAGTTCTCAGTTCTCAGTTTCCAGCTCTCAGTTTTCAGTTCTCAGTTCTCAGTTATCTTTAACGTCCAAGGCCGCGGGCTTTCAACAGGCCGGAGGCATCGGGCTGGGCCATTCCCGTGAAGTCGGTGAACATCTGCATAAGGTCGCCGGTATTGCCACGGCTCAGCACCTTCTGGCAGAAGTCGCTGCCGGTAGCGGGGTCAAGAGCACCGCGCTTGGCAAAGACATCGGCGATGTTCACGGCAAGCACCTCGGTCCACAGATAGCTGTAATAGCCGGCAGCATAGCCGCCGCCCCAGACGTGGTTGAAATAGCTGGTGCGATAGCGGGGAGGTATCTGGTTGTTGAGCAGGCCTACCTGCTGAAGTGCCTCGGTCTCAAAGGCTTCAGCCTGTTCCGCAGAAGGAATCTTGTTGGAAGGCAGCATGTGCCAGGCCATATCCAGACAGGTGGCCGCGAGGTTTTCGCCCAGCGCGTATGCGGTCTGGAAGTTGATGCTCTTCAGCATGCGCTCCTTCAGTTCGGCGGGCATGGGTTGCCCCGTCTCACAGTGACGGGCGTAGTGGTCGAAGACCTCTGGAATGGAGGCAAACGACTCGTTGAACTGTGAGGGCATCTCAACGAAGTCGCGAGCAACGGAAGTGCCGCTCAAACGGTGATAGTTACAGTCAGAAAGTATGCCATGGAGGGCGTGGCCGAACTCATGGAACAGCGTGGTCACCTCGTCCCACGTGAGCAGCGAGGGTTTGCCTTCGGGTGCTTTCGCGTTGTTGCACACGTTGAAGATGATGGGCAGCTGTCCGTAATGCCGGCTCTGCTTGGCAAAGCCGTCCATCCATGCACCGCCGCGCTTTGACGGACGACGGTAGTAGTCGCAATAGAAGAGCGCCTTCTGCTTGCCGTCCTTGTCGAAGACTTCGAAGACCTTCATGTCGGGATGATAGGTCGGGATGTCGGTGCGCTGCTTGAACGTGAGGCCGTAGGCGCGGTTGGCAGCGTAGAACACGCCATTGATGAGGACGCTGTCGACAGTGAAATAGGCCTTGACCTCGTCGTCGCTGATGTTGAGCATCTTGTTCTTCATCTTTGCCGAAAAGTAGAAACGGTCGTATGGCTCCAGCTTGAAGTCGGGACCTTCCGTCTGGCGGGCGAAGTCCTCTATGGCCTTGGTCTCTGCATCGGCCTCGGGCTTGTATTGGGCAATGAGACTCTTCAGGAAGGCATAGACATTCTCCGGCGTCTTGGCCATGGTCTTCTCCAACGAGTAGGCGGCATAGTTGGGGTAGCCCATCAGTTCGGCCTGCTCGGCTCGAAGCTTGGCAATCTCGCTGACAATGGAGTAGGTGTTGAACTTGCCTGTGCCGTCAGTACGATGGATGGAGGCTTCATAGACCTGACGTCGCAGGTCGCGGTTGTCGAGACTGGCCAGCAGCGGCTGCTGGGTGGTATTGACAATGACGATGGCGTATGGAGCCTTGCTGCCGCGACTTTCGGCATCTTTCCTGCACTGCTCAATGTCGGCATCGTTCAGTCCGGCGAGTTTTTCCTTGCTGTCGACCCACACCACAGCGTTGTTGGTGGCTTCGAGCAGCAGGTCGCCCCATTGTTGCTGCAAATCGGTGATGCGCAGGTTGATGGCCTTCATGCGCTCCTTCTTATCGTCGGGCAACAGCGCGCCCTTGCGCACAAACTCCTTGTAGGTCTCCTCCAGCAGTTTCCGCTCCTCGCCTTGAAGCTTGTCGTGCTCACGGTCGTAGACCTGACGAATGCGCTCAAAGAGCGGCACGTTGAACGAGATCTCGTTTTCCAGCTCCGTGAGCTTGGGCATCACCTTTTTCTCTATCTCAGCGAGCTCAGGTGTCTTGTCGGCCTCGGTCAGGGCAAAGAAGACACGGCTCACACGGTCCACCATGCGCCCACTCTCCTCGTAAGCCAGGATGGTGTTCTCAAAGGTGGCTGAGTCGGGATTGTTGACTATCGCGGCGATACTATCGCGCTGCTGCTGGATGGCAGCCTCGAAAGCCGGCAGATAGTCGGTGGTTTTAATCTTACTGAAGTCAGGCGCTCCATAGGGCAGCTGACTCTCCTCTAACAAAGGATTGTTGCGTTGTACCTGCTGGCAACTACTTACTGCAGAGGTCATTGCTGCAGAAATCGCAATAGCCATAATGGTGTTTTTGGGATTCATGAGTTTGACAGTTATTTGATGATTATTGTGTTTCCATTCGCCATGATGAAAAAGCACAAAGGACTATCCGACATCATCAGCCGAATAGTCCTTTGTCTCCAGTTCATATTGCAGCGCCTCCAGTTGACGAAGCGACATGCGTTCCACACGATGCTCAATCTCACGGATTAGCTTCTCGCGGCGGTATTCGTTGTCATTCATATCTTATATTTGATGCTTTCGGCAGCAAAGATACAAAATATAAATGAAAGTACGCTCAAAAAGACCATCAATTTTGTTACTCCGAGCTTTAAATGGGGATGCTTCAATAGGCCTTTGTCGTTTTCTTCAGTACCACAGGTCCTATCATACCAGAGCGAAGAAGCGGCGAGTCTTTCTCGAAGAATTTCATGGAGACAACGGCCTTGCGCTTTGTTGGGCGAGGCTGTCCCTTGCTGAGCCATTCGGGCACTTGTTTCATAAACCGTCCGATACCCGGCGACTTGGGGGCTGCGCCAAAGGTCACTGGTTCTGACCATTCAACATCTTCAGGCTCCAGCTCATCGCCCACCATCCGGTTCACCCATAGGTTCGTTACATCTATCTCCAGGGTGTTATCGCCTCTAAGCAAAGCGTCAGTGATGTCAATGGTAAAAGGTGGTCGCCAAAGTGTGCCGCACACCTTTCCGTTAACCTTAACCACAGCGAGATTCTTCACTTCGCCCAAGTCAAGAACGTAACTATAGTTGCGCTTCAGCTCTTTCATATATAGATGCTGTGAATAGGTTGCTGTGCCTGAGAAATATTTGATGTCGTTGTCGGCCGATTCGTTCCAGGGCATGAGCGATGGCCACTCCACTTGTTTGCCATCGGCGAATTTGACGGACCACAGACCATTGATAGGCAACGTGGCTATCACATTGCTGGGGAAACCGTCTGCGTTTGATGCCGTCTCAATTGTCTTGACCTTAAGAATCAAGAATACAGCACGACGGGTGGTAAGGTTCAATTTTACCTGTGTCTTCCCGTCTATCATCTTCCATATTCTGGCAATGGATGTCTCTCCCGTCTCTGGATCCCACACTTCGGGCATTCTGCCTGTCCCTTCTATTGTAAGTGTAGGGGCAAGATCGACATCTTTGGTATTGGCAATGAAATAGATATCGGTACCCTCGTCGCTACGATGTATCCACTGAACACTTTCTACATCAGCAGACAACGATTGCTCCTTGCTCTTGAAATCATCGACGAAGCGACCTCTTTGCAAGAGAGCCTGACAACGGGCAAAGTAGGAAAACAGCGGACCGGCACCATCCCTCCACCATGTCTGTCCCGGTGTCCACCATGTGCCCCACATACCGAAGGTCATGCCAGGCTGCGCATTCACCCATGGATTGTGCGCTGCTGCGTGAAGCATCAACTTGTTGATGCCAAGGCAGAATGCAGAGTCGGCGATGGCTTTCAGACGGGCAGGATCGTCCATCCACGCATGAAGCGGCCAGCAGGTGAACCCCTCTGCATAAACAATCTCATGTCCGACGCGCCTTGCTGCATTCACCACACGAGGAATATCTTTCCAACCCCAGTTGGTGGGCTTTGCCCAGAACTCGGCACAGATAGGATCATCAGCAGCTAACTGCCGTACGATTTTATCGGTGTTGATGGGGTTGAACGGCTTGGCAGAACCAGTTCCGTATGGCTGCACCAGCAACTGCAGACCGTGCTCATGTGCCATTTGGCTCATATAGCCATAATAGTTTTCGGCAAATAGATCCGACACCGTCTCACGCCATTCGCGCTTGAATTGCTCCGTAGCCTGATGGTCGTCGATGACAACTCCTGCCAAGGCTGGCAACCATTTTCGGATATCATATCCTTTTCGTTTCAGGAACTCCTCTGGCATTCGCTTGGTCCATTCCTGACCGCCTGCCTCGTAGCTGTCTATCTCCAATCGCTGGAAGGTCTTGCCCGTCTCTTCACCAGCCAGGCTTAGCAGCATGGCAGGATAGCCCGACCAATAATGGGCAACAGCCTCACGACTCATCTTGTCGCATTCCAGACCCGTACCACTTTCGGGTGATGTGCTACCATTGGTCTTCCCATTAGCCGTATGTCCGAAGCGATATACTTTCCACTTTCCTTTCGGAAGCAGAATGGTGGAAGCACCTGGAAACACGATGATTTGCTCTTTCTGAACGATGCTGTCATCTGGCACTGCTACAACGGCGATGTCTTCATAATAACCGAAATTCGCCTCTGGCTGCATCAGCTGGACGCGACGTTTCCCCTGTGACTCAAGCATCGTCCATACAAGTTTCTGCATGGAATACTCAGGTTTAACCGTCGGATAGGCACTCGATGACCACCCCGGACAATTGTGCGTACCATAGGAAAGACCCAAACGGCTGCATTCGCTGATGGCAAACTTCATCAGCTGTTGCCATCGCTCAGAGCCGATGGCATTGGCGGTGTCCTTCACCAGTCCCTGTGCTGTACCGCCCACCTGAAAGTTCTGCACACCGCCGATGCCAGCCTTCTGATAAGCCTCTAGGTCGGCGGTTATTCCTTCTTTTGATATCAGGCCGTCCATCCACTGCCATATCATAATGGGCTTTGCTTCGGCTGGAGGATTTCTGAAATTATCCTCCAGCGTCTGGCTGTTAACACTGTGTAATCCTAAAACAGACAACACGAATATAAGTAGCCGCTCTTTCATCTTATCGGTATTTGTTGCAAAGGTAACAGTTTATTTTGAGATAATACGATTCGAACGGTTTTTTCATATAATTCAAGTTTCGGGAGTTGGCTTAGGAGTTAGGAGTCTGGGGGTTTTGGAGTTCTCTGCAAGCAGAGCGACCAAGGTCGAGCGTGGACATTAGTTTCGATTCCAGAAATCCAAGAAAAATGAGCGAGTAAATCTATCGTCCAGACTCCCAAACTCCTAAACTCCCAAACTCCAAAAGAGTATAGAACTCCCGAAAGTTGAATAGTTTATTTCTTTCCCGTGAATTTCGTCAATATCCTTGATGGCCTTGTTCAGCGAGCGCATCTCGCGGGAAAAGACATAGGATAATACGGCCGTTGTGATGACAATCAACACGATATAGACAAGCAACCTTTCACTTGAAGGGAAAGGGATGTCGGTGACATGAAAAACGCCAAACGGAATGCATGCTAACCAGAGCAACAGGAAAGGAAGTATGCCGAATGTGTAAAGCTTCTCCCTGCGCTTGAAGGTTATCAGCCGTTGCTGGACACTGAGCACATCGTCTGCTGCCAGATGCTTATCGCGGATGGTACTGACATTCCAAAAGTTGAAAGCGGCCTCACCAGCTATCATAAGTCCTATGACAATTATTGGTAACCATGAAAAACCGGCGATGCTTCTTAGAAGGTAAACAAACAAAGGTAATAACGCCAATTCCGCTACGCTGCCCCAAAAACTCATCTGCTTGATCCACGACACGTGGCCTTTCATCGCCTCTTTCAACAGACGTCGGCTGACAATCTCCTGCTGTTCCATGCGGTTCTTAAACTCTGCGACCTGACAGCGCAATTCTTCCAGTTCCTGCAAGTTGTTATTCTGATTCTCCATAATTCCTGTTGTTTTTAATCGTTTGACATAATTTTTAATTCCTCCTTGATGCGGTAGAGACGCACCGATACGTTCTTCACCGAAATGCCCATGATGGCCGCAATCTCCTCGTAGCTCATATTCTCCAGCCAAAGCAGGATGATGGCACGGTCGTATTGTCAAAGTCTTGCAATACGCTGGCGCAGCATGTCCATCTGCCGTGAGTTCAGGTTGGTATCCGTCTCTTCGTAGGGGTTGACGTCCATCGTCAGCGGCACCGTCTTGTGTCGTCGCTTCTTGTGGTCGAGCGAGATGCACACGTTCAGGCTGACGCGGTAAATCCAGGAACGAACGTCGCTACGTCCCTCAAACGAGGGCAGACTCTTCCAAAGGTTGATGAGCACTTCCTGGAACAAGTCGGCCACCTCATCCTGGTCGTTGGAGAACATATAGCACACGGTGTAAATCGTGCCGCGGTGCTTCCTGACCATTTCTTCAAACTCGTGTTCTAAATCTTTCATCTTTTTCTTGTTGAATAAATCAGCATTTGACAATAAGCCACACCAAGGGGGCAAAAAACTACAGTATCGGACGTTTTTTTGCAAAGATATCAAATAATTTGGTTTTTTATTGCCTTGGTAAGTAAAAAAGGCGCAATCAAATAGGAAGGGGTGACCGCCCTGAAGGTGGCGACGGTCCCGGCGGAGGTAATCGGCCCGGTGACGGTGGCCAAAGCGGTAGATAAAAACCTTCATGAATTCCGAGCCAGCCTGAAGAGATTAACTGTTGGATCGGTTTGAGAACCGTTTGGAAGACACGAACAGTTGCGACAGGCAGACATTATGTCAATTATACAAAAATGCGTTACGCAAATTTGTATAATTGAATTTTTATCACTATCTTTGCGCCTGAAAACTTAGAAACATGTTATCATGATAAAGAACCCATTCCTGACATTCGGTTATAACGGGCCTGAGTACTTTTGCGATAGAGTGAACGAAACAAAACGTTTAACTTCTCTTTTGGTCAATGGCAATCATGTTGCTCTTATCTCTCCGCGAAGAATGGGCAAGACCGGCCTCATACGGCATTGTTTTGCCCAACAGGAGTTGCAGGACAACTACTATTTGTTTATCGTTGACATATATGCAACAAAGTCGTTGGCAGAACTCACTTATGCCTTGGGACGCACAATACTCTCGGAGTTGAAGTCAAAAGAAAGAAAAGTATGGGAGAGGTTTATACAGATAGTTGGCTCACTTCGCACAGGGATTACATTGGACGCATTGGGACAACCAAGCTGGAATCTTGAAATAGGGGATATTCAGTCGCCTAAAGTTTCGCTTGAAGAAATCTTCCATTATCTGAGTTCAGCTGACAAACCTTGCATTGTTGCTATCGACGAATTTCAGGCCATCATGGATTATCCCGAACAAAACGTTGAAGCTTTGCTAAGAACCTATATTCAAAACTGTAATAATGCATGGTTCGTTTTTTCTGGTTCCAAGCGTCACATGATGGGTGAGATGTTCTCATCATCAGCCAGA
>JAFWQE010000100.1 GCA_017509155.1 Prevotella sp.
AACCTGTCATTGTAGTAGTAAGCGCCCTGAACGGCATCACCGACAAGCTGATTGCCACTTCGCAATTGGCAAAAAACGGTGACGAGCACTATCGCGAGGAATTCGACGCCATGGTGAGCCGCCATCATCAGATGATCGACACGATCGTCACCGACCCCAAAAAGCGCATCGATTTGTTTAATAATGTGGACCAGCTCTTCGAACAGTTGAGGAGCATCTACTACGGTGTGTACCTGATTCACGACCTGAGCGAGAAGACGCAGGACGCCATCATCAGCTATGGCGAGCGACTGAGCTCGCACATCGTGGCCGCCATCATCAAGAACGGCGCCAGGATGAACGCCCGCGACTTTATCCGCACGGAGAACAAGCAGGGTAAGCATGTGCTCGACTCGGAACTGACGCACCAGCTGATCAAGGAGGCCTTCGAACCGCTCTTCCACCCCCGCACACCTATTACACCAGTATACGTGGTTCCTGGCTTCATAGCCCGCGACCGCGACACACACGAGACGACCAACCTGGGACGAGGAGGCTCTGACCTGACCGCCGCCACCATTGCCGCTGCGCTAGATGCAGAAGTGCTGGAGATATGGACCGACGTGGACGGATTCATGACGGCCGATCCAAAGGTAATCAAGTCAGCCTACACCATCAACGAACTGAGTTATGTAGAGGCGATGGAATTGTGCAACTTCGGCGCCAAGATTATCTACCCGCCGACCATCTATCCCGTCTGCATCAAGAATATACCCATAAAAGTAAAGAACACGTTCAACCCCGAGCATCCGGGCACGCTCATCAAGGAAAAGATAGACGACGACCGGAAGCCCATCAAGGGTATCTCGAGCATCAAGGGCACCACGCTCATCACGGTGACGGGACTCTCGATGGTGGGTGTGATTGGCGTGAACCGCCGCATATTCACCACACTGGCCGACCGCGGCATCTCGGTGTTCATGGTGTCGCAGGCCTCGTCGGAGAACTCCACCAGCATCGGTGTGCGCGACGAGGATGCCCAGGCGGCCGTTGAGGTGCTGAATCAAGAGTTCGAAAAGGAAATTGAGACGGGCGCCATGTTCCCCATGCAGGCCGAAAGCGGACTGGCCACCATAGCCATCGTGGGCGAGAACATGAAGCACACGCCGGGCATTGCCGGTAAGCTGTTCGGCACGCTCGGACGTAGCGGTATCAGCGTGATTGCCTGCGCCCAGGGTGCTTCGGAGACCAACATCTCGTTTGTGGTCGACGGCCGCTTCCTGCGCAAGTCGCTCAACGTGCTCCACGACTCGTTCTTCCTGTCGGAATACAAGGTGCTGAACCTCTTCATCTGCGGTATCGGAACCGTGGGCGGCATGCTACTCGAACAGATTCGCACCCAGCAGAAGTTCCTCATGCAGTCGAGACGCCTGAAGCTGAACGTGGTGGGCATCAGCGACGTGTATAACTTCGTGCTCAACCGCGACGGCATCGACCTAGACAACTACGAGCAGATTCTGCGTGCCGGCGAACCTGCCAACACCGAGAAGATGCGCGACGAGATTGTGAAGATGAACATCTTCAACTCGGTATTCGTGGATTGTACGGCAAGCCGTCAGATTGCATCGCTTTATCAGACTTTGCTTGAACACAATATATCAGTGGTGGCTGCCAATAAGATTGCCGCCTCGAGCGACTACGACAGTTACCTTAAACTGAAGCAGACGGCTCGCGACCGCGGCGTTTGGTTCCGCTATGAGACCAACGTGGGTGCCGGACTTCCTATCATCGGCACCATCAACGACCTTTGCAACTCGGGCGACAAGATTCTGAAGATTGAGGCCATCCTCAGCGGAACGCTCAACTTCATCTTCAACGAGATCGCCGCCGACGTGCCTTTCTCAGAGACTGTACGCCGCGCCAAGGAGCAACGCTACTCGGAGCCCGATCCGCGTATCGACCTTTCGGGTACCGACGTCATACGCAAGCTTGTCATTCTTACCCGCGAAGCCGGTTACAAGGTGGAACAGGAGGATGTGGAGAAGCATCTCTTCGTGCCCGACAGCTACTTCGAGGGCTCCATCGACGACTTCTGGAAGAAGCTGCCCGAGCTGGACGCCGACTTCGAGGCACGCCGCAAGGTGCTCGAGGCCGAGAACAAGCGTTGGCGCTTTGTGGCCACAATGGAGAACGGCAAGACGAATGTGGCGCTGAAGGAGGTGCCCTACGGACATCCGTTCTATGGGCTGGAGGGTTCAAACAATATCGTGCTGCTCACTACTGAGCGCTACAAGGAATACCCGATGCTCATTCAGGGCTACGGAGCAGGTGCCGCCGTGACGGCCGCCGGTGTGTTTGCCAATATCATGAGTATTGCAAACATCTAAGAGCGATGAAGCACATTATAATATTAGGCGACGGAATGGCCGACCATCCCGTTGAGCGACTTGGAGGGAAGACGCTCCTGCAATATGCCGACAAGCCCTATATGGACATGCTGGCGCGCAAGGGACGCACGGGACGGCTGATTACCGTTCCCGAAGGATTCCCTCCGGGAAGCGAGGTGGCCAATACGGCCATCATGGGATACGACCTGAACAAGGTATACGAAGGCCGCGGACCACTGGAGGCCGCCAGCATTGGCTATGAAATGGCCGACGACGACTTCGCCATCAGGTGCAACATCATCACGCTCGACGACGGCAAGATTATCACCCACAACGGAGGCAACCTGGAGACGGAAGATGCCGACCAGCTGATACAATACTTGGACAAGGAACTGGGTTCCGACCTGGTGAAATTCATCACGGGCATACAATACCGCCACCTGCTGGTCATCAAGGGCGGTTCAAAGCACATCGTGTGCAACCCGCCCCACGACCATCCCGACGAAGCATGGCGACCCCTGCTGGTAACGGCCGAGCCCGGATGGGAGAACAAGAAGGACGGCAACCGAATGACCGGACAGGAAACCGCCGACCTGATTAACCATCTCATCCTGAAGTCGCAAGAATTGCTGGCAAAGCATCCCTATAACATGGCGAAAGCAGCCAAGGGCGAGCGCCAGGCCAATAGCATCTGGCCCTGGAGCGGAGGCTACCGTCCGTCGATGGAAACGCTGATGCAGCTCTATCCCCAGGTGAAGACCGGAAGCGTGATATCGGCCGTGGACCTGATTCGCGGCATCGGGCACTATGCCGGACTTGACATCATCGAGGTGGAGGGAGCCACGGGACTGGCCAACACCAACTACGAGGGAAAGGCCCAGGCGGCCATCGACGCCCTGAGGCGCCAGGACTTCGTGTTCGTGCATGTGGAGGCCACCGACGAGGCTGGTCACGACGGCGACCTTGAGCTGAAGCTTCGCGCCATCAACTATCTCGACCACCGGCTCATAGAGCCCATCTACAACGAGGTGCGCACATGGGACGAGCCCGTGTGCATAGCCATCCTGCCCGACCACCCCACTCCCGTAGAAATGCGCATCCACGTGAACGAGCCCGTACCTTTTATTATATATTATAAGGGTATCGAGCCCGACGGCGTGCAAAGCTACGACGAGGTGAATTGCGTGGGCGGAGGCTACGGCATGCTACGGCTGAACGAATTTATGCAAACTTTTATGAACATCTAGAATATGATATACTACAGCACCAATAAAAAGGCACCTGTGGCTACGCTCGAGAAGGCGGTAGTGAAGGGACTGGCCGAGGACCGCGGTCTCTATATGCCCGAGCAAATCAGGCAGCTGCCCAACGAGTTCTTCGACAACATCCAGGACATGTCGTTCCAGGAATTGTCGTACCGGGTGGCCGACGCCTTCTTCGGCGAGGATGTGGATGCCGAAAGCCTGAAGCGCATTGTCTACGACACGCTTTCGTTCGATTGTCCCGTTAAGCGGGTAACCGACAACATCTATTCGCTGGAGCTTTTCCACGGTCCCACGCTTGCCTTCAAGGACGTGGGCGCAAGGTTCATGGCCCGTCTGCTCCAATATTTCATCAAGAAAGAGGGCGAGACGAAGGAAGTGAACGTGCTGGTGGCCACCAGCGGCGACACGGGCTCGGCCGTGGCCAACGGATTCCTGGGCGTGGAGGGCATCCACGTGTATGTGCTCTATCCCAAGGGAAAGGTGTCGCCCATTCAGGAGTGCCAGTTCACCACACTCGGCAAGAACATCACCGCCATCGAG
>JAFWQE010000015.1 GCA_017509155.1 Prevotella sp.
GCCTCAACTTTGCTCAACTGGCTCTCGCCTTCGCCCTCATTCACGCCGTCGACGAAGTCCGCCATGATCCGGCCGTGGTCAAGGCGGCCAGGCAGTTCATCGAAGACAGCCTCCAGGCGATCCGCTCCAGTGCTGCGGTGGCGCGTGAGGCCCAGTCCTCCTGGCGTCGCCACAGGCCGCCGGCCCAAGGCGCCGGGGCCGGGACCGGTGAATGAGTTCAGCGCGGAGGCGATGGGCCTCGTGATCCGCGAGTACCGCCTGGACCAGAGTGCGCAGAAGAACCTCAAGGTGTTCTACCAGCAGAACGTCTACGACTGGCTCGACGGCTACACCGGACTCTACGGAGCAGGCTACGTGTGGCGCAAGAAGATGGATTCGTTGCTCGACATATTCAAGATGTTCAGCAAGGACCAGCAGCCACAGCCCATGATGATGCGCCAGCGGCCGACGGCTCCACGCGATTCTCTCACCAACGACACCCTACAACATGAAATACGCTAAACTCTGCCTGTTCATCCTGTTGGCGGGACTTACCTCCTGCATATCAACGAAGGACATACCCGACGGCGACCAGCTGTTCGTGGGAATTTCCAAGATCACCTACGACGACGATACCGTCCGTCATCTCAAGCCTCAGCCCCCCACCCTGCTCACCGAGGCTGTAAAGAGAAAAAGCCGCGTCAACCTGCAGCACCTCAACGAGACCAAGTCCGAGGTGGAAGTTGCGCTGGCCACCGTACCCAACGGCGCACTCTTCGGCAGCAGCTACTACCATGTGCCCTTCTCCTGGCGCCTGTGGGTATATAATAAATATGGTGGAAAAAACTCGAAGTTCGCCCGCTGGATGACCAAGTCATTCGGCAAGCCACCTGTGTTGATGAGTCAGGTGAACCCCGCCCTGCGTGCCTCAGTGGCCCAGTCGGTACTCCGCAACAACGGCTACTTCCACGCCAGCGTCACCTATGAGCCGGTCGCGCTGAAGAACCCGAAAAAGAGCAAGATAGCCTATCACGTACACCTCGACTCTTTGTTCACCTTCGACAGCATTGCCTATGTCGGCTTTCCCGAGATTCCCCGCCGGCTCATCGACTCCACCGCCGCCGAGGCCATTGTCCATAAGGACGAGCCTTTCAGCGTAAGTGCCCTGGAGAGAGAACGCTCCCGTATCGGCACCCTGTTGCGCAACAACGGCTATTACTACTTCAACCCCAGCTACACCACATACCTTGCCGACACGTTGAACGTGCCATACCGCACACAGCTGCGCATACAGTTGGCCGACGGACTGCCCGAGGAGGCCATGAAGCAATGGTACATCGGCCACACCAACCTGCAGCTGCGACGCTCCATGCGCGAGACGATTACCGACAGCCTGAGTCGGCGCAGCCTCCACATTTTCTGGGGTGGCAACAAGAAGAATCCGCCCATACGTCCACGTGTGCTGCTGAAGAACATGCGCCTGCGGCCCCGTCAGCTGTTCAGCTACGAGAAATATCAGGAAACAGCCACCAAGATCAACGCTACGGGCGTCTTCTCGTCCGTAGACTTCCAGTTTACACCTCGCGACAAAGACACGCTTGACCTTCGTCTCAACTGTACCTTCGACAAGCCCTACGACTTCTACTTCGAGACCACGCTCAACGGACGCACCATCGGACGCTACGGACCCGAGGTGAAGATTGGTTTCACCAAGCGTAACGCTTTCAAGGGTGGCGAGAAGCTCGACGTCAACCTGCATGGCAGCTACGAGTGGCAGAAAAACGCTTCCGGCAACATGAACACCTACCAGTATGGTGCCGATGCCTCGATAGAGTTCCCACGCATCATCGCTCCCTTCATCAACAGCGATCGCGTACGACGCGATGAAAACGGGCGGCCCAAGCCCCGCAAGTTCTTCTCTACGCCCACCACTCTGGCCAAGATGTCGTTCGACATTGTCAACCGTCCCGATTTCTACCGCATGCACATAGCCGGCGGTGAGTGGACTTACAATTGGCAGTCGTCGGAACAGAGCCGGCATGAGTTCTCGCCGCTGACGGTGAAGTATCAGTTCATCAACACCCGCACCAAGCAGTTCCAGGATCTACTCGACAGTAACCTCTACCTGGCCAGCACCATGGAAGACCAGTTCATCACGAAAATGCGCTACACCTATACCTACACCAGTCCCACTACCCTGCGCAACCCCATCCGATGGGAGACCACCATCGCCGAGGCAGGTAATGCCATTGCCCTGTGGGACTTAATTGGCGGGCACGACTGGAACGAGAAAGGCAAGACCCTGTTCCGTAACAAGTATGCCCAGTTCCTGCGCATAGAAACCGACTTCACCAAGACCTGGCGCTTAGGCAGCGGCTCCTCGCTTGTAGGCCACCTGAACGCTGGCTACATCTTCTGTTACGGCAACAGCACAGAAGCCCCGTTCTCGGAAATGTTCTACGTAGGCGGCGCCAACAGCATCCGTGCCTTCAGGGTCCACGGCATCGGTCCAGGCCGCATCGCCGTTATGGGCACAGGCCGAC
>JAFWQE010000101.1 GCA_017509155.1 Prevotella sp.
ACAGATCATTCGACAACTTCATCGTCAATATGCTTGGAGCCTTAGCAGCGTATTGTTTCTTTCCAAAGAAACCAAGCATCGCTTGCGAAAGAGCCATAGACACACAACTCACACTATTCTGAATTCATCGAACTCACGTTAGTTTAATGTTGATTTTGAAACTCGCGCGAAGATTCTTGAGTGTGGACTTCGAGAGGTAGGCACGACCCTGGTGCTTACCTTCGGGGAAGAGGAACTGCAGTCGCTTGCCACCCAACATCTTCTTCACCACCGTGCAGGTGGCTGTGACGGGTTCGCCCAGTTTGAAACCGCTGGTGGCGGCACGTCCCTGGAACTCCACCGTGGTATCCAAGTCCTTGTCGTAGAGATCGAGGAGGTCGTCGATGGCGGCCATAACCTCATCGGTGGTGGATCCAAGACGGATGGTCACCTCGTGGAGGTTCTGCACCTTCATGCCGAGGATTTCGTCGGCACCGAGGAAGTTGGCAAGGCGCCCCAGGCTAAGGTAGTAGCCGAACGTGTCGGCCTCGTCTGTGTCCTGATAGGTGAAGATACTGTACTCGCCGTGTTCTGTCTCGGCTTCGGCCACTTCCACCCGCATACCGACGGGCTGCTTCTGAGCCTGTGCGCTCATTGTTGCCATCATGGCGATGGCGACCATAACTAAAATCCTTTGCATTATTCTTTTCATTCTTGATTGTTAATGATGAAGGGATTCTCATCCCAATAGTGATGTCTGGTTTTAATAAGCGTATTTTACGACCTCGTCGCCCGTGCTGATGAGGTAGGTGTCGCCAGGTTTCAGGGGTACGAATACGGAACTGTCTGCTGTTTTCTTGCTGAACACGAGCATGCCACTCGATGTGAACACACGCAGGTGGGTCGGGAACTGGTTGATGATGATGACTCCTCCATCTGTTCTCTTCAGTTGCACTCGGGTGTGGCGGTCGTCTTGCTGCAGTTGGCGGATGACGCTGGGGTCGTGGTGAGGCAACAGGGAGACGGCATGTGCATTGGAACTGCCGCTGTAGTTGGTGACGTGGGTTATATCGAGGTCTGATGTGTTGTTCTGGTCGAACAGATGAGTGGTGAGGTAGGCGTGGGTCTGGTCTTTCACTCCGCCGATGGTCACCGTGGCGTAAGCCTTGCGTACGCCGCCGTAGTCTTGGAAGTCGTTGGCAGTGACGATGGTCTCGGCCTCATCGCTCAACGGAACGACGATGGTGGGATGCGGATAGAGGCCCACGCGGATGGCGTTGCGGTTTTTGAGTCCATAGAGTGAGTGGTCGATGAGTTCCACAACGAACGAGTTCACCCCGTCCTCAATGTTATGACGCACGAGCCGCAACTCAATGTTCTCGAGGTCGACATGATGCGGCGTACTGCTAAACTTGGTTTGCCGGCGCAAGCTTACGTTCTTGCGTCGAGGGTGCTGCTGGGTTTTGAATACGTTAGCATACTCTACGGTGACCGCGTTGGTGATATAGCCGTCGAAGCCCTCATGGAGAGGATACTGCACGACAAAGGTGCGCTTCTGCATAGGCGCCACGAAGGAATTCTCGATGGGGAAGTCCTCGCCGTTGATGGTGGCGGTGACATTGCGTATGCTGCTCGTGCCGGTGTTGCTCACTACGACGCTCACGGGCAGTGTGGGGCTGCCCAGAAGTGCGAGGCTGGCATAGCCGATGTCGTAGTCGAAGCTGTTGGTGAAGTACTTCTCGTTGGTCATCAGCACGGCACCGCCCGTTTCGATGTCGGCCAGTGAATAAACCACCTTGATGCGGGAGTCGTCGAGGATGCCGTCGAAATCCATAATGGAGAGGCTGTCGCGCTCTGTGCCAAGCGTCAGCGGCACGGTGACAAAGGGCGAGGGCAGGAGGTTGATGCGCGAGGCGTTGAGCATGTTGCGCGGAGTCTCGGTGAAGCCCTCCTTGCCATCCTCATAGTGGGCGTTGTTGCTCATCTCTGTCCAGAGGATGGCAAAGTCGTTGCAGTTGACGGCAGCACGGTCGGTGATGATTTTCACGCGATTGGGTGTGCTGTAGTTGGCACCGATGTCACTGCCCATGAGCCCGTCGGCATAGCCGTTCATCGAGAGCGTCTTTACATAAATGTCGCGCAGCGAGTCGGTCTTTTCGTAAAGCATGGCGATGACGGAGTGCCGTCCCACACGATTCATGAAGAAGTGCTTCGGTTTCAGCGTCTCGGCTTTCTGGAACAGGCTCTTATTGGCTACGTCGACCGAGGAGTAGACGAAGCGACGTGTGTGGCGGGCGGAGTCGAGGGGGTAGCTTTCGAGATTTGTTCCCACGAGCACCGTGTCGTTGCGCATGATGAGGTCGTATTCTGAAGCCGAGAGGTCGGCATCGAGCTGATGCAGGACGATGGGATCCGACCATGTGTTGCCATCGAAGATGGAGAGGCGCAGGTCGCCCTCGAGGGCATTGTTGTAGATGGAGTCTGAGGGCAGCGACTCATCAATCGTCCTGATGGTGCCGTGCTGCCACACGCAGGCTGCCTTGCCGTCGTCCTGCATGGTGACGACGGGGTGTGTGTCGACGAATCCGTCGTCTTTCGTAATGGTGTACCTCTTCCAGTCTTGTCCATCAAGCTTCACGTTGGCCATAATCTTGGCGCGTGCCGCCAGTTCGTTACTCTTTTCCAGTGCGTGTTCAGGGACCATCTCAGCAGCATCGATGCGACGTCCGATCTGTTCGTAGACCACCACCTCGTTACCGGCACGCTTTGAGCGCATGTGGTGTATGGCGGCGAAGCCGTCGGTGGAGAGCTTTGTGGTGGTGCCTGCTTCGGTGTCGAGCAAGCGCACGCAGTCATCGTTATAGTCTTCGGGGTTGCCGAGGTCGTTGTAGACGATGTGGTTCTCGTCCACAAAATGCGGGTTGGCGTCGCTGGCCACGTCGGTGACGATGGTCTCTCCGAAATCGTCAGCCTCGAGCGACGGCACACGGCGGTAGCTCTCGCCCACGCTCTTTGCACCTTTGCCTGTGAGCCAGTAGGGGAAATCCTCGTGGAACGGATTGCGCCCGTCATTGGGATAATAGAACTGCCTGCCAAGATAAACGCCTGCACGCCCCGACCACTGGAAGCCGAATGTGCGGATGTTGGCGTAGGCTTCGATGCCTATGCCTGCCATGGCGTAGAAGCCCAACTGGAAGCGGTTGGCCTGGAAGGGTGTGGCAAAGCCGCCCATGATGCCGATCTTGCCGCCGCCACGCACACCGAGGTTGGCTGCGAAGACGGGATTTGACGGCACACACAGCTCGGCCCACAGACCGGCACGTATCTTTGCCGACAGCGTGAAGAAAGCTCCGAAGTTATCCATCGTCCAAGGGTACTTCGTATTGAAGGTCTTCAGGCCGAAGTCGCCTTGCACGGATGCCTCGAACACGCCGCCGATGCCGAAGAACGGAATCTTCTGCAGCAGTTCGGAGACAGGGCCGGAGGACCAATACTTGTCCAACAGGCTCGGGCTGGCCAGACAGATGCCATAGCCGATAGTGCCAGAGAGCTCGTTCAGCAGGAAGGCGTCCTGGAAGTCCAGCTTGCTGCTGTGCATCAGCTTGCCAATATTGATGGTGTACTTCAGCTTGGCACTGCCGAAGAATCCTGTTCCGATGTTGTTGTAGTCGATGGAGCAGATGTCGTCCATCTCCTGGGCAAACCAGTCGTCGAACTTGCGGGTGTCGCCCACGTTGCTGTATTTGGTATCGTAAGCTCCGTCGTACCAAGTGTGGCCAGACTCGTCACTCTCGTCAAGAAACTCCTTGGCCTCCTTGCGCATCTCCTTGATGCCCTCGTCCTCGTCCTTGCCGTCCTGTCGCCTGTAGGTCAGCTTGGTGGTCGACGTGAGCACCTGTTTCTTCAGGTCGAAGTTCATGGAGTTCTTGATCTTGAACAGCGGACCGAGGTTCATCTTGAAGTCCAAGGGAAAGTTGAACGACATGCCCTGCTCGGCGTACCTGTCGCTGGGCGAGTCGTCACCCATGTTTGTCACGTTGTTCGTGGCATAGTCCTCACCGGTTTTCTTGATGGCTTCGCGGTCGATAGAAAGGTTGCGCAGGAAGGGGAAGCGCTCGAACGACTTGCCGCTGGCCTCCAGGCGCAGTCGGCACATAGTGTTGAGCGGGATGGTACCTACGAGGTTGAACGTTGAGAAATAGTAGTCGTTGACAAATCCGGGGTGGTCCTTGGCATAAACGGCTGTCACCTCGGGCCAGCGCGAAACGTATTCATCACCGCTCTCGTCGTCAGTGGCTATGAGTCGGGTGCCAGTTGCATCGTTCGACGCGCTGCTGTAGACCAGCTCCACTTGTGCCAGGCGCTGCACGACGTTGCCGTTGAGCGTCTTGGGCCAGTCGTTGCCGGCATCTTCCATATAGGTGATGGTGTCGGCTTGGACGACTTTCGAGAGATCGTAGTCGGTGAGTTCGCAGACGCTGTAGTCTGTCCCGTTGCGCACCTCCACGGTGTGGGTGTCGCCAAGCGAGTACAGGTGCTGGCTGCTGATGGCGATGGTCTTGTCGTCGGAGGGATTGGCAAAGAGCACGACATTGTCGTTGCAGCGCTCGAGGTCTACCACGCCCTCCTTGTCGGCAGCACCGGCATAGCGGTACACGGTGGGGCAGTAGCCGGCAGCGATGATCTCGATGTATGCGGGGTTGCCGTGGGTGAGTATGAGGTGAGCCTTGCGTTGGCGGTTGTAGCCTAAGTACTTCACGTCCTGCACGCCTGTGCTCGTGCCGTTCTCGTCAACGGGGTCGACGTGCACGGTGGCACGCGAAACGGTGCCTCCGCTTTCGTTGGTGATGCTCAGGTAGAGCGTGTCATACTGTTCGTAGAGCCCTGAGCCTATCCAGTTGAAGTTCACCAGCTCGCGGTTCTCGTGCTTGTCGAGGGCAAAGCGTGTTGACAATACGGTCTTCTCGAAGTCGGGATCAAGCGTCACACCCGGATGGAGCCGCGACTTGTTGAGGCGCAGCTTGTGGTCGTTGCTCTTGAGGAACACGTCGATGAGGTTCTCGTTGTCGGCTATATAGAAGCTCTGGAAGGCTGAGTCGCGCAGGGCAAGCTGGCGCGACTCCACCTGATAGGTGCCGTCCTGGTCGACATAGCTGTAGCGATATTCCAGACTGTAGACCTCATTGTCCAACTGCCGCTTGGAGTCGAGTTGGAAGGTGTAGAGGTTGCTGTCATCCCAGTCGGCCACATAGTACTTGAAGTTGATGGCGTTGTCGGGATTGTCGGTGCTCCACACTTTCACGCTGACAGGGTTCTCCTGCCGCATGACATTGAGGAAGAAGAAGCGGTTGACGGTGATGGCCTTCGGGCGTCCGATGGTGTCCTCCACTTCCACCTGGTAGCTGTTGGCACCTTCGGAGTTGTCGTCGATGCGGAAGCACAGCAGGCAGTGGTCGCGCATACGCCAGAACTGGCGTTGCTGGGCACGGTATTTGACGTCGGCGGAAGCAAACATCTGCTTCACGGCATCGACTTCCACGACGTTGCCTGCCAGCTCCTTGTTCTTCACCTCGCGCCAGTTCAGTTCCGAACTGGTACTCTCGATGTTGTTGAAGTCAACCACGTCGGTGACGTTGTTGGCGAAATACAACTTGAAATCCTGCGCACTGACTTGGAGTGTTGTCATGCCAAGCAAGATTGCAGCCCATATCATTTTTCTCATCATATACTGATCTAAAACCTTGAACTTTAAATACTTATTGAATGTGGACGGGCATTTTGAGCACCCGGTGCAGCGTGCCGGCTTTGCTATATGGCCGATATATTGCGTCTATATCGCGTTTATACTGACCGTATAACGGCATGATAGAGGCAGTATATGGCCGCTATAAAACAAGCACGACGCCCTTTTCATCACCTGACCACGATCTTCTTGCCGTTTACTATGTAGATGCCTTTCGGCAGGTTGCCTTGTAACTCTGTTTCCTTTACACCCTGGCCGACGCGGCGACCGCTGATGTCGTAGATGGCGGAAGGACTCTCTGCTCCCGACTCATAACTCCTGATGGCGTCGGTCGTGTCGATGTCGTCGCCGATGACGATGGCATAGTGAGCCTGTCTATCAGAGACGTTGTTGCGCGTAAGATATGCGCGATAAGGGGGAATCTCGCTTCCGGTATACTTGAAGAAACCTACCACGCCGTCCTTGTTGCGGCCCAGGGTGAGCATGCTGCCCTCTTCGGCCGTCTCCTGATTGACGGGCACGCCCCAGAGGCCGTCCTGTCCGATGAAGCTGCCGACGAAGCGGTTTTCCCACTTGTTCACGTTGGGTATTGTGCCTTCGTATTTGTAGAGCGGATAGAGTCCTGGCTCTTCTGCTTTGATGGCTACGGGTGTGGAACGGGGTATGATGCGGCCGATGCTGTGCAGCACCACTTTTTTCTCCGCCTCATTGGGCACGTCGGCAATATAAGCCTTCAGTCCCTCGGGCAGCTGTGTCGGGAAGTCGATGTAGAGCGTTGCCCAGAGGGCAGAGGTGACGGTGAGCGGATAGTAGATGTCCAGATGGTCTTCGTCGTAATAGAGCTCGCCCCAGTCAACGTCGTTGTAGTAGTCCTGGAACAGTTGTGAGTTGAACGAACCGTCGTTGACGTAGACGTGGATGAGGTCTGTGGGATCCTCATGGATGATGCCGTCGTCCTGCAGCACTGCCATCTCGCCCTCGGGCAGGCAGTTGTCGATGTACACATTTCTCAGGGCAGGCACTTGATAGATGGCATAGGGCAATATCTTCGACAGGGGCACGCTGAGCGTGGCGTCTGCCTCGCCGCGTCCGGGAGGATAGGCCATGAGCATCACCTTCAGGTCGTCTAAGGGATCGTTCTTGTACAGGACACCGGCAATGCTCTGGCAGTTGGGATTGCGCTTTGCCACCAGGATGTTCTTGATGCCCGAACCGTAGAAGCCGCCTTCCTCGAGTGTCTGGAACTTCACCGGCAACTCCACCTCTTCAAGGCTGACGCAACCGTTGAAGGCATTAGTAGCGACGGTGGTGAGCGACGGAGGAAGCTGTATCTCGCGCAGATCGTCAAGGCCGGAAATCATGTCCTCCTGCAAGGTGGTGATGCCGGCGAAGTAGCGCATCTCGTTGAAGGTCTCAGTGCCTGCAGCGTTCTGGTTGAAGGTCTGGAACTTTGCTGCATCTGCCTCGAAGGCTTCGCGCAACGTGACGAGGCCGTCGCCGCTGGCATCAAAAGCCCTGATTGCCGCTGCCTCGGCATGCGTGTCTTCAAACTTTATGCCAGCCTTGTCGGCGCGTACGTTCACAGCTATGGCGCGCATAGCTTTTGTGCAGGCGCTCTTGGATGTGACGTTCTCCGAAAGCAGATGCTCGGTGAAGTCGCCCGTCTGGCCGTTGGGGGCTCCGGCGCCACATTCGTTGATGATGTCGAGATAGGTGTCGCCGCTCTTTGCCCACCACCGCACGTTCGCCGTGGGGAAGTCGAAGATTTGAGTGATGTTGCCTGTGCGGTCGCCGTCGGCAAAGAGCACGGGCATCGACAGCAGGTCGCCGTAGTTGGTCGATGCAAACTGCTTGAGCATGGGATAGCGTCCTTCCTCGTTCTGCCATGCGGAAGCGTTGGCGAGGATTTGCCCTGAAATCATGTTCTTCGTGTAAGTGCTGCCCGTCGAGGTGTTGTCCTGCGAGAGCATCTGGCGGTCGAACCAGCAGTCGGTGCACTTGGAACCATCTTGCGTGAGTCCGTATTCCTCACTGTTATGCTCCATCTTGCCGATGCTGACGCAACGGACGACCTCTGCCGGTGTGGCGCCCACGGTGCCGGCCCCGATGTAATTCTCTGGGTCGCCGGTAGGCCACCCGAGGTGAACGGCGGCGAAGCAGTCGGCAATACGCGTGCCCGTTGACTCCGCATAGCCACAGATGCCGCCTGCATAGCCATTGCTCTGCACATTGCCGTGAGCCAGGCAGCGCTCTATGGAACCACCTTCAAGGAGTTCGCCGCAGATGATGCCGGCGCTGATGCCTGGACCTGAGCCTGACGACTTCACGTAGGCATCTACTACGGCCAGGTCTTCGACTTTGCCGCTCACACGGGTGAACAAACCGCCTAATCCGCTTCCGTCTGTATCAGACAGTGCCTTGAGACATTTCATGCCGTAGATGGTCTTGCCGTTGCCGTGCAGGGTTCCGTAAAGGGGTTTGGGATAGAACTCGCGCGAGTCGTCCTTCGGTTGTTCGTCCTCGCCTAAGAGGTGGTTGTTGAAGAAGAGGTCGTTGGCCAGGATGAAGTGGTTACCCGCCTTGTTGTAGCGATATTCTTCGTTTGCATAGTTGTAGCTGCTCATCACAAGGAGAAACTCCGGAATGTTGTGAATCACGTAAGGGTTCTTCTCCGTGCCGTCGCCGCCTGCAAAGTAGTCATTGTAGTTGTACCAGCTTATCCGCGTGCCATCCCACGGCTGACCGTAAGTGATGTTGAGGTGCACCTTGCGCTGCAGGCCGTTGTAGTTCACGTAGACATCGGCCTCGCCCGGATCAAGCACCCGCACGATGTTCTGGCTCTCGTCCACTTCAACGCACGCCGGCGGCGTGGGCAGGGTGAAGGTGGCAACGGGTTCGGCTGTACTCTTGTTCTTGAAAGTGCCTATGTAGAAGTCTATCGTGGTGTCCCACACGTCGTAGAAGCACTTGACGTCGCCGGTGACGTTGAAGGGTATGCTGGCCAGCGTGACGTTGTCCAAGAAGAACAGGTGGCTGTTGAGTTGCGACACCATGTGTGTCTCGGGCATACAGGCATTGTTGTCGTAGCGGAAGTCGCCGTTCACGGGATGCGGCGAGAAGTAGGTGGCAAGGGCGAGATCGTCGCCGTCGTCCACCCATCCATTGCTGTTCGTCTGTAGGTTGCACTGGCGGTAGTCACGACGGAAATAGCCAAACTTCATAGGGGCATTCGATTTGTAGTTTTTAGCATATCCTACAATAGAGCCGTAATAGTTCGAATTCTCTGGTTTTTTCATCGTTCCGGCAAAGTTGCTGAAACGCAGGTTGTCGAGTGGGGTGATGGTATAATTGCTTGGATTATAGTAGAACTCCACACAACCGAATAACCCTCCTGCGTATGTGGACAGACTGCCATCGACATAGGAACTGCTATAACAGCCATCCACCATCATGCCATTGGAACCGTCCCTTGAATAACAATGACCTATCAGTCCGCCCTCGGTGTGCCCGCCGGAGAGGCTGACGCAGGTGGTGCAGTAGTCCATCATCAGGAACCAGTTGGCAATGCCTATCACACCGCCCATAGTGATTTGCCCGCCATTGCCGCGGATTTCGCCCGATGACGTGCAGCACTTGAGGCTGTTGTAATATGATAGAGACTTACTGGAAGAACGTGTCTGGCCTATCACGCCGCCGACATAGCAAGCATCGGTAGAGGTGTTCGTGACTGTCATATTCACCACGGCATGGCAGTCCATCAGTTCCCACCACGTCTCGCCAGCCACGCCACCAGCGTTCATCAGTCCCGTGAGGCGCATGGTGGACTTTGCTAAATTGGCTTTTACCTCAGAAATGTCGAGCGTCGCAATACCTACAAGTCCACCAATGGCAGTACCGGTGTTGCTGCTCTCGGCTTCGATGGTGGTCTGCTCTGCAATGCAGTTCCTGATCGTTCCCATGCGGGTGCTGATGGTAGCGGGAGTAGACACTCCCACATAGCCGCACACGGCTCCAGCATAATATTCTTCAGTGGTTTGGTCGACAAAAATATCCGAGTTCTTGAGTACCAGCCCGTCCACTGTACCGCGCAACGCTCCAAAAAGACCGAAACAGCTGGTGGTGCCTGTGCCGTAGGCGCGGATGGTCATGCCTGAGATGGTGAAGGGATTGCCGTCGGCATCGGTGCCATTGGTCAGCGTGCCTTTGAAAACGGAGGCACCGCTCGAAGTTGGCGAGTTGGTGCAACCAATGGGCACCCACACCAACTTCGAGCCGCTGGGCTTGTATCCAAGGTCGATGTTGGCGGCGATGACGAAATACTTGCCTTCATAGGTCTCGCCGTTGTTCACAGCCCGTGCCAGGTAGGCCAGCGCGCCGGCAGAGCGTATCTGCCAGGGGGCACTCTCTGTACCGCTGCCGAAGTTCTCGAAGCCGTCCTCGTCGACGTGGTCCAACCATGTCTCGCCATAGAAGCCGTCAACGTTGGTGTAGGCTTGAGCGCCGAGGCTTACCATCAGGGTGAGCATGCCGAATATAATAATTTTCCTTTTCATAGATTTGAGTATATTATTTTTCTTTTTTTCATGTTTTCGTTTTTAAGACTCGCTTTCACTCATGGCGACCGCCCGGCCTATGGTCGCTTGTCACCGCAGGGAAAGACTGTGGAAAAGACTACGGGTTGGTGAGTCAGCGGGAATCAATCGGTCGCTGGCCGAAGGGAACAGCAATCGCAAGAGAGCCGGACAAAAGCAGAAGACCAAACCAGGCTTATGCTATTCATCCCAGACACTTTCCGGTACATCCTGAGACTCTTTCGACAGAGCCTCGTCGGTTTCGTCTTTTGGATCAAAAGGCAGTTCTTCTGCACCGCTGGCTTGCAGAATGAAAGACTGCAGGTTCAGCACATATATCTTGATACTTGGGTGCTGGTAATCATTCTTTTTCATTGTGTTGTTACGATTAATACATAAATCATTGAAAGCAAGGCACCAACAATCGGGGCTAGCATCACAACGGCGAAGGCCTGCAGGACGAGATGTGTAGGCACCTGCTTTTTTATATTTTAATATAAAAACGCGCAAAGATAAGCATTTCCAGTCATTCCTACAATAATTCAGACAAATGGTCGGGTGTTTTCAGACAAATGGTCGGACAAAATCAGCTTCTTGTCTGGCGGTAAATGGTGGGTGTCATGCTGTACTTGGCCTTAAAGTAGCGAGTGAAAGTGTCGGGACTCGTGAAACCGCTGGCAAGGGCAACCTGCGTAGTGGTCAGGTCGGGCTGGTCATTCATCAAGTTCACGGCAAACTCAAGGCGAAGCTCACGAATGTAGCTGGTCAGTCGGTCATAGCTACTGCCTCGTGAAAAAGCGGTGCCGATACGTTCCTTCGATAGTCCCGTGAGGTCAATGAGATTCTGACGCTCGAAACTGGAATTAAGGAAGAGCTGTTCGCGCTCAATGAGGTCTTTGAGATATTCGAACAATTGTTCGTCGGTAAGACTGTCGGGACAGACTGTACTACCTGCGGAAGTGTCCTTGCTGCGCTCATCTTTCACCTGCTTCTTAAATGCAACTGCCTCGTCAATCTGTGCCGCGAGGATGCGGTTTTTATGAGCGATGTTGCGCTTTTGACAGAAATAGTAGAGAGCAAAGAATACGGCAAGGAGCAATCCAATGGCAATGGCGGCACTGGCGAAACGCCAGAAACGTGTGTCTGCCTCTTTCTGCACAATCTGCCGCTGCTGCTCCTGAGCATGATAGCGGGCAGCGTAGAGGTGAGCCTTGCCTTGAAGCTGACGGGTATGGAGCAGTTCTTTCACTGCCTCGTATTGTTCATGCAGTCGGAGGCTCTCGGCAATGCGCCCCTGTGCCTTGGCTGCGTCGGCACGACAGCGGAGTAGCGTGGAATAATCGTTGCTGACGGTGTCACCCTGTGACTTCGCGTGAGCCTCAAGGTCACGACAGACAGCCTCCATCTTATCATACTCGCCCAACAGACATAAGGTTGGCATTATCAACTTGCGTCCGTCGAAGGTACGACTGTAGTCGCTCTGTTCAAAAAGCGATAGATACTCTATTGCTTTTCCTTTTTCACTCATGTTGGCATACGCATTAGCGATGTAGCTATAGGCCTGTGAGCGGTAAAAATCAATATATCCTTGACGGTTCTCATCGGCGGGCTCGCGATAGGTGCCGTCGTGGTAGTCGCCGGGATGCTGTTCATAGTCGCTAAGACGGTCGACAATTCCTTGTGCCACCGGAATGACATCAGCCCAGCATTTCTGCTCCTGCAGCACAGCTATTTTACGCTTGATGGCAATCACCGAGGCATCGAGTTCATTGAAGTGGCGTACACCGTTGAGTTCGGCCAGCACGCTGTCAATCTTTGCCAAGCCTTGCTGCCAAAGATTGAGGTGTGAAAGGGCCAGGCCGATTTCCGACTCATTGCGCAATGCCTCAGCCGTGAACCCTTGCTCGCGGCACAGGTTTGCCAGTTGTGAGGCGCGGAGCACGAGCATCTCGTCGTCCTGTTGCATCCTGGCCGTGCTCACCAGCACCTCCAGCACATCCTGACGGTATGCAAGGTTTACCTTCGCCGAATCGCCAGCCAACAGCCGTTCGCAGATGATGCGAGCGGTGTCAAGCCACTGTGCGTCCTCGATTGTGCGACTATAGACGATGGCACGGAGCAATTCCGCGCGGGTCGCCGTCATGTTGCCCACGACCTCTGCCGAGTCGATCATCGTGAGCGCACGCTCTGGCAACGTGTCGTAAATCGCCCATATACTCGCCTCGGTGTAAAGAGTATCCGTCACTTGCGGTACGTTGCTTGTATTAACGTTACCTCCCTCGCAACCCATCGTCAGGATGGTCGCCACGACTATATATAATATAATGTGTAATACCTGTTTCATTTCTGGGCTTGTCATCTTTACTTTTTCCATCATTATAATATAACGTGAGTTCGACGTAAGAAAAGTGTTAAAAAGTTGTGGGAATGGAATATTTTTAGTAACTTTATAGGTGATAATCAAACAGTTACGAACAAATACCCATTCCATGACGACTGCAAATTTAATAGAAATTTTCTGTATTCTCGACGAATTCTGCAAATTTTTTGCCCCAGAGTTGAAAAAACATACTATTCAGGTGCCAGGTAAGCGCCATCGCAACCGTCCGAGCCGCATGTCCGACAGTGAGATCATGACGATACTCATACTGTTCCATACGCGCCGTTTCCGCGATCTTAAATCATTCTATTTGGGCTATGTCTGCCAGCACATGCGCAAGGACTTCCCCAATCCTGTATCCTCCACCCGCTTCGTGGAGCGTCAGGCTCAGGTGGGACTTCACCTGTTGCTGTTCCTCCAGACCTGTGCCCTGGGCAAGTGCACGGGCATATCCATCATCGACTCCACGCCCCTGGTATCCTGCCACATC
>JAFWQE010000102.1 GCA_017509155.1 Prevotella sp.
ATAACAAATAATTGTGACTTAGAGCACGTAAAAGGTAGGAAAAGAGCGTATGGAGGCCTTGATTTCTAACTTTTCGGGGCAATTTGTTTCAGTTTTTATCTCAACTGGCTTATAATCTCGGAAATTTTATTTAAATTTGCAAAATGAATATGCTGCCAGAGGATTTCATCCAACAAACGAAGGCCGTGATGGGCGACGAGCTGTGGAAGGTGGTGGAGCAAGCACTGACACTCCAACAGCCGCCCACCAGCATCCGTCTGAACCGAACAAAGGGCATGGGGCGCGACCATCTGGCCGTTGCTCCACTTAAAAACGTGCCCTGGTGCGACGACGGCTGGCAGCTGGACACAAGGCCCGCGTTCACCTTCGACCCCTGCCTGCATGCCGGCGCCTATTACGTGCAGGAGTCCTCGTCGATGTTTCTGCACCACATCATCCGCCAACATGTCCGTCAGCCGGTGCTGATGCTCGACCTTTGTGCGGCTCCCGGAGGAAAAAGCACGCTCGCACGCACCGCATTGCCCGAGGGAAGCCTGCTCGTGAGCAACGAGCCGATAAGGAACCGCGCCCAGATACTGGCCGAAAACATGCAGAAATGGGGACACGAGGACGTCATCGTGACAAACAGCTATCCCAGGGATTTCAGCAAATCGGGACTGCTGTTCGACGTCATCCTTACCGACGTTCCGTGTTCGGGCGAGGGCATGTTCCGCAAAGACAGCGGCGCCATCGACGAGTGGAGCCTTCAGAATGTGGAACAGTGCTGGAAACTGCAACGTGAGATTGTGGCAGATGCGTGGAAATGCCTGAAGGCCGGCGGGCTGCTCATCTACGGCACCTGCACATTCAACACGAAGGAAAACGAGGAGAATGTGCGCTGGATTGCAGAAGAACTGGGAGGTAGCATCGTAGGCGTCGACGTGGACGAGAGCTGGAACATCACCGGTTCGCTGCTCGAAGGATTCGACAAGCCTGTCTATCGTTTCCTGCCTGGAAAGACGTGCGGCGAGGGACTTTTCATGGCCATCGTGCGCAAAGAGGGTCGCCTCGACGAGGAGCCTGCGAAACCTAAAAAAGTTAAGAAAGCGAAGGGAGGGCAACCGGATCGAAAGAAAACGGTGGCACTGCCACTGACAGATGCAGACAGGTTTGTGGCAGCAGAGCTGAACGGACATGCGGTGGCCATTCCTTTGGCATGGAAAGAGGTTTACGACAAGGCTGTGGCGAAACTTCATGTGCTCCATGCTGGCGTGCCCATCGGCGAGAACAAGGGCAAGGACCTTGTCCCCGATACGGGTCTGGCGCTCTCGCGATGTCTGCAACGCGGTGCATTTCCGCAATGCGAGCTCACATACGAACAGGCCGTTGCCTACCTGCGCCGTGAAGCCGTCGCACTGCCCGACAGCACGCCACGAGGTTTTGTGCTGGTCACCTACCGCAGCATGCCACTCGGCTTCGTGAAGAACATCGGCACGCGCGCCAACAACCTCTATCCGGCGGAATGGAAGATAAGGAGCTCGCACGCACCCGAGACACCGCCCGAAATCGTCATCACCGACAAAGAATAAAGAAAAAGACATAGCATCATGAAACAGTACTTAGACCTCCTGAACCGAATCCTGACCGAGGGGACGGACAAAAGCGACCGCACGGGAACGGGAACGCGCAGCGTGTTTGGCCATCAGATGCGCTTCCGCATGAGCGACGGCTTCCCGCTTCTCACCACCAAGAAGCTCCACCTGAAGAGTATCATCTACGAATTACTGTGGTTTCTGAAGGGCGACACCAACGTGCATTACCTGCAGGAGCACGGTGTGCGCATCTGGAATGAATGGGCCGATGAGAACGGCGAGCTGGGACCCGTCTACGGTCATCAGTGGCGGTCGTGGCCCGACTATGACGGGGGAACCATCGACCAGATTCAGAACGTGCTCGACCTGATACGCAACCATCCCGACTCCAGACGAATGATTGTGAGTGCCTGGAACGTGGCGGAAGTGAGCAAGATGGCGCTGCCGCCCTGCCACACGATGTTCCAGTTCTACGTGGCCGACGGCAAACTGTCGCTACAGCTCTATCAGCGCTCGGCCGACACCTTCCTCGGAGTGCCCTTCAATATTGCCTCCTATGCCCTGCTACTGCAGATGATGGCGCAGGTGACCGGACTGGAAGCCGGCGACTTCATCCACACCACGGGTGACACACACCTCTACCTGAACCATCTGGAACAGGCTCGCCTGCAGCTGACACGCACACCACGACCGTTGCCTGTGATGCGAATCAATCCCGACGTGAAGGACCTTTTCAGTTTCCAGTATGAGGACTTCCAGCTCGAGAACTACGATCCGTGGCCTCACATCAAGGCAGAAGTGTCGGTGTAAAGACAACGAAACAAAACAAGGAAAACGCTGATTGTCAAATCTTTAACAGCAATCGTTCGACATGGAGATCAACATCATAGCCGCCGTTGCACGCAACCGCGCCATTGGCAAAGACAACAAACTCATCTACTGGCTGCCCAACGACCTGAAACGCTTCAAGGCGCTCACGACGGGCCACACCATCATCATGGGACGCCGCACCTTTGAGAGTCTGCCCAAAGGGGCACTGCCCAACAGGCGGAACATTGTACTGAGCCGTAAGCAAACAAAAATCCCCGGCTGCGACTGTTTCAGGTCGCTGGCCGAGGCTTTATCTCATTGCGGTGAAGACGAAGTGGTTTTCATCATTGGCGGAGAGAGCGTCTACAGGCAGGCAATGCCTAAGGCCGACAGACTGTGTCTGACGGAAATCGACGACACGCCCGCTGAAGCCGATGCCTTCTTCCCTGCCTACGATGGGTGGAAAGAGGTGTCGAGGGAAGCTCATCCTGCCGACGAGCGCCACCAATATGCCTACGATTTCGTAGACTATCTCAATCCTCGGGTTCCTCAGGAAGGTCCACAATAGGCAGACGCCTGTTGAAAGCAGAACCGAAGGAAATGATGGTCTCGCTGCGCGAAAGGCCCAGCGGCTGCAGCTTATCGTGGATGATGGTGAGCAAATGGTGATTGTTCAGTGCGAAAATCTTGATAAACATGTCATAGTCGCCAGTCGTATAGTGGCATTCCACCACCTCGGGAATGTCGCGAAGAGCCTCAACCACGACGTCGAACTTGGAAGGGTCCTGAAGGTTGAGCCCCACATAGGCGCAGGTCTCATAGCCTATTTTTTCGGGATCGATGATAAACTGCGAGCCTTTAAGAATGCCCAGATTGGTCAGCTTCTGAATGCGCTGATGAATGGCGGCGCCACTGACATTGCAGGCGCGGGCCACTTCGAGGAAAGGAACACGTGCATCTTCCGCAATCATGCGGAGGATGTTCTTGTCGAGAGAATCTAAATGATGTTGTGCCATTGCTAATGATTATTTCTGCAAAGATAAGGCTTTTTTTTCAATTATCCACAAAAACAATCAAAAAAAACACGAATTATTCAAAAATGCAGGCATTTTGTAGACAAAATCACGTTTCTTATCTATAAGATGCAGAATAATTGATCCTGTAGGCTTTTGCCTTTCTCAGCTGCTGCTTCACATCGGTAATGGTGCCCATGTCTGTCTCTTTGTCGGCCTTGATGCTCACGGTCATGGCCTGTTTGTCGTCGGGCGACATGGACAAGCGCTCAGCCATGACGAAGGGAGCCACCTGGTCGGCGGTGGCAAACTTGTCGTTGAGCTGGATGCGCGTTGACGGTTGCTGGCCCTTGTCGCTGCCGGTCATGGGCTGACCTATATATATATAGGTGACGGCCGACTTGCGGGTGAGTTTGGTGAGCTCCGTTCCCTGCGGCACCTGCACGCGTACCTTCACGGGCACACTCCTCATGTGTGTGACAATCATGAAGAAGAACAGCACGGTGAAGATGAGGTCGGGCATCGACGACATGTTCAGTCCTGGCACCGAGTGGTCGTGGTTTCTGCGGAACATGCTCATGGCTGCGGGGAGGTTGGCTGTTGGGGGGTGGACGACGGTGTGTAGGTCTCAGCGATGCGCTGAGGGAAATAGGCGCGCAAGGCATCCTGCTGCTGGGCCGTACACTCGCTGAATGTATGCCCGTAGACGCGGCGTGCACGTGCCTCGCGCAGTGAGCGATAGGCCGCAACCACTTCGTTTTGCAGGTTGAAATAGGCATCGTAGTGGGTCTGACGACTCATCTCCACCGAGATGACATGGTGCTCGCGGTCAGGACAATGGGCCACAAACTCCATCACACGTTGCCGCAGGTCTTTCATGTCGGCAGCACTGTCGTTGACGGTCAGCAGGTTGTCTTCCGAGAGTACCAGCCGCAACACGTTGTCCTTGTCAACGTCTATGGTCACCTCTTCCTTCTTGTTGTCGAGCGGCGGCAACTGGCGCATCAGTCCCTTGTCCATGTCCATTGACGTGGTGATAAGGAAAAAGATGAGCAGCATGAACGAGATGTCGGCTGTCGACGTCGTGTTCAAGGCAGGTATGGAGCGCCGTTTTCTTTCGAACAACATTTCAGATGATTATGGTCAGAAGATGAATGTCAGGCCGAACTTAGTGTTTTCTGAAGTACCCAGAGAAGCTGACGACCACGCCCACGACGGCGACAATCATCAGCGCGATGGCCGTGAAGATGAACATGTCGGAGGCTTTCAGCCAGAACCAGGTGTCGTAGCGGTGGCCGTTGATGGCCATGGGCGCCGACGATCCGCAGAGGAACGTCAACACCAACAGCACCACAAGTAAGGCCACGGTAATGTAGACAACACGCATGACGGGGATGCGGTTGACCACCCGCTGCGACTTGTCGCGCCTGCGCATGCTGCGCCCTGCCGACCAGAAAGCCAGCACCAACGCCGCAGCAAGCGCCAGATACATAACGATGAGTAGTAGGTCAACCATGCCTTGTCAGCTTGTATTTCATGGCGATGTCAAGGAAAGAGATGGCACTCTCTTCCATCTGCGAGGTGATGTGTTCAATCTTTGAGAGAATGTAGTTGTAGAACACCTGCAGGATGAGCGCGACAATGATACCGAAGATCGTGGTGATGAGCGCCACCTTCATTCCCGCTGCCACGATGGTGGGGTTGATGTCTCCCTCGGTCTGAATCTGGTCGAATGCCATCACCATTCCGATGACAGTGCCGAGGAATCCCAGCGACGGGGCCATGGCAATGAACAGCGTTATCCACGAGCATCCGCGTTCCATATTGGCGCTCTGCACCGAACCGTAGCTGACGATGCTGCGCTCAATGTCCTCCATAGGCTCGTCTATGCGCATCAGTCCTTGATAGCAGATGCTGGCAACTGGCCCACGCGTGTCTCGGCAAATGTCCTTTGCGCCTTCCACGTCGCCGTCCATGACCTTCGTTTCCAGGTCGGCCATGAGCTTCTTGGCGTTTATCTCGCTCAGCGTAAGATAGATGATGCGCTCTATGCAGAAGGCAAGGCCGAGCACCAGCACCAGTGCCACGAGCGACATAAAGGCGGGGTTGCCCTCTACGAATTTCTTCTTCAGCTGCTGGTGCAGTCCCGGGGTCTCCTCCATGAGCAGCAGGCTGTCGGCGGCGGCAATGGCCTGCTCGTCGAAGCTGATGCTGTCTATCAGGGCCGAATCAACCTTGGCTTCCGCCACTTCGCCCGTAGTGGTCTGCACGCTGTCGGTCTGTGCCAAAGCCGCCGGTGCGACAAGCAGCATGAACAGGGCCACAATGGTGGTCGCCAGCCTCTGCCCCACTCTTTCATTTTTCACGATGCTAAACATGTCTTCGTTCTATTTGTTTGCTGTTATGTTTTGCGGCGCAAAATTAGCTGAAAAAACCGAATGCAGCAAATATCACACTGAAACTTTAAGTATTTTAAGCAGTAGAAACCGCCCAAAGATTGTTCCGCCTGCTGCCTCAATTCTACGTTGTCTAATCAATAAGCGTCATCTGCTCCATTGCCTTCCGCTTTTTGGGCGTTACGTCGCATGCCGGATAGCCAATGGGAATGATGGCGATAGGGTCTTCCTTTTCAGACAAATCCAGTTCCTTTTTGCACAGGTCTGCATCGAAATTACATACCCAGCAGGTGCCCAGACCTATCTCAGCTGCAGCCAGACACAGGTGTTGCACGGCAATGGCTACGTCGATGTCGCCATGGTGTTTCCCATCTGCGCGCACCCATTCCTCATCGTGACGCACAGATGCAAGGATGTAAAGAGGCGCTGAGCGAAACCACTCGCGGTCGTAGCACCGCTGCATCAGCGCTTTTCCCTCTTCACTCCTGATGATGCGAAACACCCAGGGCTGCCGGTTAACGGCAGAAGGTGCCAGGCGAACGCACTCCATCACATAGTCGAGTTTCTCTTTCTCGACGTCTCTCGCTTCATAGCTTCTGCAACTGAAGCGTTTGTTTACGATTTCCAGAAAATTCATAAGCGTTGTATCATTCTATGATGTTTGTCGGCCACAAAAGTACAAAACTTTTGCCAAATAACATGACTTTATGCGCCGTAAAAACGCCATGCAAGTTGTTTTATGCTTTTTCCTGTTGTTAAAAACCATGGATTATTTCGCGAAAAGCGGCACTTTGCTGACATTTTTTATAGAAAAATAATATAGGTATTATTGCAAGTATAGAAAAAAAACACTAATTTTGCCCTCTCAAAACCATTTATATATTAGACCAACAAACATTTTGCAGATGAAAGAGATACTTAGATGGACATATAGCGTGCTGTTGCTGCTGTTGTCGGAAATGGCATTTGGCCAGGAGGTCGTTGACACTCTGGCCTGGGAAAGAGGCATGAAACAGAACGACGTGATGGTGGAGACGCGCGCCCAGGACGTGACGTTGCTACGGCCGACCATGTCGGAGACCCACCGCTTCGACCGCTTGTGGGGTGCGCTGTCATTAGGAACAACAGGCATCGGTCTGGACCTCTCCACACCCATTAGTGAGGCGGTGCACCTTCGGGCAGGCTTTTCCATCTTTCCCTCGCTGAAGACCCACATGAACTTCGGCATCAGGGTCGGTGAGAGCGATCCGAAGTATGACAAGAACGGAAACCGCATTGAGACGAAGTTTGAAAAGCTCGCCAACGCCTTCAATCAGGTGACTGGCCAAGAGCTAAGTGAGAACGTGCGGATGGTAGGACGTCCAACTTTCTACAACGCCAAGCTACTTGTCGACGTGTTCCCGTTCAAAAACAAGAAATGGTTCCTGACGGGCGGCATCTACTACGGCAACGAACAGATTGCGAGAGCCTACAACACACCTGAGGCCATGAATGTGCTCTACTCGGTGAGTCTTTACAATTCGCTCCATGGAAAAGTGATAGATGCCGTGGAAGACCCTTGGAATATCGACAACGAAGTGGTGCTGATGGAAGTCGGCAATGCGGCCATCGTGTTGGAACAGGAGAAGACGGAATACCTCTATAAATATATGAAGAGGTACGGGCGCATGGGCATTCACCTTGGCGACTACTACCTGGAGCCCGACAAGGACAACATGGTGAAGTGCTCTGTGAAGGCCAACCGGCTGAAGCCCTACCTCGGCTTTGGTTATGGCAATGCGACACCTCAGGGCGACAAGCGCTATGCCTTCAGTCTGGAAGCAGGCATGCTGATGTGGGGAGGAACACCGCGCGTGGACTGTTATGGCACCGACCTGGTGGACATGAACGTGAAGGGACGCGTTGGCCACTACGTCGATTTCTTCAAGGCCCTGAAGGTTTTTCCTGTGGTAAATCTGCGCATTGCATGCAGACTGTTTTAGGAAATGAACTCTAAAAAAGTGAAGAGTGAAAAGTGAAGAGTGAAGAATTTCCTTCCGGAATTCATGTAGGGTAAATGAATGGCGGCAGCAAATTCTTCACTCTTCACTTTTCACTCTTCACTTAATTCTTCACTCTTCACTCAAAAAAATAATCACGCTTGCAACCTTTTCATGCTTCGTTGCGTCTAACAGACAAAAACATGAATGAAAGAGAAAAGACATGAAAAGGTATCTATCATTATTGACACTGGCACTGTTGCTCGCCATGAGTGGCGAGGTTAGTGCACAACATCACCGCCACAACCCACAGCTGACCGTCCCAAAGGTGACAGCGGACACGACGTCGTTTGAAATCCCTTGTGACACGGCGGGCATTGTGGCCTACTCCGACACCACGTCGGCAACCTCGCAAACACCTATTGACGGGGAGGACTACAGTTCTGTTGACGAGGAATACTACAGGTGGGAACACGACGGATGGGGCGATTTTGGCGAACTGTTCCGCGAAAAAGGTGCCCTGTCGGCTATGACTATTGTGGGTCTGGTGTTCACTTTCATTATCGTCATCTCACCATTTCTGCTGCTGGCATTCATTGCCTGGATCATCGTGAGAAACCGCAACCGGCGCTACAAACTGATGGAACAGGCCATGATGCAGGGGCAGCCCATCCCACAGGAACTGATGACGAAGCCCTTGGAAACCAATGACCTGCTGTGGCGAAAAGCCATCAGGAACATCTTCCTCGGCATCGGACTGGGTGTTTTGTTCTGGTTCTGGGGCTCCAACATTCTGGCTGGTTTAGGATGGCTGCTTTGCTTCTACGGCATCGGACAGGCCGTGATCTGCAAGACAAGCAAGGGACCTTCGGAAACGCCTGACGGCAAGACACCGTCCGACACTTCCAGAAGAACAGAGCCAGAAAAGGCTGAATAACAGGACAAACAGGTATTATCAACTATAATAGAAAGGAAAAAGACTATGGTACAGAAAAGACTTACACGTTCCTTCGACCGCATTCTCGGAGGCGTGTGCGGCGGCATTGCCGAATACTTCGACGTAGACCCCACACTGGTGCGCGTCGGCTATGTGTTCCTCACATTCTTCACTGCCTTCTGCGGAATCATCGTTTATCCCGTACTGTGGATTATCATTCCTGAGAAGGCACGACTCCCGGAAAAATAAGAATCGAAAAATAATCGGCGAGAATGGAGGCATTGAGCGACGTCTCTCTTGTAGCACAGGTGGCTGTATTCAAAAACAAGCGGGCCTTCGACCAGCTTGTCAGGAAATACCAGTCACCCGTGCGCCGTTTCTTCCTTGGCCAGACACTGGGCGACAGTCAGCTCAGCGACGACCTGGCACAAGAGACGTTTCTCAAGGCCTACACCCACATCACCTCGTTCAAAGGCCTTTCGGGCTTCTCCACCTGGCTCTACCGCATCGCCTACAATGTGCTGATAGACTACCGGCGGTCACAGAAAACCACTACCGACATCGACAGCAGCGGACTGCAGAACAAGGAGACCCGACAGGCCGACACTACACTCAGAATGGACCTGTATGGTGCACTGGCTCTGCTGAAGGCAGAAGAACGCACCTGCATCACGCTACAACTCATGGAGGGATTACCCATCGACAAGATTGCCAAAGTGACAAACATGCCTGAAGGAACGGTGAAATCGCACTTGTCGAGGGGAAAGAAACAACTGGCAAACTACCTAAGAGAAAACGGTTATGGAAGAAAAGAAGTATGAAAACATCTTGAAGGACGACGACGAACTGCTTGGAATGTTCTTCAAGGAACAGCAAACCGACATTGCCGACAACGGGTTCACAGAGCGCGTGGTCAGCCGTCTGCCCCGTCGCTCGCTTCGCCTGAGCGACATCTGGACGGCCGTGTGCGTCGTGGCAGGCATCGTGTTCTGCCTGCTGAACCGTACAATCAGTTCTGTCATTGGTACAATGCAGGGATTCCTGGCCGACTTCAGCACCAACGGACTCTTCACCTCTCCCCTGCTCAACACGGTTTACATGGCAATGCTCATCCTGACCATTGCGGGCAGTCTGGGATTACTGTCAGAACTAAAATCCGAAAACTGATTGGCCAAGGCATTCTGTTTTCCGAAGACGATAAGCAGAACGGACCTGACTAATTCTAAAAATCGAAGAAAGCATCGTCGTCAACCGGCTCTTCGGTGTCTTTCTTCTTGGGCTGCACCTTCAGGTTTCCCTGCTCGTCGAACATGCCATAAGTGGTGCGCAGCACGATGAATTCCGTGCGGCGGTTCAACTGGTTGCAAATCTCTTCTTTCTCTTTGTCACCGAGCGCCTTGATGAATTCCTCGGTCAAGACGTCTCCCTCCTTCAGCCATTTGTATTTTTCTGTCACCTTTTTCCTGATGGTCTTGGCCTTCTCCTTTCCATATCCCTTCGGGGTGAGGCGGTCTTTGGCTATGCCATGCTCGATGAGATAATTCACCACACTTTCGGCCCTTCGCTGCGAAAGCGTCTTGTTGTAGGCGGCACTGCCACGATAGTCGGCATGGGCGCTCAGCTCAATGGTCACATTGGGATTCTCCTCAAGCAGCTTCACCAGTTCATCAAGCGCCGTCTTGCTCTCCGGGCGCAACGTGGCCTTGTCGTAGTCGTAGAAGATATTGTCGATGAGCACCGGCACGCGAATGCTTGCCAAGGGGAACTGCAACGTGTATTCCGTCGACTCCATCACTTCGTCTACGCGCAGCTCTTCCTTGTGATTGAGGAAGCCCTTGCACGATGCCAGCAGGATGTAGCTGACACCCGGGTTGATGACCTGCTCAAACGAACCGTCGCCCTTCACACTTAACTTCAAGTTGGTACCGTCGTTTCCAACCAGCTGCACCTGTGCGGCGGGCAGCTCATATCCGTCCATTTCATACACCCATCCCTTAATTGTCTGAATGATTTCCGGCTTCTCGAAGCTGTAGATATGGTCCCATCCGCGCCCATCGTTGCGGTTCGACGAAAAGAAACCGCGGTTGTGGGGGCCCTCAAACGTCATGCCGAAGTCGTCACCTTGCGAATTGAGCGGATAGCCGGGATGTTCCAGGAAGTAGCGTCCGTTGCTTCCCACCTTCGCGATGAAGATGTCGAGGCCTCCAAGTCCGGGATGTCCGTCGCTCGAGAAATAGAAGTCGCCGTTGGGCCTGAACGCCGGAAACATCTCGTCGCCCTCTGTATTGATGGGTTCTCCAAGGTTCTCCACACCGGCCGTTCCCGATGTGGTGAGCCTGACTCGCCAGATGTCGAGTCCTCCCTTGCCGCCCGGCATGTCGCTTGTGAAGTAGAGCCACTGCCCATCTGGCGAAATGGCCGGGTGGGCATACGAAGACAACGTGTCGCGTGTGAGTTCCAGCTTCTGGCTTTTGCCCCATGCGGCATCCGATCGCGGTGAGGTCACGATGCTGGCATAGCGTGGATAGTCGGGGTCGGTGCTGCACTGCGTCAGGTACATGGTTGAACCGTCGGGCGACAGACAGCAGGCACCCTCGTCGTATTCGGTGTTCAGTCCGCTCTCGATGGTCTGTGGACGTCCCCATTTCCCCTTGTCGTCTTTCTCAGAGACAAAGATGTCGCCGGGCTTCGCGCCTGTAATGCCGCTCAGTTCATTTCCCTGGGCTTCATTGCGGGTGGAGGAAAAGTAGAGCCGGTCAAACTGGTCGCCGCCCAGCATGGGGCAGTAGTCGGCGCGGCGGGAGTTGAAGATGTCCATCTTCTTCACCGTGTATCGCGACCCGTCCTGCTTGATTTGCGGTGCCGTCTGAGCAGCCTTCAGTCCGTTGCGGGCCAGTTCGCTGTCGGGAAGTGAGTCGAGCACGAGCTGAAACTCCTGTGCGGCCTCTTTGTAGTTGCCGTTCTTCATCAGCTGACGCGCAAGCGACAGGTGTGTCTCCACGTTGTCTTGCTTGTAGCGGATGACGTTTCTGTAGCTGGCTATTGCCTTCTGCGACTGACTGATGCGCTCCCAGCAATAGGCCTGCTTGCCGGAAATGCGGCCACGTTTGTCACGATCCTTGGCGGGAGTCTTCTGATAGGCGGTCTTGAATTCGTTGGCGGCATCATTATATTCTCCCAAGGCAAGATATTTCTCACCTCGTTTCAGGTTCTGGTCGGCACCACATGATGCGAGCAGCAGAACCAACGTAAAAAGAAAACACCAACGAATGTTCATACTTAGATAGTAACGCGAAAAACGCCGTTTTATTGTGTGCAGCGATGCCAAATCTTCGTCTACCCCTTCACTTCTTCCTTTCTTTCGCCTTGAAGGGCGGTGTTTGAGGACGAAACTGTGGGGCTTTATGATGGCGACTCGAACGGTTGTCTGAAGGTGCATCCGCTCTTCCATTCGCTGCAACCGTAGGCTGTCTTTCCCTTGATGATGTGACCCTTTCCGCAAACGGGACAAGGCTGCCCTACCAGCGGGTCGTTGGCAACGTCCTTTGCCGGGCCGGCTGGTGCCTTAGTCGTTTTCTTTGGCGCTGCTTTCCTGCTTTTTTTCTTCAGGTCTTCCTCTGTCGTGATGGTCACGCGACGGTTGCTGTTGTCGGACATCACCTGGTTCACGATGGCCGTAATCTGCTCTTTCAGTTCGTTGATGAACTGTGCCGGGTCGTATTGATTGTGCTCTATGTCGCGCAGTTTTTTCTCCCAGATGCCCGTCAGCTCGCAACTTTTGAGCAGTTCCTCCTTGATCATGTCGATGAGTTCCACTCCCGTTGGGGTGGCCATCAGGTTTTTCCTCTCCTTTCTTATATAGTGGCGCTTGAAAAGGGTCTCAATGATGGCAGCACGCGTAGACGGTCTTCCAATGCCGTTTTCCTTGAGTGCGGCGCGCAGGGTTTCGTCTTCCACAAACTTTCCTGCTGTCTCCATGGCCCTGAGCAATGTGGCCTCGGTGTAGTATTTCGGCGGTGTGGTCCACTTTTCCGTCAACGTTGGCTTGTGTGGTCCGCTCTCGCCTTTTTGGAAGGTCGGCAGTGTGGGAGCATTCGCCCCTGCAGTTCCCGACGGGGCATCTGCTGATTCGTCGTTTTCCATGGGCGCATCTTTTGCGTAGACGACGCGCCATCCCTGGTCGAGGATTTCCTTTCCCGTCACCTTGAACTCCACCGTTTCCTTGCTCTTCTCTACAGAAGTTCCCTCAGAGGCTGCCTGAGGGACCACCTCCTCTCCTACTTCTCCAACCACTGTTGTCTGCGCGAACTTACAGTCGGGATAGAAGACAGCGATGAACCGCCGTGCAACCAGGTCGAACACATTGCGCTCTGCATCGCTCAGGTTCTGAGGAGGCACGCCTGTGGGGATGATGGCATGGTGGTCGGTCACCTTCGATGTGTCGAACACTTTCTTCGACTTCTTCAGCGGTTTCCCGCTGAGTGCCTTCACCAGCTCTGCGTAGGGCTGCTGTCCGGCGAAGTGTGTCTGGAAGAGTCCGTTCATGGTCTGTCCGCACTTGGGGTATATGTCGTCGGAAAGGAACTGCGTGTCTACGCGCGGATAAGTGGTAAACTTCTTCTCATAGAGCGACTGAATGAGGTTGAGCGTCATCTCTGCCGAATAGCCGAACTTCCGGTTGCAATCCACCTGAAGCGAGGTGAGGTCGTAGAGATGCGGCGGTGCCTCGGTGCCTTTCTTCTTCTGCACGTCGGTCACCACAAAGGGTTTTCCCTCGATGGTGGCAAAGGCTTTCTCGCCTTCCTCCTTGTTGGTGAACTTCCCCTTGGTAGCAGTGAAGAGCGTATCACGATAGACGGTGGCCAGCACCCAGTAAGGTTCTGGCTTGAAGTTCTCAATTTCCTTCTGTCGGTTCACGATGAGCGCCAGCGTAGGTGTCTGCACGCGGCCGATGCTCAGAGGGTGTCCGGGCTGTCCGTACTTAATACTGTAGAGTCGTGTGGCGTTGATTCCGAGCAGCCAGTCGCCAATGGCTCGCGACAGACCGGCCATGTAGAGCGACTGATACTCGCTTTGGTCCTTCAGTTTCTGGAAACCCTCGCGTATGGCCTCGTCCGTCATCGACGATATCCACAGCCGTTGCACGGGACATTTGGCCTGTGCCTTCTGCATCACCCACCGCTGAATGAGCTCACCTTCCTGGCCGGCGTCGCCGCAGTTCACGATGCCGTCGGCGGCCTGCATCAGCCTTTCAATCACGGCAAACTGCTTCTTCACGCCTTGGTCTTCCTTCAGCCTGATGCCGAAACGTTGCGGAATCATGGGCAGCGAACTGAGCACCCACCGCTTCCACATGGGCGTGTAGTCCTCGGGCATCTTCAGCTCGCACAGGTGACCAAACGTCCAGGTCACCTGGTAGCCATTGCCTTCCATGTAGCCTTCGTGTGAGCTGTTGGCGCCGATGATGCGCGCAATGTCGCGCGCCACGCTGGGTTTCTCTGCTATGCAAACTATCATTCTGCTGTTCTTTTGAGCTGCAAAGGTACGAATAAGTGAGCGAAATGGCAAATTTTTTAGGCTCTATTTAAGGAGTTGCAGGAGTTCAGAAGTTCAGGAGTTACAGACGATACTTTTTGCTCGGCTCTTTAAATTGACCCAATAAAACTAATGTCTGTAACTCCTGCAACTCCTGCGCTCGGCCAAGGGCATTAGGCCTTGGACGCTCTGCTTGCAGAGAACTCCTGCAACTCCTTAAAGCCGGCCATTCAAAAGCTATAAGTATCGTCTGCAACTTCTGTAACTCCTGTAACTCCTGAACTCCTGAACTCCTGAATGAAACTCCTGATAGCTGATCAGCTCACCAGTACATACACTCGTCCACATGGCCGGCATAATCCAGCAAGACCGACTGCCACAACATGGTGGCGGTGATTTCGTCAACCGTGCCATCAATGATGTCGTCCACGAGAAGGCGTATCTGCCCGTCTTGCCAGAAGGTGAGGAAAGGATAGGCCCTGCGCTGCCACTGAACGATGCCCCAGAGCTGGGCGCTGGGCTGCACGGAATAGTCCATGCCCACATAGACGACCCTCAGCGGTTTCTGCACCATATAGTCCATGGCCATTCTCGGAGTCATGGCACTGATGAGCTGCCCGTGGCCTTCCAGCTCAGCATAGATGAAGGGTTGGTGACCGTCTACCCGATGCCATGCGAGCGTCCAGGCCTCATTGTTGCTGCCGAACTGCTCACTGATGATTGTCTCCGAGAAGTATTGCTGCCCTTCTTCGTCTGCAGCCATTGAGATGGGCATGAACGAATAGTCGTCCACCTTCCAGCGGTCGTCGCCGAGACTTTCTATGACAAGGCTCATCGTGCAGGCCTCTCCATGCACACCGACAATGGCTTCCACGCCCCACCGCACACCTGCCTTGTTGAGCACCTTTGCCGTGTCGGCGCCGTGAATAGTCACTTCATAGTGGGCCATGTCGCTTTGTTCGTCGAACGAGTGCAGTGTCCAGGTGCCGCCATTCCCGTCTTTTGGAGCCTCATGGGTCATCTTCACATAGCGCAGCAGGTGGCTGTTGACCGAGTCGCGGGCGGCATCATTGTCCTGTTTCATATACTGGCTGAAGATGTAGACCATGGCCAGCACGTCGGTCTGCCGCGTCAAGGTTTTCTTGGCATAGTTGTAGGCGATCTTGGCGGGACGTGTCTTTTCGCCGACGTTCTCATCGTAATCGTAGCAGCACGACTGTATGGTCAGCAGCAGCGCGCCAAGGAAGATCATGTGTAAGGGTTTCATATTTACTGGTTGGGGGTTATTGTTTACATGAATGCTCTCTATCAGAACCGGTAGCCCACACCGCAGCGTAGCAGGCCCATGAAGCCCACTCCATACTCGCCATAGACGAAAAGACCGTGCGTGAGCGTGCGCTCGTAGCCGAGGAGGGTGATATGGACGGCCGTATCGTGGGTCGTCTGCGTGCCGGAGACTCGCCATTTGCGCGTCCACTGCGTGCAAGTGCCAAGGCCAAACTCGCCATACCATCGCGTGCTGGGCGTGTCGCGGTAGTACCACCTCACTGAGGGCATGACGTACCAGTTGCGCGAGGTCTCCGTCATCACTTTCCTGTTTTCCAATATGCTTTCCACTGGGCGGCTCTCGTAGTGATAGCCTGTGTGGAGTCCCAGATACCAGCATCGGGAGATGCGCAGGTGATAGCTGGCATCGTAGACAGCACCAATCCATGGGTCGCCCCAGCGATACTTCGAGTTGTTATACAGCTCCATGGGCGAGTCAGGATAGTCGCTGTTGAAGTAGCCGAAACACTCTGGCTCGACGTTGGAGCTGTAGAAGAAGTCATCGTCTGCTATGGTTCCCACGCCGATGCTCACCAGATGATGCCACGGCGTGCGCTCATTGCGTGTGGGTTTTCCAAGCGTCACGGGCTTTTTGAAGATGTATTCCAGCATGCCTACCTGTGAGATGGGGCGCGGGCTGATGGTGTCGGCAGTCTGCTCAGGACTTACTGATTGCGCTCCCACATGGACTGCAAGCGCCAGGAAAACCAATGACAACAGCGACGTTCTTTTCATATCTCAATTCATGTTTTTTGTTTTCAAAACGCGACATTTGCAGGAATCTTGCATCAAAGGTGCGCGTTTTTTTTGCCGCAGTTGATGGCGCGCCATTTTTTGTTTGCCAATTAAACGACAAAAAACTGGCAGAAAAACGAAAAAAAATTGGCAGTTTTTTTGAACGAAGTCAATGGAATTGTTGAACGGTATCAATGGAATTGTTCGACGATGTCAATGGAATCGTTCAACGAAATCAATGGAATCGTTAGGGAAAAGCAGCGAAATGGGGGCGCGAGATAAGCGTTTTGGGGCGTTCGTTTTGGCGTTTTAGGGGGGAGAGAGGACGGGGGAAGCGGCGGTGCCGCTTCGTACGCGAAGCCTGATGGGGGCACAATGCTTGGGGGTGGACACCTTTATTATATAGAGAGGTTTTCGATGGTTTTTGGGGGGCTGGGGCGATGACCGGACAAAAAAATTTGCGTATCTGTGCAAGATTTCGTAAATTTGCAGTTCTAAGAATAGAAATCAAAAAGGATACAGATATGAACAAGTGGAAGAAAAACGCCTGGTGGCTGGTCTCAATGCTGTGTCTGGCTATGCTTGTGCTGCAAGGCTGCAAAATTGATAACGAGGACACGGCGAGTACTGAATGGAGCGTGGAGATTGTTCCCGAACAATACTACGGCCAATGGTCGTACGACGGCGAGGATATCGGAACAGGCACAATGGATTTCTATGGCTCAAGAATCGTCGTGAAAAGTGGTTTCTCGTGGCAGATATTCGTGGACGAATGGATGGCCGCCACCGGAAAAACGGGATGGAAAGAGGACGAGCTGTCGACGCAGATGCGCAACAACGCAGAGGGCAGCATCTACTTCAACGCGGCAAACGACATCGGCTATTCCAACGATGCCTACTACTTCCGCCTGCCACCCAAGGAAAACTACATTGGAGTGCAGGACGCCGACGGCAAGCAGTACTGGATGAAAGTGGTGTTCGAACAAGGGAATCAAGACGGCTTAGGCGTCGTCTATCTCTCCACAAGGTCACTGATGCTGCGCTACTACGCAACATCGATAGGCATCGTAGGCGGTGACCAGGGCGAAACGATTACACTGGAACCAGCCAAGCAATTGCTGTTCTCAGGGAAAAAAACAACAGACTGACAGTGACGACAGAAAAGGAACTGCTCGAGGCATTCGGACACGACCGGCACACCGCCGGACAGAGTCTCTACAAGCGTTATGGCGGACGGCTGATGGCCATCTGCCTTCGCTACATGGGGACTGGCGACGACGCGCGCGACGTGTTGCAGGACGCTTTCGTGAAGATTCTTACTGAAATAGGTCGCTTTGAATACCGTGGCGAGGGCTCGCTGGGAGCATGGATGGCTCGCATCACCGTCAACGAGGCACTGACGCATCTGCGCAAGGACAGCCTGATGAAGACCACCGACATGCCGACAGCCGACCTGGCCGACGAGGAGGAGGCAGAACCTGAGCGAGTGCCGCCCAACGTGCTGCAAAAGATGATAGGACAGCTGCCCGAGGGCTACCGAACGGTGCTCAACCTCTTTGTCTTCGAACAGATACCCCATAAAGAGATAGCCCGGCGGCTGGGCATCACCGAGAGCACGTCGGGGTCACAATATCTCAGGGCAAAGAAAATGCTGGCCCGGCAAATCAACGATTACCTGAAGAAACAAGAAAGGACATGAAAAAGGAAAGCTTCGAACAACAACTGCGCAACCGGATGGAGGGCTACGAGGTGGCTCCTCCCGACGACCTTTGGGCACAGATAGAGCAAGAGGCTGGCCTGACCATGACCGAGCCGGTCTCAACGACGACGAAAGAAAAGGAGCGGAAAGCGCGCATGTGGCCACTGTGGATGAGGTCGGCAGCTGCCGCCGCCGTCCTGTTGCTGATGGGCGGAGGGACACTCTGGCTGATGAAAGACACGATGCATGAGATGACCGTTGAAGAGAATGCTGGAGTTGCAGCCATTGCTGATGCAACGGGAGCTCACAAAGAGGACGCACAACAGCGACAGGATGTGGCGGCATCGGTGGAACGCAACGCGACCACAACTACGGCTTCAACGTATGTGCCGACAGCATCTGAGCCATTGCTGCTGGCCAGGGCTGAGACTCCTTCCCTACCCCAGGAAACGGAGATGATGGCGAGCAGGATGGCCGAGATCGACAATCAGTCGCAGCAAATAGTCGGCGAAGGAAGTGATGCGCTGAAAGAAAAGACACAGCAACAAGACGCATACATGAAGGAGGCGCAGAGTCGCAGCTCGCGGCCAATGAGGTCGTCAACCGTTTCACGCACAAACGCCACCAGCCAGAAAGTCAGCAACGGCAACCTGACTGTGGAACTCTATGCCAACAACAACATGAACGGACAACACAGCAATGTGTCGCCCGTGAAGGCGAGTCCGTCGCAGCTGATGGCCATGAACGTTGGCAACTCCTACATGTCAGGACAGTCTATGGGCGCCAAGCAAAGCGGTCCCGTCTTCCTGAGCGACTACAGCGAGAAGACCAAGCACTACATGCCCGTAAGATTCGGATTGTCGGTGGGCTACCGTCTCGGCGATAGATGGGGTCTGAAGACCGGCGTGAACTACCAACGGCTGCGCACCGACTTCATACAAAACATAGAACAACAGACCATCGTGACCGAGAAAAGCTACCACTATGTGGGCATACCGCTGGCAGTCACCTACGACCTCTATGCGTCCAGACGGCTGAAAGTGTACGGGAAGGCAGGAGGCGAGGCTGACTTCAACGTGAAGGCGCGACAGGTGCTGCACGGCATGGAGTCAGACCTGACGAAAGACCGCCTGCAGCTGTCGGCCGAGGCTGGCCTTGGCGTACAGGTGAACTGCGTGCCCCATGTGTCGGTGTTCGTAGAGCCGGGTGCCGCCTACTACTTTGACAACGGCAGCAACACCCGCAACATCTTCAAGGACAAGCCGCTCAGCATTGACCTGCAGCTCGGAGTAAGGATAGATGTCAGGTGAGGGGGAGCTCAGAGTTGCAGGAGTTGCAGATGTTTTTAAGGAGTTACAGGAGTTCAGGAGTTGCAGGAGTTGCAGACGATACTTTAAGCGCTAGGTGTTTTCCTAAGGAGCGAATAAAACTATCGTCTGTAACTCCTGAACTCCTGAACTCCTGCAACTCCTAAAACATCTGCAACTCCAAAAAACATCTGCAACTCCTGAAAGCCAAACACTTTTTTTGAAAGTTTTTAGGCTAAATGCTTGCGCATATGGATTTTTTTTGTATTTTTGCAAAATAAAACACGTAAGTGTTTACCTCTATCTATTAAGCGAACTAATATAATAATAGCATGAAAATCGGTTTATTTATCCCCTGCTATGTGGACGCTGTGTATCCAGAAGTCGGCGTTGCCACATACAAGCTGTTGAAAAGTCTTGGGCTCGATGTAGAATATCCGCTTGGTCAGACCTGTTGCGGACAGCCCATGGGCAATGCCGGCTTTGAGAAGATGGCGGTGCCCCTGGCAGAGAAATTCGAAGAGAAGTTCAAGGACTTTGACTACGTGGTGGCCCCGAGCGTTAGCTGCACGGCGTTCATCAGGGTGAATTATCCTCGGCTGCTGAAAGGCAAGACCAAGTGTGAGACGGCAGAAAAGGCCATGGACGTGATTGAATTCCTCCACGACGTGGTGAAGGTGAAGTCGCTGCCAGGGGCTTTCCCCCACAAGGTGAGCCTTCACAATTCGTGCCACGGAGTGCGTGAACTAGGACTAAGCTCGCCCACTGAGCACAATGAGAAACGGTTCAACAAGATTCGCGACCTGCTCGAAATGAAGCAGGGCATCGAAGTGGTGGAACCCGAAAGGGCCGACGAATGCTGCGGCTTTGGAGGAATGTTCTCAGTGGAAGAACTCGACGTGAGCGAGCAGATGGGCAAAGACAAGCTGAAACGGCACATGGACACCGGCGCTGAATTCATCACAGGACCCGACTGCTCATGCCTGATGCACATGGCCGGCATTGCCAAGAAGCAAGGCAAGGACATACAGTTCAAGCACGCAGTGGAGATTCTTGCCGCAGGAATCTGAAAAAAAGTGAAGAGTGAAAAGTGAAGAGTGAAGAATTGCTAACGCCGTTCATTCTGAAAAAGTGAAGAGTGAAGATTTAGCTCGGCGGACCGAAGGGGAAAGCCTATTTTCTGTCGCCTTTCATTTTACCACATTGCCATTTCTTAATTAAGTAGATGAACAAATATAGTTTATATATTGAACACAGTGACACTGAGAAGCAGAGGTCTTGTGCAAAGAGGAGGAACTATGTGCCTCTGAGTCTCTGCGTTTGGTTGATCATATAAGTTAGTTTTGATTCTTTACCTTTTATAAACAGAAAGAAAACATGAGTACATCACATAGCAAAGCAGCAAGAGAGTTCTTGAAGAACCAAAAATATGCAGAATGGCACGACGCCACCTTCTGGTCGGTGCGTACCAAACGCGACAACATGGCCTATGGACTGCAGGAATGGGAACAACTGCGCGAGAAGGCCAGCGCCATCAAACGCCACACCATCACACACCTCGACGAGTATCTCGACCAGTTTGCCACCAATGCCGAGAAGAACGGATGCATCGTCCATTGGGCCAAAGATGCCGAGGAGTTCAACGAGATTGTCTACGGCATTCTGAAAGACCACGACGTGAAGAAAATCGTGAAGTCGAAATCAATGCTCACCGAGGAGTGCGAGATGAACCCGTATCTCGAGGCCAAAGGCATAGAGGTGGTGGAGACCGACCTGGGCGAGCGCATCATACAGCTGAAGGGACAGAAGCCCTCGCACATCGTGATGCCAGCCATCCACCTGAACCACGACGACGTAGGCGAACTGTTTGAGGAGAAGCTCGGCACAGAGCCTGGCAACCACGACCCGACCTATCTGACCTACATGGCCCGCCTTTCGCTGCGCAATGAGTTCCTCACAGCCGACGCCGGCATGACAGGGGCCAACTTCGGCATTGCCGAGACGGGCGACATCGTGGTGTGCACCAACGAGGGCAACGCCGACATGTCCACCTCGTGCCCGAAGCTACACATTGCAGCCATCGGACTGGAAAAGGTGATTCCCAACTACGAGTGTCTGGCCGTATTCCAGCGCATGCTGTGCCGTGCGGGAACAGGTCAGCCCACGACGACCTACACCTCGCACTTCCGCAAGGCACGTCCCACGGCCGACAAGATGCACATCGTACTGGTGGACAACGGAAGAAGCGAATGGATTGCCAACCCCGAACACTGGGAGGTGCTGAAGTGCATCCGGTGCGGCTCGTGCATGAACACCTGTCCCGTCTACCGTCGCTCGGGCGGCTACAGCTACAGTTACTTCATCCCAGGTCCCATCGGCATCAATCTCGGCATGCTGAGAAGCCACGACAAGCACTCTGGCAATGTGTCGGCTTGTTCGCTCTGCCTCAGCTGCCAGACCGTATGTCCCGTGAAGGTGAACCTCGGCGACCAGGTGTACCAATGGAGGCAACAGCTCGACGACTTCGGCACCGCCAACCCGCAGAAGAAGACCATGTGCAAGGGCATGAAGGTGCTCTTCGGAAGCAGCGGCGTCTACAACACGGCCATGAAGTTCGCACCGCTGGCCAACTGGGTGCCTTCGGCACTGATGCATTGCAACCTCAACCCGTGGGCCTATGGTCATAAGATGATGAAATTCCCGCGTAACTCGTTCCAGGAACTATGGAAGAAAGGAAAAGTGTAAAGGCGAGCTCCGCCCAGAATGATAACTATCACCTTTAGCTGATCTCCCACTTATCATTTATAACCTATTACTTATCGTTTCAATCATGAGTACAAAAGAAGAAATCCTGTCGAAGTACAGAAAAAACATACAACAGCAGTTCCCCATGCCCGACCTCACGGACATTGATGCCATCAAGTATCCCGACCCGCTCGTGCAGTTCATCTCGATGACGCAGAACGTCGGCGGAAAAGTGGTCGAGCTGGAGCCTGGTCAGGACGTGAACGACCTGATACGCGAGCTCTATCCCGACGCTCAGGAGATAGCCAGCAACCTTCCGGAAATCAACATCGCCACGCGCAACCCCGACACCATCGGCTCGCCACAGGCTCTCAACGGCACCGATGTGGGCGTCATCAGAGGCTCGTTCGGCGTTGCCGAGAATGCCTGCGTGTGGATACCACAGCAGATGGAGGAAAAGGCCGTTTGCTTCATCTCCGAGAACCTTGTCATCTTGCTGAAGAAAACGGAGATTGTCCACAACATGCATGAGGCATACAAGCGCATCGAGTTCAACGACTATGGCTACGGCACCTTCATCAGTGGCCCATCGAAGACCGCTGACATCGCGCAGGTGCTCGTCATGGGCGCACAGGCAGCCCGCTCGGCCACCGTTATCCTCATGCCGTGACCCTTGAGACAAATCCCGTTGACTTCTGAACAAAGTGGAAGAAACGAAAGACGACAAACGGGGAGGTAAATCCCTCCCCGTTTTTTAATATCATCCAAGTTCTCTGCAAGCAGAGCAAACATGTTCGAGCGTCGCATATCTAAGGAGTTCAGGAGTCTGGGAGTTTTCGCGGCTTTCAGCCGTTGGAGTCTGGACAATAGTTCTTTCGGCTGAATGGAGCACGACAAAATATCGTCCATACTCCCAAACTCCCAAATTTCCATACTCCAAAGGAAATGCAAACTTGATAAAGGAATAACATCATCCATCAAAAACCAGACATCAAAATGAAAAAAGAAGCAACCCCTCAGAAACAAACCTGGAGGCTATGGACCATTCTCTGTCTATTGCTCTCCTTCTCATGCAGTTGTCACGCAGACGATTATGAGTTAGTAGCCAACGCCACCCTCATCACCACCGACGGCATCGTCAAGCAAGTCCCCATGCTTTTCTTCATAGAGGATGACGACTGCTATGTTTGGGCACAAAATGCCGAGGAAGACGATTTCACTCCCTGCATCGACCCCACTCTTCGCGGCACACTCATCATCCCCGAAGAGGTAGGAGGCTTAAAAGTCAAATACATCTACTACAGAGCCTTCAAAGGCTGCCAGATTGACTATGTCAGGATTCCAAACTCCGTCGAACGTATTCTCCCCGAAGCCTTCATGAACTGCACAAACCTAAAGACCATCACTATACCCGAAAATGTGATTAGTTTATTCTTTGATGCCTTTGCCGGCTGCACCTCTTTGCAAACCGTTCGCATTTATGGCCCCATCGAGAAGCCCGAGGAAAACGCCTATATTGTGGGCGCTGAGGTTTTCGCAGGTTGTACCGCCTTGCAAACGGTCGTCTTTGGTGAGAAAATGAAGTATATCGGCTACAAATGTTTTAGATGTTGTTCTGCATTGAAATCTATCAGCATCCCTGACAATGTCACCGAAATTGGTTTAGCAGCATTTGAACTATGTGAGAAACTGGAAGAAGTAAGACTACCATCACATCTGGAATTTATAGATACCAGGTGTTTCTCCCAGTGCTCCAATCTCAAGAGTATCAATATTCCCCAAGAAGTGAAGAGCATCGGTCCTGATGCGTTTTCTCATTGTGAAAACCTATCAACGGTAAGAATCCCCGAAGGTGTAACAACCATCAAAGAATATGCATTTTCCCAATGTAGTCAACTGAAATCCATCACACTGCCATCAACCTTGACCAGAATCGATAATTATGCCTTTAGCGATACCGGCCTCACAGATGTCTACCTATGCTCATCTACCCCTCCCACAGTATCGCCCGACGGCTATGTGTTTCACAATTATGGTGATAGAAAAATCGACAAGTTACACGTACCCGACCCCTACAAATGTTCAATCACCTGGCTCAAGTGGTTCAAAGATATCGTCAAGATTGACCCCATTCAAGAAGTTGTTATCGAAGACTTGACATGGCCAGAGGCTGGCAACTACGGCGACTACGACTTATATACGTCCACGCCTGGGAGCTATGTGAAAGAAATCATGTATACGAAATGGGGACCCGTAGACATGACGACAACAACATTCCAAAAGAACTACAACTATTCCGCTCTCATCTATGTAGCTCCCTGCAACTCCGACATCACCATTGTCGATGATGCTCCAGGTTATATCCGTAAAAGCGACGGGACGTTGGTACAATGCGATTACGTAACAAACATGTCGGACGGCACCCAATGCTATCAGTTCAACATCTATGTGGGTGAACGCCAGAACGACATGCTCATTCCTAACATTGACATCGAGTTGCCGGAGCCCGTCATCGGTCATGATCCTGCAGACGACATGGCACTTCACCCGTATCAGGATACCACGGAGGGCTGTACATTGAGCGGCATTATATGGACTGTGGTTGACGAAAACCGGCAAATGGAAGAGGGAGAGACCTTCCAAGAGGGTAAGGTCTATCAGCTGATGGGAGTGTTCACTGCTGACAACGGCTATGCGTTTAGCGACTACACGGGCTGCACGTTAAACGGCCATTACCCCGACGTTTTTGGGAAGTTCATTACCAAAGACTACTTCGCGTTCTATCATTATTATGTTCCAACGAATTCGCAGCCGACGCCCATTACCTCCATTGAGGCAGAGCCCGTTGGCAGTGATGCATGGTACTCGCTCGACGGCCGCCGTCTGCCATCAGCTCCTACGCGCAACGGCATCTATTTGCACAAAGGGAAGAAAGTGGTGATAAGAAGTGATAAGTGAGACCCACCCCAGCCCCTCCCCAAGGGAGGGGTTCTGCGGAGAGACGACATCTCCCTCACTGAGCAGGGAGGGACAGGGGAGGTTCACACCTCTCACCACTCACCACTAAGTTCAGCTCTCTGCAGCTCCCTCCCTTTGGGAGGGACAGGGGTGGGTTTTAGGTTTTTTATAACATATTCACTAACTCTGCCACGCGCGCGGCCTCTTCGAGTGTCATGGTCTGATTGCAGGGCAGGCTGAGTTCTTCGCGGTGTATCTGCTCGGTAATGGGGAACGACAAGTGGTTCCACTCACCATAGCAACGTTGTTTGTGCGGGGGAATGGGATAGTGAATCATCGTTTGCACACCGTTGTCGAAAAGGTATTGCTGCAGTTCGTCACGACGTGGGTGAAGGATGGGATAGACGTGGTAGACACCGCTACGGATGGGCGACGGCACGCGGAGATGCTCGTTATAGTAATCGGCAATGATGCGACGCCGGGCGTTGTCTGCGTCAAGATGACGGAGTTTCACGCTGAGCACGGCGGCCTGCAGCTCATCGAGGCGACTGTTGCGCCCCAGATAGTCGAAGACATACTTTCGGCTGGAGCCATAGTTGCCCAGCGACCTCACCACATCGGCCAGCTCTTCATCGTCGGTTGTCACGGCGCCACCGTCACCCAGGGCACCGAGATTCTTACCAGGGTAGAAGCTATGGGCAGCAGCGTCGCCCAGCGAACCCGTCAGCCTCTCATCGTAACGGCAGCCATGAGCCTGCGCATTGTCTTCAATCAGTTTCAGACCATTTCTTGCACAGATGTCGAGAATGCGCGGCGTGATGGCACAACGTCCGTACAAATGCACCACCATGACGGCCCGCGTTCTGGGCGTCAGCGCCTGCTCTATGAGCGCATCGTCAATCTGCAGCGTGTCTAAGGAGGGCTCCACCAACACAGGCACCAGCCCATTCTCGGTAATGGAGAGAATGGTGGCAATGTAGGTGTTGGCCGGCACGATGACCTCATCGCCGCGTTTCATCACGCCCATCTCCATGTAGGCCCGCAGGATAAGCGTCAGCGCATCGAGCCCGTTGGCCACACCGACGCAATGTCGCGTGCCGATGTAGCGGGCATAGTCGTTCTCGAACTGCGCCACGGCCTCGCCACGAACATACCAGCCGCCATCTACAACGTGGGCGATGGCCTCATGGATTTCATCGGCGTGCAGTGCCGTAATCTTGCGAAGAGAGAGGTATTCTATCATGGTCTGCTTGTGCTTTTATTCTTGTTTTTTTGAGTCTGGGAATCTGGACGGTATTTGTCACTTCTCATCTATTGGAGTTTGGGAGTCTGGGAGTTTGGGAGTCTGGACGATACTTCTCAGTTCTCACCTCTCAGTTCTCACCTCTCAGTTCTCACCTCTCAGTTCTCACCTCTCAGTTCTCAGTTCTCAGTTTCCCAGGTTTCTCAGTTTCCACAATTCCCACTCGTAGACGTCGTAGCAGACGGCGCGCCCGCCGAAGCCTTCTTTCTGGAAGATGAGCGGCTCGTTGAGTTCACACGTACTGCCTATGACGGAGGTGCCGAAATCGAAGAAGCGCTGCGCGTAGTCCTCACTGAGCAGATGCTCAAAGATGGCGTCGATGGCCCCTACCCTCTTTCCCTGCTCTGTGGCAGAGATGTACTGGGTGTGTACCACCTGTCGCGAGAGATAGAGCAGGACGCCGCCCACGGGAACGTTGTCGAGGGTTGCCATGTAGAGCGCGATGTTCTGAGGAAAGCGCTGCGCCAGCAGACAAAGTTCTTCGAGTGTGTGCACGGGATGCGCCCCATGGCTACGCCAGAGGTTGTCGTCGAGGATATGCCAGAAGGTCTCTATGTCGTTGCACTGCGCCACTTGCAGACCTGCCCGGCGAGCCTTTCGCAGCCCCGACTTCCTCGCTTCGGTAAAGGGCAGATGTCCGTGCAACGGCATGGCGGTGCCAACGGCGCGGCTCTTCAGATGAGCCTGACAAACACTGGTGAGCGCGTAGAGGGCCTCCTCGGAAGGATAGTCGTGATAAATCCACGGCAGGGCTTTGTAGACAACGCGCTCGAAGCGTTCTTTGCGATAGTAGTCGTTGATGGCCCGAAAGATGTCCTGCACCAAGGCTGTCGTGGCTTGCTGGTCGGTGACAAGACCGCCGTAGGTGAGTCCCTGATGGGAATAGACAACACGCCCAGAGCTGTTCGCAGGAAATAGCGCCAGCAACCGGCCGCGACGGTACACCAGCAGCGAGTGGTCGGCAAACCGGTCGCTGTGGTAGTCCATGTATCGGCGGTCGAAGAGGAACGTGGCGTTCCTGGCTCTTTCCACAAATGCGTTCCACGCCTGTGCGTCGCCTTCGGTGTATCGTCTTACCTCAATCATTGGGCAGCAGTTTTCTGACCGTCGCACGGAGCCGGTCGGCGTAGCGAAGAAACGTATTCCAGAAACTCATCGTACTCATAGAGATAGTCGTCTTCATCGTAGGGATGAGAGGCCAGCACCAGACACACAGCACCCGATGAGAAGTCGTCGAGCGTGCGCCATATTCCCGTCCTGACAAGCAATCCCTGCCACGGATGGTTGAGCAGATAGGTTTTCTTTTGCCGGCCATCATCGAGGGTGACGTGGAAGGCGCCGCTCACGGCAATGATGAACTCTACGCATTCCTTGTGGGCATGACCGCCGCGGCTCTCTCCTCCCGGCACGTCATACACCCAGTAGGCACGGCTCAGCTCAAAGGGAATGTCCTTCAGCTGTTCGGCCACCGTGAGGTTTCCTCTGGGGTCGAAGTGCTTGGGAAGGGTGATGATGTTTCCTATCTCGTCCATGTCATGTTGTACATTAGTCATTTTTTTAAGTTCCGCAAGTCCTGTCTGTCCCTTGGAGTTTGGGAGTTTGGGAGTTTGGACAATAGTGAATTTGCGGTGTCCCCGCAACAAGTATCGTCTAAACTCCAGCGGCTGAAAGCCGCGGACGCTCGGCCCGTAGGGACGCTTTCAAAGCGAAGCGGAGAAAGAACTCCCAAACTCCTAAACTCCCCAAACATGCGG
>JAFWQE010000103.1 GCA_017509155.1 Prevotella sp.
GGCCTTCTCGTCCTCCTTGACATTGACTGCGGGTGCCGTTGTATTGGCGCGAGGCATGAAATCAGTGTTCAGGAAATCGTCAAATACTGTTGGGAACCAACTGTTTTTAAACATTACTGGTAACATAATCAATACCTCCTATTTATATTTTAAGTTGAACGTATGTTGTTTGATTGCCTTCGCCTAAGCTCCAGCTCTCACTGAATGTCTGTGCAACAAACGTGCCGAATGACAAATTGACTTCCGTTAGAGGACAGGATGGCACTGATTTTAAACTACGATAAACTTTGCTGACAATTTCTTAAACTTGATTAAACATTGCTCAAATGAGCAAATAATGACATATATGAGTTGACATTGAAGCGAAGGATTGACAAAAACGACAAAAAACAACTGACTGACAACCTGTTAAGGTTCATTTGGCGCGCAGCACTTTCAAATACGTTTCATAATCAATATACCTGCCGCCCATGCTTTGCAGATGGGGCGTATGCAACTGACAATCGATGAGTCCACCGCCCTTTCTTCCCAGCATCTGCGCCAGATAGATGAGTGCGAGCTTGCTTCCACTGGGCACCAGCGAGAACATGCTTTCGCCAATGAAACTCTTTCCGACAGCCACGCCATAGAGTCCGCCCACCAGTCTGTCGTGCGGAGGCTCCTCATTCGATGCTTCAGCGGCATTCACCTCCCACACCTCCACGCTCATCGCATAGCCCAGCTGATGGAGTTTTGTGTAGGCGGCTATCATATCCTCACCCAGCCAGGCACCCTGCTCTTCATAGCGCAGCTTGCTACAGTTGCTGATGACGCCCTCGAAATCCTTGTTAATGGTGAGCCTGTAGCGCGCATCCTTTCGCGGCGTAAGCCATGACGACGTGTGGTTGAGCAGCGTGCGCATGGAATGAGAGATGTGGATTTCGTCGGGAAAGATGACAAAACGCTCATGCGGACAATACCACGCTATCTCGTCGCTGTCGCGAAAGCTGTACCACGGAAAGATGCCATAGTCGTAGGCCAGCAGCAGGCGGTCGACGCTGAGGTCACCGCCTAAGGCGAGCAATCCGTCGTCTTCGGCCAGATGAGGATCGGGAAACCAAATACCAGAATCTAATTGGAAAACCATGATGTCATTGACAGGTGTTTAATGGTTAAAAAGCAGAGGCGGTGCCTCTGCCTACTAAGAGCCCAGGCTAATCGTTCTTTTTCGCTGGGTCACTGATGAGCACAAGCTGCTGCGACGATGTCTGCGCCCCTGTAGCGCTATTGTCCTTGGAAGCACCGACGCCCACCTGTGCCACCCCACCCTGCTTCAGCTGTCCGAACAGGATTTCGCGCATGAGCAGCGGCTTCAGCATCTGGGCAATGACACGGTCCATCTCGCGGGCACCGTATTCCTTGGTGAAGCCCTTCTGGAGCAGCAAGCGCCGGGCCTCGGCAGTGAGTTCGAGCGTGACGCTCTTGGCCGTGAGCTTCTGCTGCAGTTCGCGCAGTTTCTTGTCGAGGATGAGCTCTGCCATGGGCATATCCATGTCGCGGAAGACGACCGTTCCCGACAAGCGGTTGATGAACTCGGGCTTGAACGTCTTCTTCACCTGTTTCATCATGGCCTCGCCACGGCTCACATGGGCGTCGAATCCCACGCTCTGCCCTGCATATTGTGCACCGGCATTGCTCGTCATGATGAGCACCACGTTGCGGAAATCGGCCTTGCGCCCCTTGTTGTCGGTCAGGCTGGCGTAGTCCATCACCTGCAACAGGATGTTGTAGATGTCCTGATGGGCTTTCTCTATCTCGTCGAGCAGCAGCACGCAGTTCGGAGTCTTGCGGATGGCATCTGTCAGCAGTCCGCCGTCTTCGTAGCCCACATAGCCGGCAGGCGATCCAATGAGCTTGGCCACCGTGTGTTTCTCGGTGTACTCACTCATGTCGAAGCGCACCAGACTGATGCCAAGTTCCTGTGCCAAGACACGGGCCACCTCGGTCTTTCCCACACCTGTGGGACCGACAAACAGCAGCGATGCCATGGGCTTCCCTTCGTCGAGCAGTCCGGCTTTCGACATCTGCACGGCCTCCACCACCTGACGCACGGCCTCGTCTTGCCCATAGATGCGGGCGGCGATGCGCTCGTTGAGACTCTCAATCTGTTCGTTGCTGTCCTCTTTCAGCGCCACGGCATCTATCTTGCAAACCTTCTGAAGGACGTCGTCAATCTGCTGTTTTCCAATGACCACCAGCCGCTTTTTGTCGCCATCTTCCCCTTCAACCGACAACGCAGGAAGGTCTTTCCCCTCCTTCATCTGTGCGGCAGCCCCGGCCTCGTCCATGAGGTCGATGGCCTTGTCGGGCAGAAAGCGGTCGTTGATGTACTTCGCGCTCTGCCGCACCGCGTGTTCCAGGGCAGCGTCTTCGTAGACGACGCCGTGGAACTGCTCATATTTCTCGCGCAGGCCTTGCAGTATCTTGATGGCGTCGTCGATGGAAGGCTCGGATATGTCTATCTGCTGAAAGCGTCTGACGATGCCCTTGCTGCGGGCGAAATAGCGATTGTATTCCTCGTAGGTCGTCGAGCCGATGAAGCGCAGGCTGCCCTGTTCCAGATAGGGTTTCAGCATGTTCGACGCGTCCATGGAGCCTTCGCCCGTCTGGCCCATGCCAATCATGTTGTGTATCTCGTCAATGTAGACGATGGCAGGTCCCTCTGCCGAGATGCCGTCCATGACGGTCTTGATGCGCTTTTCAAAGTCACCGCGGTATTGCGTTCCCGCCACCAGCGTGCCCATGTCGAGCTGATAGACCTTGCACCCCTGCAGACGCTCAGGCACTTTGCCCTCTTCGATGAGCTTTGTGAGACCATACACGAGCGATGTCTTACCCACGCCCGGCTCACCTACATGCAAGGGGTTGTTCTTCTCCTTGCGGCATAGCACCTGGATGGTGCGCTCCAACTCGCGCTCACGGCCTATCAAAGGATTGTGCGAGGCGAGGGTGTCGTTCAGACAAGTGACCAGTTTGCGCCATGCCTCGCTCTTCGGTTCCTCCGTTTCGTCGGCGTCGCCGGCGATGTATTCGTTCATCACTTCGTCGTCGGCATCGTAGTTCGTAATGACGCAACTGACGAAGTCGGCCTTGCTGTCACCCAGTTCACTGTTCAACAAATACGATGCCCACGAGTCTTCCAGGTCGAGCAGACCGATGACGAGATGGGGAATGTCGAGCTTGGTAGCGCCGCTGAAGATGACCTGATTGCAGGCCTTCTCCACCACCTTCAACATCTGTGCCGATGTCTCGGGCTGATAGTCGGTCCTGTCTTCGGGGACCGTCTCCACTTCATCAAGCTTTTCGTTCAGTCGTCTTCTTATCCTATCAACATGGGCAAACAAGTCGAGAGGGTCTGAGAATTCCTCCTCATCAAGCAGTTTCAGCAGCAGGTGTTCGGGCATGACAAATTCATCACGCCGGCTGGTGCATAGTTCCAGCACCTCTTTCAGCAGGCTGTCAAGCCTTGTGGTCTTCTTTATCTCTGGCATAGTTTCTTTCTTCGTTCTTTACACATCACCTATTCTTTATACCCTAAATTCCGCAGCACTTTAGTTTAACTGTTTTTATAAGTTCCTGAGCAACAAAAAGTTCTTGCTGTGGCAAGCGGCAGAGCCGAGCGGCCCAGGATTTTGCCATGTCAGATTTTTCACTTACCTTAGTGCTGCAAAATCAAGACAAGCAAAATCATCAATGGCATGGCAAAAGTACAAATAAAATCTGAGAGAATCACTCCTTTTGGAGGAATATTTCA
>JAFWQE010000104.1 GCA_017509155.1 Prevotella sp.
AGACGATAGTGCTGAAGGCTCTCTTTGCGTCAGTTTACAGGGGTTGGAAGTATTGTCTGAACTCCAGAACTCCTGTAACTCCTGAACTACATCAACTTGCGAAAGTTGAGTAATTGCATTTTTGATATTGGTGCTTTTAACGGTGTTCATATACGTTATAGGCATTTTTAATGGCATCAAATACTTTTTATTCGGTGATGATAATGAAAGCACAGACGGGAATGAGATGTCGGAAAAGGCGGGGAGAATTGGTAAAACAGAAGCAGGAGGCTGGGCTTTCGGGCCTGGCCTCCTGCTGTTTCTGGGTGTCAATGCTGATTTCTTTTGGCGTTTGTGTTGCCCGTAAACTGCGGCCTGGGCAGCTCATTCCGTTGCGTCGAGCAGGATGAAGGCGGCCCAGAATTCGGGCTTGTCGTACTTGCCTCCCTCGCACTGGCGGAGATGCTGCTGCGCAGCGATGAAGGCCTGACGCTTGGACTGTCCGGCGGTGAGGTTGCGATAGAACTCGGTCATGAGCAGCTGTGTGGCGTGGTCGTCCACTTTCCAGAGGCTCATGAGGAGCGTCTTCGCGCCCGCCTTCTTGAATCCTCGCTGCAGTCCGAACACGCCGTCGCCGGTGATTTTTCCGAGAGCGGTCTGACAGGCTGACAGAACGACGAGGTCAGTGTGGCGCAGGTCGAGCAGCGGAAGCTCGCGCGCGGTGAGCACACCGTCGTCTTGCGACTGCGGAATGTCTATGCCGTTGAACACGTTGTTGGCGCCCGCGAAGAGCAGTCCCGACCGAGTGAGCGCCTTGTCTTCCTGCGGTGTCGAGCCTTCGCTGAAGGCCTGCATGAACGACAGCATGCCTTCCGACGACTTCTGGCTCTCGGGCCAGTAGAATCCGTGGGTGGCGATGTGGAGCGTGGTGACGGGTTTTCCCGAGAGGTTCTTGATGGTTTCCTCGGTGCCCGCCATTTCGGTGTAGAGCCTGCACGATGCTGTCTGCCCGGAAATGGTCTTGTCGATGGCCTCCACTTCGCGGAGCGTTCCCTCCAGATAGGTCACCCCCGATCGCATGCCGAGGCTGTCGGCCAGCAGGTGGTTGCGGAAGGCCTCCACGGCGTCTATGCTGCGCGTGGCGTGGTTGCGTCGGTTTTCCTCGCTGAGGCTCTCGGGGTCGGCGTCGTATTCCAGTCCGCCATAGAGCACGGCTCGCCATTCGGTGGGGTGCGTCTTCTGGAACACCACCTCGCGCGTCGACGACAGGCGGTACATGGCATACTGGCTGGCCATGGTGGCACCGTCGGCATTGACGGGCAGATATTCAATGGCGATGTTGTGGAGTTCGCCAGCCGGTGCGAAGTAGATGTTCTTAGTGTACTTTATGATGTTCATCTTTCGCCAGATGAGGTCGTAGAGGCGCGTGGTGGTGTAGTAGTCTTTGGCGGGAATGGCGGCCAGTTCGTCGTCGGTGAAGAGACCGACGAGCTGCGGTTTCTCCGACCATGGGAACAGACAGAGCGCTGCGTATGCGTTGTCGGCATGCACGAACTCCACGGCCATGTCGTCGGCCTTCAGGTGCTGCTTCACCTGTTGCCATGTGGTTCGCAGGCGCGCCGTGTAGTCGCCATATTCGGATGAGAGGCGTGCCAGCTGCTGTTCCTCCATGACCAACTGCTGCTGCAGCTCGTCGACGTTGGCCACGCGCTGCTGCTCGGGCATCTGCCGCAGCTTGTCGATGGTCTGACGGAGCGACTGCAACCTGTCGAAACGGGCCACCAAGGCCGTGTCGCCACTCTCGCGAATGAGCTGGTTCACCTCGATCTCGGTGTTGAGCAGCAGTCCCTTCGACAGCAGCTGCGCGTCGTAGAGCGTGGTGTTGTAGCGGTCGTTGTCTACGTTGAAGGCAATCTTGGGCAGGTATTCCTCGTAGAGCGCGCGGTATTGCGACCAGTAGGCTTCCCGCTGTTGCTTGGACAGAATGCCGAAGAAATGGTAGATGGAATTGCTGAACGTGTTCATGGCCTTCTCCGCGTTCTGTGCCGCCGGTTCCCATCTCTCGCCCACTATTTGTGTGATGGCGAGAAACAGCTGTTCCATTCCCAGCATGAGGTTGTCGAGAAAACCTTTCTGCCTGTTCAGCGCAATCACCTTGTTGAGGCTCTTCTCGCTGGCGTCGAAATCGCGGTTCATCAGATGGCAGAGGGCCAGGAAGCTGGTCCACATCTGGTAGTTGGCATCGTTCTCACCTGCCAGCCTTTGCTGCATTTCGGTGGCTTTTTCCAGGAGTGGAAGTGCCATGTCGTAGCGCTCCATTCGCATCAATGGGAGGGCTATTGAATAGAGATTGCTGGCGTAGGCCAGACTGTTGGTGCCGTAGGCCTGCTCGCGTTCGCTGAGTGCCTTGCGGGCCCAGATCACTCCGTTCTCAAAGTCGCCGCTCGTGGTGTAGAGGTTCGACAGGGCCACAAGGGCATTCAGGTAGAATTTGTTGTGCTTGTCTTCCATCTGCTGGAAGATGTCCACGGCCTGCCGTTGCAGCTCAATGGCCTTGGGATAATCGGTGAAGATGTTGTAGGCCTGGGCCATTTGCTGCAGGATCAGGCCATATTGTGGGTGACTGGTTCCGAGGTGCTCGCGCCTGATGTCGGCCGCCTGCTGCAGGGTTTTCAGTCCCATGCCATAGTTGTCCATGCCAGCATAGAGGTCGGACAGCTTCTCCAGCGGGTAGGAGTATTCCAGGCTTTGCCTGCCAATTTGGTTGCCCACAATGTCGAGCGCCTGCTGACAGAGGTCGACGGCCTGCTGCAGGTTGCCCATCTGGGCGTAGTCGTCGGCGATGGTCTGCAGCTGGTTGGCACAGTGGCTATGGGTCTTTCCGTAGTTCTGTTCATAGAACCTGAGCACCTGCAGGTGCAGTTTGAGTGCCTGCTGGTGTTCTTCCATCAAGCTGTAGATGTTGGCCAGGTGGTTCAGGTGTGTGTAGTAGACGTGTTCTCCCGTGCCGAAGAGCTTCTCCTCCAGCGCCACTGCCTGCTGCATCATCTGCAGTGCCTGGCGGTAGTCGGCCTTCATTTGATGGAGCGAAGCCATCAGGTCGAGCAGGGTGATGTATGTGTAGGAGTTCTGTCCTTCGGTCTTTTTCACGATGGCCTCTGCCTCTCTGGCGGTCTCGATGGCCAGGTCTATGCTGTCGCGATAGCTGTAGTAGCGTGCGAGTGTGAGTAATGCGTCGGCATACAGAGGCGACTGTTCGCCATGGATGGTGCGGTTGATGTTCAGGCTTTCGTCTATCGTCTGCCGGTAGCTGGGCAGGTCTCCCTTGGTGAGAATGGCCTGTCCGTAGCGGTTCAGCAGTGCCAGATAGACGTTGTTCTGCTTTCCCAGGTCGCGCTCCACGGTGTCGAGGGCTTCCTTCAGCAGTTCTGCCGCCTGGTCGAAATGCCCTTGCTGGGTGTACACATCGGCCATGTTTTGCAGGCAGTTGATGTAGTGCGAGCCACCAAGTTGGTCGAGACGCCTGAGCTGGTTCATCACCTCCTCGCTCAGCGCCAGCGACTGTGCGTAGTCGCTCTTGTTGCAATAGAGGCTGGCCAGTTCCAGACGAATGGCAATGACATCGTTTCCGTCCTCGCCCTCAGCGCTGAGGAACGCGGGCAGACAGGCTTTCTTCAGCTCGATGGCGCGGTCGGTCTGTCCCACGTCGGCACAGAATCCGGCCAGGTCGCGCTGCACGCCGGCCACCGAGAGCGAGTCGAAGTCGAGCACCAGATGGGCTTTCTCGAGCGCCGTCTCGCCCAGGCGGACCGCCTCCAGGAAGTGGCCTTCCGAGTGTCTGAGGCAAGCATCGAAGTAGGGCACCAGCATGTCCATGACGCGCTGGTCGTTGTCGTTCTTCGTCTTCCTGACCACCTGCTGGCACTCGTGCATGATCGTTGACGCCTGCTGGTAGTCGCCGTTACGGTGGTAGCAGTACGCCAGGTCGTAGAGCGAGCTGAGATAGTCGACCGATGTCTTGCCAAACACCTTCGCGTTGATGTCCACAGCCTTCTGGTACCACTGCTTGGCCTCGTCCACCTGTCCGAGGCTCTCGTGAATCTGTCCGAGCGAGGTGCACGAGCCCACATACCAGTAACCCTCGCCGAGCGCAGCCTTTTCCATCTCAGCACATCGGCTCATCAAGGGCAGCGCCTCGTCAAAACGTCCCTCGGCCATCAGCTGCTGGGCCACGGAGGAAAGGCTGTCGGAGACGACCGTTAGTCGCCTGTCGACGGGCTCTGCCATGTAGTGTTGCGGGTTAAGTTCCTCGGCAGCCGCCTTGTTGCCCATTTTGTAGTGGCACGCAGCCATCCACATGGGGCCGTAGAAGAGTCGCGCCTCGGTCTCCTGGCACGTCTGCTGGTCGATGGCCAGCACCTGTTCGAAGCAGGCCAGCGCGTCGGCATACTTGCCCGAACGGTATTTCTCCACGCCCTCGGCAAACAGCCTGTCAGACTGCGCCCTGTCTGCCTGCTGCGCCAGAACGCCGCAAACGGACAGCAGTATCATCGTAATGGTCATCAGCGTTTTTCTCATGGTTCTTTCCTTTTTGGGGTTTCTTTTGCAAAAGTACGAAGAAAATTCCGAATAGCCATACACATCAAGGGAAAGTGAAGAGTGAAAAGTGAAGAGTGAAGAATTTGCTGCCGCCGTTCATTCATTGAAGAGCATCATTTGTGCAGACATGGACTTCGGCAAGGGATAATTCTTTGCGAGAATAAGGCAGGTGTGGGAAAAAATGTGTACCTTTGCGGCGGAAATATAAACAAAAAAAAGGAAAACGACTCGGCTTCTTCAGCTGAGCGAATCCGAAACTAAAACAAAATGATATGGAGAAAGACATGACGAAGGAAGGGCCAAGGGCTGAAGAACAGATACTGGTGCGCATCACTGGTCAGGACCGTCCGGGACTTACGGCGTCGGTGATGGGCATATTGGCGAAGTATGATGCGAAGGTTCTGGACATTGGTCAGGCCGATATTCACTCCACTTTATCGCTGGGTATCCTCATCAGGATTGACGAAATGCACTCCGGACAGGTGATGAAAGAGTTGCTGTTCAAGGCAACAGAGCTGGGCGTGAACATCGGTTTTGCGCCTATCACCGATGAGGAATACGAGGCATGGGTGGGGCGTCAGGGCAAGAACCGCTACATTCTGACGCTGATAGGCCGTTCGCTTTCGGCGCGACAGATAGAGGCTGCCACGAAGGTGATTGCGCAGCAGGGCCTCAACATCGACAGTATTCTGCGCCTGTCGGGACGCATGAGTCTGAGAGAAGAGAATAAAAAAGTACGCGCGTGTATAGAGTTCTCTTTGCGAGGCGAGCCTGTTGACCGCGGTGCCATGCAAGGAGAGCTGATGCATTTGTCTTCGGAGATGGCGTTCGACTTCTCGCTTCAGCGCGACGACATGTACCGCCGGAGCCGTCGGCTCATCTGTTTCGACATGGACTCCACGCTCATCCAGACAGAGTGCATCGACGAACTGGCCGAGCGAGCCGGCGTAGGTGCTGAGGTGAGGGCGATAACAGAGAGTGCCATGCGCGGTGAGATAGACTTCAAGGAGAGCTTTACGCGGAGGGTGGCACTGCTGAAAGGACTCGACGTGAGCGTCATGCGCGACATTGCCGAGCACCTGCCTATCACCGAGGGCGTCGACAGACTGATGTCGGTATTGAAGCGTTGTGGCTACAAGATTGCGATACTCTCGGGCGGCTTCACCTATTTCGGCGAATACCTGCAGCGTCGCTATGGCATCGACTATGTGTATGCCAACGAGCTGGAAATTGACGAGGCGGGGAAGCTGACAGGGCGCTATGTGGGCGACGTTGTTGACGGTCACCGCAAGGCAGAGCTGCTGAAACTGATAGCACAGGTGGAGAAAGTGAACCTGGCGCAGACCATTGCAGTGGGCGACGGAGCCAACGATCTGCCGATGATTTCGGCAGCTGGCCTCGGCATTGCCTTCCATGCCAAGCCGCGCGTAGTGGCAACCGCGAAGCAGAGCATCAACACCATAGGTCTTGACGGCGTGCTCTATTTCCTTGGGTTTAAGGACTCG
>JAFWQE010000105.1 GCA_017509155.1 Prevotella sp.
AACTCGTTGTTGGTACCGAACGTGATGTCTGCCTGATAGGCCTTGCGGCGCTCTGGCGAGTTGGGGCGGTGCTTGTCGATGCAATCGACCGAGAGGCCGTTGAACATGTAGAGCGGTCCCATCCACTCGGAGTCACGCTTGGCCAGGTAGTCGTTCACCGTGACCACGTGCACGCCGTTGCCCGTCAGTGCATTGAGGAAGACGGGGAGGGTGGCAACAAGGGTCTTACCTTCACCCGTGGCCATCTCGGCAATCTTGCCCTGATGGAGCACCTCGCCACCAAAGAGCTGCACGTCGTAGTGCACCATCTCCCACTTCAGGTCGTTGCCGCCTGCCGTCCAGTGGTTGTGGTAGATGGCCTTGTCGCCGTCGATGGTGATGAAGTCCTTGCGGGGGTCGCCGGCCAGTTCACGGTCGAAGTCGGTGGCCGTGACGATGGTCTCCTCGTTCTCGGCAAAGCGTCGAGCCGTTTCCTTCACAATGCTGAAGGCCACTGGCATCACCTCGTCGAGGGCCTTCTCATAGATGTCGAGCACCTCCTTGTCGAGCTTGTCAATCTGGTTGAAGATGGCCTCGCGCTCATCGAGCGGAGTGTCCTCAATCGTTGCCTTCAGTTCTTCAATCTTCTTCTTCTGTTCATCCGCCGACGACTGGACGTATTGCTGAATCTCCTTCGTCTTCTGGCGGAGCTCGTCATTGCTGAGTGCCTGTATTTCGGGATAGGCTTTCTTCACCTTGTCTACCAGAGGCTGGATGAGCTTCAGGTCGCGTGAAGACTTGTCACCAAACAATGACTTTAATAACTTGTTTAATCCCATGGGTATGTTGTTTTATGATTTTTTGATGCGTTGTGAATGAGCGTGCAAAGTTACGAAGAATATTTCGTAAAAGTTGCACATTTTTCAATTATTTATGGATTTCCGGGCGAATGGCGGCCTTGAGCTTGCATTCGCGCATGACTCTTCATTTAGAAAAGCGGTGATGAAGAGCAGGCGTTGGGCGCCCTGATGTGGATGGTGCTTGCAATGGTTGGTGCAATGCGGTCGACGGTGACGGGCGTGGTGATGCGCTGGGCTTTCATGCCGGCACCGAAGATGATGAGCGGAAAATGAACGATGCGCGCATCGACCTGATAGTGTTCGTTGGTGGTTTCGTTGTGCAACTGCCATCCAGGAGCCACCTCAATGAGCAGCTGACCGCCGACATTGGCGTTGAAGCCGTTGCGAATCATCTCCGTGCGTGGGTCGCTGGCCGTCAGAAGACGCTCGCTGGTGTGTACGTTGATGATGCCCTCGCATTGTAGGAGAAACGATTGCGACGTCTGAAGTATCTCGCTGAGCTTCAGGCGTTTTTTCTCTATCAGTTCAACATTCAGATAAATATGGTTTCCGTGGCAGCCCTTCACGTATGTGTCGCTTCCGTAGAGCGCTCCCAGATACATGTTGAGAAGGTTGGCCGTGCGGTTGATATAGAATGTGCCGGTGGGCACGCGGTGTTGTGCATAGTCGTCGGCGGGAATGTCCTGATGGCCTGTCGCGGTGATGAAGAACACCACGTTGGAGCGTCCCACCTTGCTTTGTATGGTGGCAACGAGGTCGGCCAGCTGACGGTCAAGGTTGATGTATGTCTGTATGGCATTGGCCGTCCAGTCGTTGTTTTTCTTGTCTTTTTGCTTTCTGACGGTCGCGTCGAGGGTGACGTTGAGCATGTCGGTCACGTCGTCGTGTCCCATGCCTATCTGCTCGATGCAGAGAATGGCCAGGTTGGTGAGCTCCGTAATCTGCTCAAACTCCGTCTTCTTGCCCTTTCCTGACGTCTGGTTGAAGGTGTCGAGCCATTGTGGCGCACTCTTCATGTAGTAGGTCGAGGAGCACCATCCGCCGCTATACATGTCTTTCCATAAGGCGCCGTCGGCATCATGTCCTGCTGACAAAATGGCAGCGTCCTGTTGGTTGGCAATGGCGTAGACGATGGCTTTGCCTTGCGTGGCCACCTTCAGCTCGTCGGTGATGGTCGAGGTGCGGATTCCCTTTGGCGAGGACGATTCCGTGGTGTATAGGCCCGGATAGGCGGGGTCGTCGACGCAACTCACGGGCCGCAACGTCTTCTTGTCGAGCCATCCCGTGCCGATGACGCCGTTGTAGTAGGGCGACGTGCCCGTCATGATGGAGGCGATGGCAGAGGCGCGGTCAACGGGAGTGAAACTGTAGCTGACGTTCGTGAATACTGTACCGTTCTGCATCAGCTCCTTGAAGCCATTGGTGCCGAAATAGGGAGCAAACTGTTCGATATACTCGGAAGAAAGCTGGTCAATGGCGATGTTTACAACAAGACGTGGGGCTTGTTGCGCCATTTGTGCCTGCACCGATGTGGCTATCAGGGCAATGAGGGCCGAGGTGAATTGTCGTCTGTTCAAGGCTTATTCTTTTCTCTTTTTATTTGCGTAACAACGTTGTTGGATGTGGCACCATACATTCCTTATCAGCAAAGATGATGCCACAAGGTACATTCCTTCTGCATAGCTCTGCCAGAGGCCGCCGATGAGGAACAGGCCGATGAGCACTATCCACATGGCGTATTGCCCGTCTTTCTGCCTTCTGATGGCGCGTCTGGCCATTCTCACGATGAAGAACAAGGGTAGGGGATTGAGCAGCAGAAGCTGAAGATTCACTCTCACGGTGGGGTGTTGCGAGAAGAGCATCATGGTGAGAACGATGCCGGCAAGTCCGCAGACGAGCATCAGAAGCGCATCGTACCACCATAGCCGTTTGCGGGAGTAAGCTTCTATCAACGTCACGGCCACGGTGACGGCCAGGAGTATCAGGAACACGGAATGGGGCGTCAGCGGGAAGTCTTCCTCCACCACTTGCGTGCCTCCTTCCACCAGCACCACGGGTGCGGCGGTGAGCTTCTGCCTTTCCTTGCCGCCATTGAAGTCGCGCGTGGTGCCCTCGAGGTCGGTCAGGAGGTTCTCCGGCAGAAATTGCTGCTCCAGTCTTGTCGTGGGCAGGTCGGCCTGAATGCCCAGCAGCATGTCGTTGCCAAACATCGCCCACGGGTGATGATGGCATTTCTGCCTGATCATGTCGCGATAGGTCACCAGGGTGTCTCGCGCGTTCTCTCCCTTGTAGCCGTCGAAGTGAAGTCCGCCCTTGATGTGGCTGAGCACCATGTCGCGAGCCCTCGTCGTACAGTTGTCGTAGAAGTAGTTGTAGCGATAGGTGCGGTTCTCGGGCCTGTAGTTCTCATCGATGGCGGCGAGTATGGCTTTCTTCTCTTCCCGTGTGAGGTTGAAGGTCTGCTGGGTGATGCTGCTCTGAAACGAATGATAGAAGTTGCAGAACGCGTCGAAGGGCTCCACGCCCATCTCGTAGTCGGTGAGGCCGAATATGAACCTCAGCACAAAATAGGGTTTGCCAAACGAGAACATTCCATAGTTCACGGTGATGTCGCTGCCTCCTGCCCGGTTGTCCTTGATGCGCAGGGCCGTATGGCCGTAGAGACTATAGATTTCCTCGTGGGGTGAGCACGTCAGGAGGCTGATATCTATCGAGTCGAGCTGCTCGTCCTGTGCGCTCATGTTGAGAGGCACAAGAAGCATGATGACCCATAGGAGAAGTTGCTTTGAATATCTCATGATGCAGTTTTTCTTTCTTTTAAACGCTTCTTCCCGTCAGATGACGGAGGCTTCCAGCTCTTCTTTCAGGAACGGCGGCGTGTATCCTTTCTGGCTTTGGGCCACTTCTTCGGGAGTGCCACACGAAAGCACCGTCCCGCCATTGCGTCCGCCTTCTGGTCCCATGTCGATGATGTAGTCGGCCAGCTTGATGACGTCCAGGTTGTGCTCGATGATGATGACCGTGTTGCCTCGGTCAACGAGTCGCTTGATGACGTCCATCAGAATGCGGATGTCCTCGAAATGGAGCCCCGTGGTGGGCTCGTCAAGGATGTAGAGCGTCTTTCCCGTGTCCTTCTTCGAGAGTTCAGTGGCCAGCTTCACTCGCTGGCTCTCACCTCCCGACAACGTGGTGGAAGGCTGGCCGAGCTTGATGTAGCCGAGACCGACGTCCTGAATGGTCTTTATCTTGCGAAGTATCTCAGGCACGTTCTCGAAGAACTCCACGGCCTGGTTGATGGTCATGTCGAGCACGTCGGCAATGCTTTTTCCGCGGAATCTCACCTCGAGCGTCTCGCGGTTGTATCGCTTTCCGTGGCACACCTCGCATGGCACCATCACGTCGGGCAGGAAGTTCATCTCGATGGTCTTGTAGCCGTTGCCGCCACATGTCTCACATCGTCCGCCCTTCACGTTGAACGAGAACCGCCCGGGCTTGTAGCCTCTTATCTTCGCCTCGGGAAGGTTCACAAAGAGGCTTCTGATGTCGGAGAACACGCCGGTATAGGTGGCGGGATTGCTCCGCGGTGTGCGACCGATGGGCGTCTGGTCCACGTTCACCACCTTATCTATATACTCGAAGCCCTCGAACGAGTCGTAGGGCATGGGCTTCTTGAGCGAGCGGTAGAAGTGTTGCGAGAGGATGGGCTGCAACGTCTCGTTGATGAGGGTCGACTTTCCCGAACCGCTCACGCCTGTCACCACGATCAGCTTTCCAAGCGGAAACTCCACGTCGATGTTCTTCAGGTTGTTGCCGCGTGCGCCTCTTATCCACAGACTCTTCCCGTTGCCAGGACGTCGGTAGGCGACGCCCGGCTTCCCTTTTCCCTCGGGTGGCGTGGGAAGAGCTATCTGTTGCTTTCCGTTCAGATACTGGGCCGTGAGTGTCTCGGTGGCGAGCATTTCCCCGGGCGTTCCCTGAAACACCACCTCGCCGCCTTTTCTTCCCGCACGTGGACCGATGTCGACAATATAGTCGGCGCTGACCATCATTTCCTTGTCGTGCTCCACCACCACCACGGTGTTGCCGATGTCGCGGAGCTCCTTCAGTGAGCCGATGAGCCGCTGGTTGTCGCGCTGGTGCAGGCCAATGCTGGGCTCGTCGAGAATGTAGAGCACGTTCACCAGTTGCGAGCCAATCTGCGTGGCGAGTCTGATGCGCTGGCTCTCACCGCCCGACAGGGTTGCCGACTGACGGTCGAGTGCCAGGTATTCAAGGCCCACGTCAATCATGAAGTCAAGCCGCGTCCTTATCTCTTTCACTATCTCCTGGGCAATCTTCCGTTGCTGAGGCTCCATGTGGTCTTCCACCTGTCCGAGCCATTCTTTCAGCTCCGAGAGGTCCATCTGCGCCAGCTCCGATATGTTCTTGTCCCATATCCGGTAAGAGAGCGACTCGCGGTTGAGTCTCTGCCCCTTGCATTCCGGGCACTTCACGACCGCCAGGAACTGGTCGGCCCATTTCTGGCCGCTGGCGCTGTCGTCGTTCTCCATCACGTTGTGCAGGTACTTGATGATGCCGTTGAACTCCACGAAGTAGTCGCTCGAGGTGTGCACCAGTTCCTTGCTGATGCGTATGTTTCCCAGCGAGCCATAGAGTATTTCGTTGATGGCCTCTTCGGGCAGTTCGGCCACGGGTGTCTTCAGCTGGCATTCGTATTTCTGGAGGATGGCATCAATCTGCCAGAATATCATCTGGTTCTTGTATTTTCCCAGCGGCACGATGGCTCCCTCGTAGATGCTCAGCTTGCGGTCGGGCATCACCTTGTCGAGGTCTATCTCATTGATGTATCCCAGTCCTTTGCAATGGGGACAGGCGCCTTCTGGCGAGTTGAACGAGAACTTGTTGGGCGCGGGGTCGCCGTATGAGATGCCCGAGGTAGGGCACATGAGTCGCTTGGAGTAGTATTTGGCCGCACCTGTTTCCTTGTCCATGATCATCAGCAGCCCTTCGCCCTGCTTCATGGCCGTGGCGACGCTTTTCTTCAGCCGCTCGTCGTCCTTGGGTTGCACCAGGAGCTTGTCCACCACCACTTCGATGTTGTGGTTCTTGTACCGGTCCACCTTCATGCCACGCACAATCTCGGTTATCTCCCCGTCGATGCGGATGTGGAGGTAGCCCTTTCGCCTCATGCTCTCAAACAGCTCGCGGTAGTGGCCTTTCCTGTTGCGCACCAGGGGCGCCAGTATGAATATCTTCTTGCCGCCATAGTCGGAGAGTATCATCTGGAGCACTCTCTCCTCGGTGTATTTCACCATCTTCTCGCCCGTCATGTAGCTGTAGGCCGTTCCAGCCCTTGCGAAGAGGAGGCGCAGATAGTCGTACACCTCGGTGGTGGTGCCCACGGTCGAGCGTGGGTTCTTGTTGGTTGTCTTCTGCTCGATGCTGATGACGGGACTCAGTCCGGTAATCTTGTCCACGTCGGGGCGCTCCATGCTGCCAAGGAAGTTGCGCGCATAGGCCGAGAAGGTCTCTATATAGCGCCGCTGCCCTTCGGCAAATATCGTGTCGAAGGCGAGCGAGGACTTGCCGCTTCCGCTCAGTCCCGTTATCACCGTCAGCGAGTTGCGCGGTATCTCCACGTCCACATTCTTCAGGTTGTGCACGCGCGCTCCCCAGACATTTATCTTCTCGTCTTCTCTGTTCATGGGATTCATCGTCATTCTTCTCAACAGCCGTTCTTCAGTGTGTCTTATGGGGTCGTGCTGTTTCCCTCCTCGTTGTAGCCTCTCATTAGTGTGACGGACTTCCTGATGTGGTATTTCCGCCCGTCGGCACCCTTTGCCTCAACGTTCACGAAGTACACGCCCTGTTTCACGTCGTGGCCATTGAAAGTGCCGTCCCATCCTTCGTTGGGGTTGGTCCATTCGTAGAGTTTCTGTCCCCAGCGGTTGAAGATGGTTGCCTTGAACTCCACCAGGCTCTGCCAGCCCGACTTAGGCTTGTAGACATCGTTGATGTCGTCGTCGTTGGGTGAGAAGGCATTGGGCATCTCCAGCTTGCTCTCGCTCACCGTTACGCGGATGGGCTGCGTGTAGCTCCAGTATTCCTCGGTGTAGCTCACGGTGTCGTTGCCCTGCACGATGGTGGCGTATAGCACGATGGCATGGCTTCCAGCCTTTGTGAAGGTATACTCCGTATCTTCTTCATAACGTGTGAGATATGGCTTGTCTTCTCCTTCAAGGGTGAAGCGCCATTCGTAGGTGGCGTCCCATCCGTCGGCATCGGTCACGTTGGCCTGGAACCTGCCCACAACGGGAGCCTGGCCCGAATACTGTGTGCTCTCCTCCTCCTGTCCCTCGTAGTTGATGAACACCGCCGTGGGATTGATGTTTGGCAGGCCGGTCTGGCACCATGCCGACAACGCCGATGACAGCAGCGCGATGGCAAAATATACTCTTGCTCTTTTCATGTCTCTTTTTTCCGATTTCTTGAAACCAACGTGCAAAATTAAGAAAAAAAAGACATATTCCGCCAAATGCCCGCCCGAAATTATACATTATTCACAGACTGACCATTCATTTACCACTGCCATCACCCGAAACTTGTTCCGTCAAAGCTTCGGTGAAACCCGTGTCGCGAAGTGACGAAGGCGGAACAAGCCGCAAGCCGCTTCGCCAGGGGGCGTGGAAAGACTTTTGTGCTGCCCGACAGGCAAATATGGCCGGCATAACCGACACTTTCGCACGTCAGTCCTGATGATGGCAACAGTCAAAACCATTGCATTTGCTGAACAAAGTCAATGGAATCGTTGAACGAAATCAATGGAATAGTCAGACAAAACCAATGGACTCAAACCGCGAAAATGGAGTTTTGACGTCACTCTTTCGATGTCTTTCCAATGTCGTTGTTGTGTTTTTGTAGCTGACAGATGAAAAAAACTCAGTCAGATTTTTGTCGTTTCATGGATTTTTCATATCTTTGTGGCGTAATTACAACCAAAACCATATCAATATGAAAACGAGATTTTATACTTTCTTAGTGGCGCTCCTCACCATCGTGACGAGCGCACACGGCTGGGTGAACACACAGGTCACGGACGCCGGATGGTGCGTCAGGGTGACGGCCTGCACCAACCGAATCAATGCCGTCAAGGCCATCAAACAGTTCGATGAACTCGACCACACTGGCACCACGATCAACAAACTGCTGAGCAATGTGCCGTGCGTGGTGCTGAAGGGGGCTGAGCTGGTGGATGCCCAGCAGCTGCTGTTCCTGCTGACGCAGGCAGAAGCCGAAGCTGAGGTGGTCGTGCCCATCAACGAGAAAAACTTCGGCGGCGGTCAATGGGACACCGTGTTTGTTCGTTTCCTCAGCGAAAACTATGACAATGACGACAACGACGGCTTCATCAGTTACGACGAGCTGGCCTCCATCACCAAGCTCGACATCAGCGAAGTGGGCATGACGAGGGTCAACGGGCTAAAGTATTTCTTCAACCTCGCCGAGCTGGACTGCACCCACTGCCACAACATCTACACGCTCGACACCTCGGCCAACCATCTGCTGCGAACCATCCGCTGCTCGCGCAACTACATGACCAATGACTCAGGGTCGAGCTTCGGTGCACAGAAACTGGTGGACAACCTGCCCGAGATAGACGGAGCCACCGGAAACATCTACTACTACGACAACAGCCAGGGCGACGAAAAGAACGAGATGACCCCAGAGCAGGTGACCGCAGCACAGACGAAGAACTGGCGCGTCTTGCGCTACAACGCCACGACCGGGCAATGGGAGGACTTCATCCAGCAGGGCATAGAGGTGAGCAAAGCCAATTTCCCCGACGACGTCTTCCGCAGCTACGTGCAGAATGACTTCGACATCGACAAGAACGGCTTCCTGAGCCAGGCAGAGATAGATGCCGTGAAGAAAATATCGGTCAGCTACAAGAAAATTGCCAACTTGACAGGAGTGGGCTATTTCACCAAGCTTGAAAACCTAAATGCCGCCGGTTGTATGTTCAGCTCGCTTGACTTGTCGGCCAACACTGCCCTTGTTTATTTGGACTGCAGCGGAAACAACCTGACACAACTGAGTGTAGTCAAGAACACCAAGTTGACGAGCTTGCTTTGCTATGAAAACAAGCTCACCAGCCTCGACCTGAGCAAGAACGCGGCCCTTGAAGAACTCAACTGCGGGTTCAACAATCTTACCAAGCTCGACGTGAGCAAGAACACCAAGCTCAAGAGACTGACGTGCCATGGCAACCTGCTGACCAGCCTCGACATCAGCCATAACACCCAGCTGAACACCCTGGCCGTCTGCTTCAACCATATCAGGGCGCGAGCCATGTACGAAATCGTGAAGAACCTGCCGTCCGCCGGAGGCGAGATGTTCGTGCCTATGGCCAAGAGCATCACCGACGACGGACGCAGCATAACGGAGGAAAACGTGCTCACCAAGCAACTGGCTACCATTGCCTTCCTGAGCGGATGGGCACCCTGCATTCTCGATTTTATGGCAGAAGACGAGACGAATTCCATTATGCCATACACGGGCAGCAACCCCGACCGTGTGATGAGCTACACGATGAGCGACGGTGAGGTGTCGCTCATGACGGCATCCCCTGAAGAGCGCGACCTGTACTACGGCATTCTCAACGGCCTGTTCCTGCTCGGAGAACTGCAGGCGGCCGACGAAATCGCACCCTACTACAACAAGAACGGTAAGCTGCTCTTCACCCTCTCCATGGTGAACGCCTACACCGTGAAAGTGACCGTGGCTCCAGGTGTGACCGCCGCCGACAACATACACCATGTGCTCACCGATGACGAGAGAATCACGCTCTACACGCGAGGCTACGACAACCAGGACTACTTCGACGTGAAGCAGATAGACCTGAAATTCGGCTCTGGCGTGGCCACTGCCATCAGCAACGTCCAGGACGCCGCCACTGCCGCCCCCACTCGCTATAACCTCTCGGGTCAGCGCGTGGACAGCCACTATCGCGGCATCGTCATCGAGAACGGGCGCAAAAGGGTGGCCAGGTAAATGGGGAGTTTAGGAGTCTGGGAGTTTAGGAGTCTGGGAGTTTAGGAGTCTGGGAGTTTAGGAGTTTGGACAATAGTGTATTTGCGGTGATTACGCCTCCACTATTGTCTAAACTCCTAACTCTTCAAATATGCGAAACTTCTATTGTTTGAGTTTCTGTTTGTCACGAGTTCTTCGTGTCAGGGATTCTGTTTCCTGCGGCAACCTTTCTGTCAGCGCCTCACCTGCACGTAGGCCGCGCGATGGCTGGCACCGCGGCTGTTCTCCACAAACATGACGTAGCTGCCGTTGGGCAGACCACTGACGTCTACCTCGTTGTCAACGACGCTCTGCCTGAGCACCACGATTCCCGTGTGGCTCTCGAACGAGACACCGACGGCCTGGAAATCATCGGCCAGAGGCGGCAGGATGAGTTTTGGTTCGTGGCAGTTGATGAGCGGGCAGTAGGCCGTTTGGTTGTTGGAGTCTTTCTGTGCGCTTTCTGTCTTTTCTTCTTGATTGTCAGTCGGTTGATGGCGGATGGATGGCGACATGGCCAGAGGCATCTTCGTGTCGAAGGCGAGCGAGGACTTGCCGCTTCCGCTCAGTCCTGTTATCACCGTCAGCGAGTTGCGCGGTATCTCCACGTCCACGTTCTTCAGGTTGTGCACGCGCGCTCCCCAGACATTTATCTTCTCGTCTTCTCTGTTCTTGGGATTCATTTCCTTCGCTCATGAAAGCTAAGCTCGTGCAAAAAAACGGCAGAAGAATTCACTTTACTTGCCGTCAAAATGCAGTTTATTTGGCGTTTTTTTACCGGGCTCCCCCCGGTCTTTCTTTTCCACGGGCTCCCCAGCTAGTCTCAGGCTTCACCATTTTTCGCAAAGCCTCCTTCTTCTTTTCATTTATTAGTGTCCGGGGAAAAAGCACCGAAGGTGCGATAGATGACAGACAGGGGTGTTAGACCCTGGACTATCACCAGCCAAAGTCCTCCAGCCCCGATGGGGCGACAGAACTTGTTACTTGTTCAGTATCAGTTATTATAGACCTCTATCGCCCTCTCGGGGCATAGAACGTAAATCTTCATGAATCTAGCATGAATGATACGCAACGGATAAATGACAGTTTTACGACGATTTACGTTAAAACACACATAGAACGTAAATCTACATGAATCCGCTCTGCCGGATTTTAATCTGGCAGCATTTGGTATAAGGATTTGTAATCCGCTTTCGTTTTTCGCATTACAAATGCTCATACTTATAGCGGTCGGATTTCAAATCCGACCGAGCGGAATCAGTTATATTTTGGTCTCTGTCGCCCCTTCGGGGCTTTCTTTGTTGTCGCATCATTACCCGGGGGCTTACACCCCCGTCTGTGTTCTTTCGTCTCTTCGAGACTTTGACAAGCTCCATATTCTGCTTTACGTCCGAAACTCTGATGGATAAGAGTGTAGAAGATAAAAGGCGATGTTTTTAGCGGACAGCAATATTTCCATTTAGGTCCGCTCTGCCGGATTTGTAATCCGGCAGCATTTGGTATAAGGATTTGTAATCCGCTTTCGTTTTTCGCATTACAAATGCTC
>JAFWQE010000106.1 GCA_017509155.1 Prevotella sp.
CCGCCGGTTCTCGTCTGCCATCCTTCGGCGTTGCGAGGCCTTCACCCTGCGATAAAGCCATACACCTGCCCATAATACCAGCAGCAAGACTCCGCACAGACAGGCCGTTGCCCATGTCAGGCGGCGGGCCCGCTCCGAGGCATCTGCGGCTGTTTGCAGGTGGCGGTTGTAGTCATACATGGCCTGCATCTGTGAAATCTGATTAGCGGAGCGGAACAGGTTTGACGAGTCATTGGCTTCACAGTATAACTGTGCATATTTTGAAACGGAATCGCTGACACCCAATTGTTTATATACCTGAAACAAACCTTTGTACCCCAGCACCTCACCCATCTGCCATCCGGTGCTATAATGAAGCACCTTACGATGACATATCAATGCGGAATCGGTATTTCCGGATTTCTGATAAAACGTTCCATAGTAATTCCAGAATGTTCCGATATGCTTCGCATTGTCTTTCTCAAAATCTATATATCCACGCAATACTTCAAGCTTTCTGCGTGCTGAGTCCAACTTGTTGTCCTCTATATCATACCAACATAATATTGAAGAAGCATAAGCAGCATCTTCGTACAATCCCATTTCTCTAAATCTGTCACCACAACGTCTTGCAATAGCAATTACGCTATCTTTCTTTCCGAGTTGGTAGTAGGCTTCAAGTCGATGTTCTTCACAGACAATCATACCAAAAGAATCCTTGTCCATCTTTGCGTTGTAGGCAGCTTTCTTCCACTCCTGCAAGGCCAATTCGGGAAGATACTCTCTATAATAAAGCCTACCGGCATTCTGGTGGATTCTATTCAACAGATAATAATTAGTATCACTTCCCTTCTCAACGGCTTCATGAAATGCCTGAAGTGCTTTTGGAAATTCTCCCATATCAGTATACGCGCGGCCAAGCAGATAGTGCGCCAGCATCCTTTCATTGGCATCGCCATGAGCGTCGAAGTAGTTGGCGAGCTCAAGCGCAGCACTGTCGGAAGTGAACACCGAATCAGCCTGGTTGAACCTCTGCAGGGCTTCCAGACGTTCCACCATGGCATTGTGACGGTCGAAGTTGCAGGAAGACAGCAGTAAGAACAGCATGGACACCTGCAAAAAGGAAAGCACGTTTGTCTTCTTCATGATGAAATCTTGTGGATTCTTTTGTAACGTTTTTTGACGCTTTTGTTTTATCCGTTTGTATTTGTTCCCTGTATTTCAATTGTCCATTCTTTGACTCACCCTCTTGCTAAAAACCGTCGTTTTCTATGTTTGGGTAATCTGTTGTGCCAGTGCCACCAGTTCATCGTACCATTCCTGTCCGAATCGTCTGACGAGGGGCTCGCGGAGGAACCGGTAGAGGGGCAGGTGGAGCTGGCGGCCCTTGTCGCGTGCACAGCGGCAAACGTCCCAGCGATGGTAGTTGAGTCCGACGGTGCCGTCGCGGAACTGCTTCTCGCGGATTGGATAGAGCGCGCAGCTGATGGGCTTGCAGAAGCTGGTGCGTCCGGCGCGGTAGGCGCGCTCCAGCGCACAGAGGCAGAGCGGAGTGCCGCCCGTTTGCTCGTAGCAGGTGAAGACGCAGTCCTTGCCTCCCACGATGCTCGTCACCAGATCGCCTTCTTCGTCGGTGTAGGCCACGCCCTGACGGTCGATGACAGCCTGCGCCGATGCCGACAGGTCGGACCACACGTCGTCGACGGCGTTTTCAATCATCAGCACCTCGTCCATCGTCACCGGCGCACCGGCATCGCCTTCTATGCAGCAGGCACCGTGGCAGACGTCGAGGTCGCAGCAGAACTCTTCGGTGATGATGTCGGAAGACAGGAGGACCGAACCCACCAGAAGGATGGGGGGTATGGGTGGTGTGTGGTTCCCTCTGGCCCCCCGTTGGGGGGAAGAGGCAGAAGATGGGGATGGGTTTGACATGACAATGGGGATTGTTACCAGTCGATGGGCTGGAGGCCGTTTTGCTGAAGGTAGGCGTTGCACCGTGAGAAATGGTGGTTACCAAACCAGCCGCCGCGGTTGGCCGACAACGGAGAGGGATGCACAGACTCGAGCACAAGGTTGTGCTGGCGGTCAATCATCCACGCCTTGCCCCGTGCATAGCCGCCCCACAGCATGTAGACCACGTGGCTGCGTTCGCGGGCCAGCGTCTGGATGACTGCGTCGGTGAACGTCTGCCAGCCTATCCTTGAGTGACTGTTGGCAACATGGGCACGCACGGTGAGCGTGGCATTGAGCAGCAGAACGCCCTGCTGTGCCCAGCGCACCAGACTGCCATCGGCGGGCATGGGCCGCTTCAGGTCGTCGGCAATCTCCTTGAAGATGTTCTGAAGAGAAGGGGGGAAGGGCACGCCAGGCTTCACCGAGAAGCACAGGCCTTCGGCTTGTCCGGGCTCATGATAGGGGTCCTGACCGATGATGACCACCTTCACCTGGTCGAAAGGACACAGGTTGAAGGCATTGAAGATTTCGCGGCCAGGAGGGTAGCACGTGGTGGTGGCATACTCCTGACGCACGGTTTGCGCCAGTTGTGCAAAATAGGGCTTGGCGAATTCTGCGCCGAGGTGCTGCTTCCAGCTGGGTTCTATCTTTACGTTCATAGAAGGAAAGGCACCCCAGGCCCTCGCTGACGGAGGGCGCTGGGGATGGTCTTTTTATCTGATGATGACTTTGCGGGTGGTGCCATCGCTCATGCGCACCAGGTTGATGCCCTGCTGTAGTGAGGCGCGGGCGGTGCCGTTGGCCGAGTAGATGGCCACAGGGCGGGCGCAGGCATCCTGCGTCGGGTGCCCGGCGATGCCCGTGGTGACGGTGAGCTCCGACGCTGTGGCGTTGCTGACGCCCATGTTGTTGTAGTCGGGATTCAGCACATTGGGGTCGAGATGAATGAAGGCCACGACCCTCATGTTGTAGGGTCCCCAGCTTTCGGGCAGCTTCATGGTGTACGTGTTGCTGAAGTGCTGGTCGTCGGTCCATGCCATTTCGTCGCCGCCAATGTGGGTGAGCATGGCACGGAGCACGGCGTCGTAGCGTTCTTCAGACGATGACGTAGCGATGTCGTCTTCAACAAGCATGACCGACAGGCGCGCCGTCTTGTCGAGGAGCTGGCGCGCATATTGTCCGCCCTGGCCGCTCACATGGATGGTGAGATCTTCGTCAACAGCGACGGCATCTACGTCAATCGTGGCCAGCGCAGGAATGCTCTGCTGGCGCATCACCTGGAAAAGCTCGTTGGCCTTCGTGGTGGCATAGCTTGCGTCGAAGGCGGTTATGGCCTCCATGCCGTAGTAGTAGTTGATGGGTTTCTCGCCCAGATAGCAGCGGTTGAGCACTGCCGAGGGCATGTTGTCTATGTCGAGCATCAGGCTCAGTTCGTTGCTTGCGTCATTGCTGAACGGGTCGTGTCCGTAGCCCGACGTGTCGCTGTGGATGTTCACCAGCAGCACGTCGTCGTGGGCCTTCTGCAGGGCGTCCATCACCTGTTGTCCGTAGGAGGCGTAGGGATGTGCCGTCGTGGTGAAGGCTTCCACGAGATATTGCTGGTGCGTCAGGGCGTCGGCCTGTGTGTAGACGGCAAACGGGCGCGTGCTCAGGTCGTCGGCTGTCCGCTCGGTGGGGGCGCTGCCGTCGATGGCTGTCACCGTGGCCGACACGCTGTGCGAGCCCGATGGCAGTTCCTTGTCGAGGGCGATGGTGCCGTCGAGTGTCGTCGTCTGCAACGAAGAGAGCTGTCCGCTGAAGGTCTTCACCACCGTGTCGTCGAGCTTCAGGTCCACGCTGTAGTCGGCAATGTCGTCGTTGCCGAAGTTCTCAACCGTCAGGCTGTACTTCAGCGACTGTCCGGCCTGCTTGAGCGGGTTGTCGATGGTGATGGCGCTCAGTATGAGGTCTTTCTGCGGATACTGGTCGCTGCGGGCGATGGCCTGAACGCTGAGGTTGCCCAGCGACGTAGCGTCGATGTCGCTCCACTGGCCGTCGGTGCTGGCGTAGGTGCGGCATGTCTTGCCCGATTTCACAAACGACAGGGGGAAGCAGTCGGCGGTGTAGTTGCCGTTGCGCTGTGTGTTCAGCTGCTCATATTCGAATCCGAGGAGGTAGCCGCCGAAGTCTTCGCTGCTGGCATCCACGGTGGGACTTGCAGGCAGCGCCTGCTCGTTCCAGCCCATGAAGGCCTGCGACTCCACGGTGGTGGAGGCAATGGCGTCGCCCACCTTGCCGTTAGCGTCGACGGCATAGATGAACACCTTGCTGACGGTCACCGCCACAGGCAGTCCGAAGCGGATGGCACGCAGCGTGCAGCCGTCGAACTTACGGATGATGTCCTTCGGCAGGAAGGCGCCCACCTGTATCTTTCCGGGGAAATTGACAAGGCCATTGCCCGTTGAGGCTATCTGATCGGTGATGTAGGCGCCGAGCAGACGGTCGTTGGATTCCAGTGCCTGTCGGGGCGGAGCCTGCAGCCGGTGCGAGGGAGCGGTGGCGACGGGGCACTGCTGAAGTGAGCCCTTGGCAAGCCTTGGAACAAGCAAACGGGACTGGGCAACTGCCGATGCAGTGCCCAGTCCGAGGATAATTGAAAGGGTTAGGATGTTTCTCTTGAATGATTTCATCGTTTTTATCTGACAATGGTTTTACGAACCTCTCCGTTGCTCATCTTCACGATGTTGATGCCTTTCTGCGGGGCGAAGATGCGCTGTCCGTCGAGTGTGTAGCGCTCGGTTTCCGTCACGGTGCTGCTACCGTTCTCAATTGTCTGGATGGCAGTTTCGACAAAGGGAGTCAGCTGCACACGGGCGGCGTTGACAATGTGCTTGGTGGAGGTGTTGATGAGCAGTGCAACGGCAAACACCAGTTTCTTGTCGATGGCGTCGTGCAGGACAGCCTTGGTGGGCAGGGCCAGCTTATAGGCCACCTCCTGCGTCTTTCCTACTGCGGCAGGCTCTGAGAACGTGCCCAGCTTGTTTGTACCCGAGTTGTTGTAAGTGCTGTTGATCATCACGTCGTTGAAGACGAGGGCGACCGATGAGGGTGCGTCCCAGAAGAACTGAAGGTCCTCGGGAAGGGCGTCGCGTTCGCCGTTCTTGCTGTAGTAGTTGCCCTGTTTCCAGGCGTTGGTGGTGCCGGAAAGGCTGTCGGCAGTCAGCACGAACACGGCCGAGTATTTGCCGCCGTTGGCCAGGTATTCAATCGATGCATTGATGCTGACCTGCTCTTCGTTGGCGTCGGTCCATTCGGCATTGACGCTGATGTCTGCCTCAGCGAGCATGCCATTTAAGCGGTCGAAGTCGTTCTGGATGTCGTAGCCGGTGCCGTAATACGGGTCCATCAGCTCTGTGCGGTCCACGGTACACTGAGGTGCTCCGCTGGCAAACCTGTAGTAGTTGGCCACATACATCGGGTCAGAGCTGTTGTACTGGTGAACGGCAATGCCGATGAAGTTGTCGGGATTGTTCTTCTTCAGCTTCTCCATGCCGACCCATCCGCGCGGGCACCAGCCACATCCTGTGCCGGTGAATTCCTCTACTACGGTGCGGTGGGCGACCTTACGGATGAGGTTCTTTGCCTTCAGGGTCACGGTGTCTTTCAGGATGTTCTCCTGGCCGTTGACCTTGTCGACGGTGATGCGTGCGGTGAAGTCGGAGGGATCCTGGGGACCGAGCACGGTGAACTCACCCTTGTAGGACACGCTGAAGCCAGAAGGCAGCTTCACGTCCTTGTGGTAGCTCTTCTTGCTGCCGTCGGCATAGATGACGGTATAGTCGATGTCGTTGATGCCGGTGCTGAAGTCAGAGGTGATTTCAGCGGTAACGGGCGAATCCTGTCCTGCCAGTGTGGCTGCCGAAGTGATGGGCTTGAAGCGCACGCCGTTGGCATCTACGTTGATGCCTGTCACGCGGACGTTCATGCAGCTCACGCCGAAACCGTTGCCGTAGAGGTCTGTCCACTGGCGGTTGTTGATGAGCCAAAGGCCATTGCGAACGTCAGATCCGCTGGTGAGAATCGGATAGAGGTCCTCGCTGCTGGAACCGTTGGCAATGCTGAAAGAGTAGCCTACGTAGATGCCCGTCTGGGGAATGTCGATGGCTTCGTCGAGCACTACCTCAGCATATTCGTAGGACTTGAGCTCTCCGTTGTATTCCTTCATTGCCACGTTGTCGCCGGCGAGACTGGTACGGACCCACACCCTGAGGTTGCTCATCTTGAGCGAAGCCACGGGAATGCGGATGGTTGTAATCTTGCCGCCTTTCAGTTCCTTGTCGCCGGGAACGAAGATGGCTGCGTCGTAGTCGGCGTCGGGAGCGTTGAATCCCAGACCTGTAGCGTCGCTCAGGTCGCCGTTGTAGTAGCCCCAGATGTAGCCGTTGTTGTCTTCTGCAAAGGCGGGAGCGAGCAGCCGGCCCTGCTTCTGTGGTGCACGCAAGTCCTTGGAAACCTGCAACTGCTGGGCCGTTGCGCTCAGCACGATTGTCGCGAGGGCGACAATGATGAGTAATCTTTTTTTCATAGTGTTTATGTTTTTATTTTACGATTTGCTTGATGGTCTTTCCGTTGCTGAGCCTGACGATGTTCACGCCTTTCACCGGCGCGTCTGTGCGCTGGCCGTTGATGGTGTAGCGGGCTGTCGGGGTGGCCTCGCCGTTGTTGAGGGCAGTCACGGCGGCCTCGTCCTGATAGACGTAGCTGACGGTCACTGTCGGTCCGTCGGCTATCTCAGTATACGACTTGAGCAGGGCGTTGTACTGGCACACTTTCACCTGATAGGTGACCGTGGCCTCGCCATACTGGCCCACGTCGGCGGGCAGCCATTCGGTGCGCAGACTGCTTGTCTCACCGGCCTTCAGGACCGTGCCGTCGCTCACCCATGAGCCGGCCTCTTCGTGGTTCAGACAGTTCACGGGGAAGCAGAACTGAACGGCACCGTTGGAGATGTTGCTGATGGTGTAGGCAATCTTCAGCGCTGCGTCGGCGCCGGTGGTGTTCTTCACGCTCAGGCCGCTGTTCACAATGATGCTGGCATACTGGCCAAAGCCGTCGTCAACGACTTCTTCCTTGCCTACGATGGTCAGTGTGGTGCCGTCGCCGAGCTGGTTTCCGTCGGCGTCGACGAACGCAAACGTGGCATCGGTGCCTTGTGCCAGCGAGGGCAAGGCGGCAGCCAAGAGGAGCAATGTGAGTGTAAAAAGTTTTTTCATAAGCAATTATTCTTTTATTGATTATTTCTCTGCCAACTCTTCGGTCGGAATCCTGGCGGTGAAGGCCTGGAGCACGCCGTCATTCTCTGTGTAGACGAAGGCCACGATGTTCAGGTCCTTCGTCTTCCAGCTGTCGTCGATTTCGGCCGAGTATTTCGCATACGACTGGTACAGGCTGCCCTCGCCGTCGATGTGGATGTTGTCGCCCAGTGGGTCGGCGGTCAGCGACTGTCGCAGGACGTGGTTGTGCACGTATTCGCGGTTGACTGAGCCGTCGGGCATGTATTGCGTGTCCACGATGTTGTCTTCGGTGAGCCACACCTGCAGCCTGGCGTCGAGGCTGTTGGCCGACTGCGGGTGTACGGTGACGTAGAGGTTCTTGGCCGTGAGCGTCATGTCGATGCCGATGTCCACGGCCGACTTCTGCTGCAAGGCGTTGTTCACCGCCGATGCATACTGGCTGGGGTCGTAGACGGGTCCGCCTGTCCGGTTGATGAGCACTCCTGGCTGGGCTTCTATGCCCCAGTGGCTGTAGTACTGGTCGCCAAGCTCCGTGCCGAGCGGCAGCAGCGGACTGCTCATGGTGGTGCGGTGGGCAAAGGGCCCGCTGTGAATGGCCACGGCGATGACCTTGTCGTGGCCGTATTGTTCCTGCAACTGCGTGATGGCAGCCGTGGCATTGGGGCAGTTCACGCAGCGCTGGCCGGTGAAGTCCTCGATGAGCACACAGCGGTTCACCTCGGCGGGTGCCACGTAGATGAGGCGGTCTTCGTCGTCAATCTGGCTGCAGGCTGTGAACAGCGCGGCCCAGACGGACATGAGCAGTACCTTATTTATATATATAAAGGGTGATTTCATGTGGTGCATCCTCCCGTGGTTTTAGAAGTTATAGTTGTAGGAGAGCGAGAATCCCTTCTGCGCCGGCACATATCGGCAGACGCCGCCCGTGCAGTTGAAGCCCGAACTGACGCGTCCGTAGCTGGCCATCAGACGATGGCTGCCCGTGTTGTAGGTCACGCTGAACATGTAGTAGTGCAGGTCGGTGTCGCCGCAGTTCCACTCGTCGCTCACCGTGAACATCAGGTGGGGCAGCACCGAGAGCTCCAGCAGACCGAAGGCCCAGTCGCCCTCGTCGTCCTTGGTGGTGAGATATTGCAGCTCGCCGCGCAGCGTCAGCTTCTTGTTGAACTGGTATTTGCCGTCGGCAATGAAGATGTCGGAGTGCACCATACCGCCTTCTCCCTCCACTGCGGTCATGTTGTAGAACTGGTTCATGTACATCAGGTTGAGCTTGAACTGCTGCGTCAGTTTCTTCTCCACCAGTATGTTCAGGTCCTGATAGTACGTTTCGTTGCCCCATTTCCAGAAGGCCGAGCCGTAGCCGTCGGAGCCGCGGCCAATGATTTCCACCATCGGCTGTCCGCTGGGCGTGCGCTCCACGATGGTGCGGTGGTCGTGCTTGTCGAGCGAGTGCACGTGCGAGAAGTTCACCTTCACGTTGGTTCCGTAGCGTCCGCCCAGCGCCGTGCCGCGCTTGAACTGGTAGCCCAGCTCACCCTGATAGGCCCATTCACCCATGGCCTGAGTGGCGTATGGATAGAGCGCAGCCAGGTCGTAGGTGTGGTCCTGAGCGAAGGCTGGCAGGTGGTTAAGCATCGACGACGTGCCGTTCATGGAGCGTCGGCTGCGGAACGACATGTTGTCCGACCGCTTGGCCTGCAGCAGCACGCTCATGCCGCGCTTGCTGTAGCTGGCCGAGAGCATGGCCACATAGCCGGGGCGATAGATGTATCCGTTGTCGAACGAAGGGTCTTGCGTCTTGCGTGCATATTCCGCCAGCACCGACACATTGCCCTTTTGCAGGCGGGCACGCACGTCGAAGGCGTTGACGTTTTCGGGCAGGTTCAGCCTGTGCGTGGCGTCGAACATGATGTCCTCGTCCTGCTCGTGCTTGTTGAGCCAGCTGGCGCCCAGCGAGAGGTAGGTGCCCGACTCCTGCATGCGCTGACTCCACTGGTCGATGTTCAGCTCCACGTCGGCGCCGGTGAGCCATGCCTTGTTCCAGTCCCAGTAGCGGCGCTGCTTGCCGCCCAGCACCTTCAGGTTGACGCCCTTCACGGGCGTGGTGGCCAGACGGGCGCCGAGGATGCTGTTGTCGATGCCCAGCGAACGCTCCTCGTAGGAGCGCAGGATGAAGCCCGAGCCAAACTGCTCGTAGAAGGTGCCAAGCGTCAGCTCGGTCTTGCCCAGCTTGCCTTTTACCCAGAAGTGGGGAAGGCCCCAGCCCGCGAAATCCTTCTCGTAGCCGGGCAGCGGGTGTTCCATGTATTCCATGCGCGCGCCGGCGTCGACATAGCGGCTGTTCATGTTCACGTCCACATAGTGGTTCATCAGCACGTCCGACTCGTAGTCGTCGGCGCCGATGGCCTCGTCTTTCTGTGGCACCAGGAGCTCGCTTTCCACGCTTCCTGTCACCACGATGCCGTTGCCGCTGTCGGTTTGTGCCGATGCCGAGGCGGCGGCCATCAGCAGTGCGGCCAGGGTGATTGCTTTTCTCATGCGGGGGTCTTGAAGGGGTTGATGAGGGCTTTTACTGGGCAGTCAGCTCGCGCACCTTGGCGATGAGCTCCTGTTCGGCACCCTCAATGTATCCGTTGTGGCGATAGACCACCTGTCCCTTGCCGTCGACGATGAGCGTATAGGGAATGGCACCGGGGATGCCCATGGCCAGCTTGAACTCACTATTGGGGTCGAGCAGCACGTCGTAGTCCCAGCCGTGCTGGTCTACAAGGGGCTTCACCTTGTTCAGGTTGTGGGCCTGGTCAATGCTCACGGCGATGAGCTTCACGCCTGTTTCCTCCACCCATTCGTCGTAGACCTCGGCGATGGCGTCGAGCTCGCGGTTGCAGGGCTTGCACCATGTGGCAAAGAAGTCGATGATGATGGGCCGTCCGCCGTTAGACAGATGGAGCGTGTCGGTGCGAACCTCGCGGCCGTCCATGCCTTTCAGGGTGACCGAGGGCAGCTGGGCCTGAGCCGTGGCGGTCCAGGCGAACAGCGCCACCAGTGCGGCAATGAGAGTCTTCTTCATAATCTTTACACTTTTTGAATGATAGAATGCGTTCTCTTAATATGAATGTGCAAAAGTACAATGATTTTGTCAAATGCCCAAACAAATGGATGAAAAATGAATAAATTTGTTAGTTTTCGCCGCCGAAAACTGTCGGTTTGTCATAATTTTCCTATTTTGCATAGCCCACGGGATGGTTGAGCAGCACGAGTACGTCTGTCGGCAGGTTGAGGGCTTTCCTCACGGCAGCCTCGTCCATGGTGCCGCGTGCCACGGTCTGCAGTCCCATAGCCGTAGCGGCCAGATAGATGTTCTGCGACACGTATCCGCTGTCCACCTTGCCCCATTTCTCGCTCTTGCGCGGGCGGTCTTCCTGCCAGCTCACGAGGAGCAGGTTCACGGGGGCGTCCTTGGCGAAGTCCTGACGGTCGGCAAGTACTGCCATCAGGTTGTCGTCGCTCACCTTCTCAAGGCGGTTTTCACGGGCATTGTAGAGGCAGACGCCAGTGGGGGTGCACACGTAGACGCGGATGTCCTGCATGTTGACGGCGCTGGGAGCGGTAATCTTGCCCGACTGCTTGTCGCTCACGCCGCATGCTGCCCACAGCAGGGTGGAGAGCTGCACGTCGGTGAGGGGTCGCGAGGCATCGTAGCTGCGGCCAGAGCGACGCTGCATGAGCGCGTCGCCGAGCGACTTGTTCAGTAGTTTCAGGTCGGGCTGAGGCAGTTCGATGGTCTGCTGGGCACACGACGCCATGCTCATCAGCATCAGAGCGGCGGTCAGGATAAACGATTTCTTTGTCATGTCTTCTTCTTTTAATGGTTTGTGAATAGAGTAAATACTACCTGTTTTTAACGGTTGCAAATGTAGCGTTTTTTTTGGAAACAAAGCAAGGATTAGCTCCTTTTTAAGATGGGTTAACTCATTTTCGGCTGAGGAGTTCCGGGCATTCAGGAGTTGGGCAGTGGCAGACGATAGTCTTGATGGGTGGAAAAGGCGGAGCAGACAGGCTCGTTTCCTATCTACCTTGCAGGCAGAAAAAATCTTCGCGAAGCGTAAATTCCGCGAAGATGGTTTGTATATTTACTCAACTTTCGCAAGCTCTGCTTGCTTCAGTTTTAGAGGTGAGTGGTGAGAGGTAAGAGGTAAGAGGAATGCGGGCAAGCCCAGAATAGAATCATAAAAAGGAAACAGAAGAGGTATCCTCTCACCTCTCCCTCCCTAAACCTACTCTTTATACACATCTGAAATAATCGGCCTGGAAGGCCAGCAGCAACCAACCCAGGGCAACGCCCTGGGTACTATGGTCGTGTGTTACTAACGCCCTACAGG
>JAFWQE010000107.1 GCA_017509155.1 Prevotella sp.
ACATCGCCTTGCGCCGAGAGGCTAATGGCGGTAACACGCTCATCGTGGAGTATTGGCTGAGCAGCATCCACCATGTGGCGAAGGAGATTCCGCTGAAGGGCAGCAAGCCCTACCTGCGTGTCACGGGCAGTCGCGACCACTACCGATTCTCCTATTCTGAGGATGGCAAGACCTTCACCGAGGTGGGCGTGGCCGACACTCGCTACCTGAGCAGCGAGACCGCAGGCGGCTTCACGGGCATCATCCTCGCCCTCTTCTGCCAGTCAGCTACCGGCGCCGCCAAGCCCCAGGCAGATTTCTATTCCTTCAACTACCATCCCGTAAATTAGTATATGATGAGAAAGAATATTCTTTTGATGATACTGGCAATCGCTACATGCGGTCAGGCCAAAGATGTCACCGTGAAGTCGCCTAACGGGGCGCTGGTGGTGACGGTGAGTAACAACGACGGACGGCTAACGTATGGTGTCGCACTCAACGGAGAGACCGTACTTCGTGAGTCGGCATTGGGACTGCGGACGAGCATCGGCGACCTGACTCAGGGGCTGACGCTGACAGACACGAAGGAGAACCGTGTGGAAGCGCACTACGACATGCAGAAGACGAAGGCCAGCCATAGCGACTACGTGGCCAATGAGATAACGGTGACGCTGAAGAACGACAAGAAGCAGGTGCTGCAGGTGACGTTCCGCGTATCGAATGATGACGTGGCATTCCGTTATAGCATCGCGGTGGAGCATCCAGAGCGCGAGGCCGATCTGAACAGGACGCTGATATACGGCGAGGCCAGCAGCTTCAACTTCCCGGAAAGCACTACGACCTACCTCTGTCCGATGGCTGCGCCAGGCATCCTCTGGGCGCACGCACGACCGAGTTATGAGGAGGTCTATACACCCGACGCACCGATGGCGGTGAAGTCGCAGTTCGACCACGGCTACTCGTTCCCCTGCATGTTCCGTCAGGGCGACAGGTGGGTGCTCGTCAGCGAGACGGGTACGACGGGAGCCTACTGTGGCACGCACCTCTCCGACTATGAGGCGGGCAAGGGCTACACCATCGCCTTCCCCGACGAAAAGGAGAACGGCGGATTCGGCTCGGCCTTCGTCGGCTGTCAGTTGCCGTTCACCACGCCGTGGCGCACCATCACCGTCGGTCCGCTGAAGACCCTCGTGGAATCGACCACGGCCTACGACCTCGTGGAGCCGCGCTTCGAGGCGAGTACCGACTATAAACCTGGCCGCTATACGTGGAGTTGGCTGGTATGGCAGGACGAGTCGGTCAACTGGGACGACCAGGTGCAGTTCATCGACCTTGCCGCCACACTGGGCTTTGAATACTGCCTTGTGGACAACTGGTGGGACACGCAGATAGGCCGCGACCGTATGCCCGAACTCGTGCGCTACGCTAACAAGAAGGGTGTTGACCTGCTGTTGTGGTATAGCAGCAACGGTTTCTGGAACGATGCGCCGCAGACACCGCGCAACTGCATGAACACGGCCATCGCCCGTGAGCGCGAGATGAAGTGGCTGAAGAGTATCGGTGTGAAGGGTATCAAAGTCGATTTCTTCGGTGGCGACAAGCAAGAGACAATGCAACTCTACGAGGACATCCTCAGCGATGCCAACCGCTACGGTCTGCAGGTCATCTTCCACGGCTGCACCCTTCCGCGTGGCTGGGAACGCATGTACCCCAACTATGTGTCGAGCGAGGCCGTGATGGCCAGCGAGAATGTCTATTTCACCGAACCTGATGCCGAGCGCGAGGCCTTCGACCTCTGCATGCACCCCTTCTGCCGCAATGCAGTGGCCACGATGGACTGGGGCGGCGTCATCCTGAACCGCCACCTGAGCCGCGACAACAAGAGTCGTCACACGCGTAAGACCACCGACATCTTCGAACTGGCATCGGGCATCACCAACCAGAGTTACATTCAGTGTGCCGCCCTTTGTCCTAACAACCTCACAGAGGTGCCGCAGTTTGAACTCGACTTCCTGCGCTCCCTGCCCTCCACATGGGACGAAACCCGCTTCATTGACGGATTCCCCGGCAAGTACGTGGTGCTGGCCCGTCGCCACGGCGACCAGTGGTACATCGGCGGTCTGAACGCCCTGAAGGAGCCGTTGAAGTTGACGCTCGACCTGCCCATGCTGGCGGGCAAGACGCTGGACTTCCATGTGGATGATAAGAAGGGCCAGCCTACCAAGACCACACTGAAGGTGGATAAGCAGGGGCGCGCCAAAGTCACCATCCAGTCCAACGGTGGCATTATTCTCATTGAGTAAGCAGACAGATGAAGTTTGCTGTAAGCCCTTCTGCATCAGTCTACAAAAAACAGTATAGAATGATGATGTATGAGGGCGAGGAATGTTTTTACAGAGAAACAAGTCTTTGGATATAGGAGAATTAGTTAATGTCACTCATCTTGCTCTTGACAACAAATGACAATCTGTAAGCACGTTTGAAGACGCTGAAACCAGAGGCTGTGTGTTCCCTATGTGTTCCCAAAGGGAAAGAAAAAAAAGGAGTTAGATTTCTCTAACTCCTTGATTTTTAGGGCGCTTCAGGATGGGCTTGAACCAACGACCCCCTGATTAACAGTCAGGTGCTCTAACCAACTGAGCTACTGAAGCAGGTGCAAGTGATTTCTCAAATGCGGATGCAAAGGTACGGCGTTTTTTTGATATGGCCAAATTTTTTTGAGTTTTTTTTCAAAAAAGTGATGAAAGTGGATGAATAATGGGAGTTTTACGGGGGATGGAGATAAAGGAAAGGGGATGTAAAGGGGGAAAAGGTAGAGGGGGAAAACACTTAGGAAGAGAAAAGAAGGAGGGGACGGCAGGAAACAAAAGTCGTGGATGAAAGATGACCGGAACGCTATAAAAGATGGGGCTTTTCAGGAAATCAAGAGTCGCAAGAGTGGGGTTCACGACATCGGGCCCTGCTCTCTGTTGCGCCCCATCGGTCCAATTGGGCAAGACGAAGGCTATGTTCCGACTCTTACCTTTCATCATGACCTACTCAAAAAACTGTCGGTTTTCTGCGGTTTTTCTGCCAGATAGAGTTCCTCAATCTGACGGTTTTCCGAAACAAATCCATTGATTTCGTTCAGCGATTTCAATGGATTTGTTGAACGATTCCAATGATATTGTCCAACGATTCCATTGAAATCGTTTCGCCTGATTGCCGTTTTTCCTTCTTCATTCCGTCAGTTTTGTCGTTTATAATTGGCAGTTTCGTGTGGAGCCACCCGTATTTTGATAAGAGCGTTTGGTTGTTCTGCACTGGTTTTTCTTGTTTTTAGCTTTCACTCTTTCTCCGTCCGTGCCGCATCGAAAGGGCATGTTGTCCCGATTTCCATTATATGCTCAGTGATGCTGACCGGCTACAGCTAAACGCATATAAAGACATCCGGCGCATATAGAAGACGGTGGGAAATGGGGCTGAAAGGAAGTACTGAAGGGAGGCTGAAGCATTTTTCGGGGACATAATTTTGTAGTGTGAAACGTTTGGTGTATCTTTGCACGCAATTAGAATGAGGGAGAACTGTGAGGAGGATGAGAATGAAGAAGGTTTTGAATTAGATTGAAAAGGAATATGAAAAAGTTATTGATGCTGATGGCATGGCTGGTTGCCGGCGCAGGCAGTGCGGCCGCCCAGGATGATTCGGACCACAACTTTGAGGTGGCCAAGAACCTGGAAATCTTCAACACGCTGTATCGCCATCTCGACATGCTCTATGTGGACACGCTCGACGCCAAGCGGGTGATTGGCGACGGCATAAAAAGGATGCTGCAGTCGCTGGATCCCTATACCGTCTACTACTCCGACGCCAACGAGCTTCAGTCGTTTCTGTCGGGCAAATACGCAGGCATCGGCGCCCTCATCAGGTATAACCTTGTGCTCGACAATGCCGTGGTGGACGAGCCATACGCCAACACGCCTGCACAGGAGGCCGGTCTGAAGAAAGGCGATGTCATCCTGAGCATCGACGACTCCACCATGGTGGGCAAGCCGACGAGCTACGTGAGCAGCCATCTCCGCGGCGATGCCGGCACGACGTTTCTGCTGAAGATACGCCGCCCGAGCACCAACAAGATCATGACGATGAAGATTACGCGTCGCCAGATACAATACACGCCCACCATCCCCTATTACGGTCTTCGTCCCGACAGCATCGGTTACCTGTGCCTGTCGCAGTTTACCGAGAACTGCACCAAGGAGGTGCGCCGCGCCTATATCGACATGAAGAACCGCGGCATGAAGGCCTTTGTGCTCGACCTGCGCGACAATGGCGGCGGCAGCGAGAGCGAAGCGGCCCAGCTGGTGAACATGTTTGTGAAGAAAGGCGTCACGGTGGTGGAGAACCGCGGCAAGATGAAGCGCGCGAACCATGCCTACACCACGACGGTGGAACCCATCGACACGCTGATGCCCATGGTGGTGCTGGTAGACGAAAACACGGCTTCGGCCAGCGAGATTACCAGTGGTGCGCTGCAGGATCTCGACCGTGCGGTCATCGTGGGCACGCGAACCTACGGCAAGGGACTTGTCCAGCTGCCCGTGGAACTGCCCTACAACGCCCAGGCGAAGATAACCACGAGCAAGTACTACATACCCAGCGGCCGCTGCATACAGGCCATCAACTACCGCCACGACGGAACCTATCAGGAGCACATTCCCGACTCTCTGACCCACGTTTTCCACACGCTTCACGGCCGTGAGGTGCGCGACGGCGGCGGCATCACTCCCGACATTGTGATGGTTCCCGACTCCATGCCCAACATTGTGTACTACCTGAGTACCAGCGGCCTCGACTCTACGGAGGTCATGCTCCAGTATGAGGTGGACTACATGACGCGCCACCCCCAGATTGCGAAGCCTTCAGAGTTTGAGATTTCCGACGCCGACTATGCCGAATTCCGCCAGCGCGTGCTCAGCAGCGGGTTCAAGTATGACGCCGAGAGCCGCAAGTACATGGAGACGCTGAAGAAACTCATGGTCTTCGAAGGCTATTTCGACGACGCGAAGAGCGAGTTTGAAGCACTGGAAAGGAAACTGAAGCACAATCTGGAGAAAGACATGGACCGCCATGAAGACATCATAAGGCAAGCCCTGTCGATGGACCTCATTGCGGCCTACTACTACCAGCAGGGCTCGCTGGAATACTCGCTGAAGCACGACAAGCTGATGCACGAGGCATGCCGGTTGCTCAACAACGTAGACGAATACCACCGACTGCTGAGACCCTGAAGCATAGACCATAGCGGCATATCACGCCACTTTGCTGCCTAAGGAGCTTTGTGTGTCGGATGACATCCGACTTAAACTAAAGAAGCCTGAGACGGTTGGACATATTATATATTTAAGGTACGCACATAAGACCATGGACATACAGAATCCTCCCGACTATCGCAACGACACGGTGCTGCCCCTTCCCATGCAGGTGACAGCCAATGCTTGGGCGGTAGATGCGGCATGCTCGGGCAATCCCGGCCGCATGGAATACCAGGGCATCGACCTGGCCACAGGGCAGCAAATCTTCCATTATGGCCCCACGCACGGCACCAACAACATCGGCGAGTTCCTTGCCATCGTGCACGCCCTGGCGCTCATGGAGAAGAACGGCGTCAGGAAAACCATCTACAGCGACAGCCGCAACGCCATTATCTGGGTGCAGAAATGCCGCTGCAAGACCACATTGGAGCGCACACCGCAGACCGAACAGCTACACCAGATCATCGCCCGGGCAGAGAACTGGCTGCGCACGCACACCTTCCGCGTGCCCATCGTGAAGTGGGAGACTTCCGAGTGGGGAGAGATTCCGGCCGACTTCGGCCGCAAATAGCGGTCGTTTTCCGTCTATAGGAACAGCCCCCGCCTTGAACCATTGTTCGAGGCGGGGGCTGTTACTTTCTGCAGGCAGGGGACTGCGCCAATGGCGCAGTTTACAGGGACAGAGACGGGAAAGCACTACATGCGCTCGGGCACTTCTATTCCGAGCAGGCCCATGGCGTTCTTGATGACCTTGGCCACATTGCGGGCCAGGAGCAGGCGCGTGTTCTTTATCTCGGTGCTCTCTGCGTTGAGGATGCTGTAGTCGTGGTACCACTGGTTGAACTCCTTTGTGAGCTCATAGCAGTAGTTGGCAATGCCGCTGGGCGAATAGTCCTTTCCGGCCTGCTCCACGGCAGCGGGGAACGCGTTGAGCTTCTGTATGAGGTCTATCTCCTTGGCGTTGAGCGTGGTGCCCCCTTCTGCAGTCCCGGTTGCGGCTTCCTGTGCTTCTGCCTTTCTAAGGATGCTGCGGATGCGGGCGTGAGTGTACTGTATGAAAGGTCCCGTGTTGCCGTTGAAGTCGATGCTCTCTTCGGGGTTGAAGAGCATGTTCTTGCGTGCATCCACCTTCAGGATGAAGTATTTCAGTGCGCCCATGCCCACGATGCGTGCTATCTGCTGACGCTCCTCCTCGGTCATGTCGTCAAACTTGCCAAGCTCATCGCTCGTGCGGCGTGCGTCGGCTATCATGGCTGCGATGAGGTCGTCTGCGTCGACCACCGTTCCTTCGCGGCTCTTCATCTTGCCGTTGGGCAGCTCCACCATGCCGTAGCTGAAGTGCACGAGTTCCTTACCCCACTTGAATCCCAGGCGGTCGAGCAGAATGCTCAGCACCTGGAAGTGGTAGTTCTGCTCGTTGCCCACCACATATATCATCTTGTCTATGGGGTAGTCCTCGTAGCGCATCTCGGCGGTGCCGATGTCCTGCGTCATGTAGACGCTGGTGCCGTCGCTTCTGAGGAGCAGCTTCTGGTCGAGTCCCTCGTTGGTGAGGTCAGCCCACACGGAGTTGTCCTCATGGCGCTCAAAGAGCCCTTTCTCCAGTCCTTCCTCCACCTTGGCCTTTCCCTTCAGATAGGTCTGGCTCTCGTAGTATATCTTGTCGAAGCTCACTCCCAGTGCCTTGTATGTCTGGTCGAAGCCCGCATACACCCAGCTGTTCATCTTCTCCCACAGCGCGCGCACCTCGGCGTCGCCCTGCTCCCATTTCACGAGCATGGCGTGAGCCTCCTTGATGAGCGGTGCCTCCTGCTTGGCCTTCTCCTCGTCCATGCCCTCGGCCACGAGCTGTTTGATTTCCTCGCGGTAGTGCTTGTCGAAGAGAACGTAGTAGTCGCCGATGAGGTGGTCGCCCTTCTTTCCGCTCGACTCGGGTGTCTCGCCGTTGCCCCACTTCAGCCATGCCAGCATCGACTTGCAGATGTGTATGCCGCGGTCGTTCACGATATTGGTCTTCACCACGCGGTTGCCGTTGGCCGCCATGATCTGCGCGAGGCTCCATCCCAGCAGGTTGTTCCTGACGTGTCCCAGATGCAGGGGCTTGTTGGTGTTGGGCGACGAATACTCAATCATCACCAGCGGGCTGTCGTCCGTGGCTTTCTTCATGCCGAAACAGGGGTCGGCGTCGATGTCGGCGAGCAGCTTCATCCACGCGTCGGTGGCCACCACGATGTTGAGGAAGCCGCCCACGACGTTGAAGCGCTCCACCACCTCGCAGTTGTCCATCAGCCACTGTCCCAGCTCCTGAGCCGTCTGGTCAGGTTTCTTCTTCGATATCTTCAGGAAGGGGAACACCACGAGCGTCAGGTTTCCCTCGTAGCCGGCCTTCGTTTTCTGCACTTGCACCATCTTCTCGGGCACGTCCTGCCCGTAGAGCTCCTTGACGGCCTTCAGCGCCGCCTGCATAATCTGTTGTTCTATGTTCATATATCGATTGCTAAATATTTCCTAATCGTCTTTCCAACTTGTCTGGATTCATCTTTGCATCCCAGAAGCCTGCATGAAAACGCTGTGTGGAACACCGTCGTCTGGCTGCATCTCCATGATTCTGACTCGCTCTTCCACCTCTTCTGATGTGTATGGTCCGATACCTGGATCCCACCTTTCGCTGCTTTGGACTGGACTTGTCACATTGGAGACAGCGCTTGCGATTGGTTCACCTACAACGTCATTGGGACCGTCGGCGGGCAATTCTGGATATGACTTGTTATTGGACATATACTTATCTTTTTTGCGCTGCAAAATTACGAATAAAATTCCGATAAGCCAAAGAAAAGGGTAACAATATAGCAGTTGGCACCTATGCTGAGTTCAGAGAAGAATGAAGGTTCGTTTTCAGTTTCAAATGTGCGTTTCCATCTGTGCGCAGCCCAGGGGTGGGGTGAACGTGCCCTTGCTCACGAAAGACCTATACCCCACCCCTACCCTAAAATGGGAGGGGAGTGGCTGCGCCAGAAAAATGTCAGCACGTCGCGACGCAGAAAAGGCGTCAGAACTGGAAGTAGATGAAAGGCTGGATGTCGGAAGACTTCACCTGGATGACAATATAGATGACGGCGGTGATGAGCAGAGCGCAGACCACGACATTGGTCATGGACAGCCGGGCCACGAGGCGGCGCTGCCAGGCGTCGGGCATGAAATGGCTCACGAAGCCGAAGGCCATGAGGCCGAACACCCAGGGATAGCCTGCAAGCACGTCGGGAAGGAGCTCGGCGTGGAAGTTCGTGAACAGCTGGGTGAGCAGGGAGATGGACACGTCGGCATCAGCGGCACGGAAGAGAATCCAGCCAGCCGTCACGAAGTGGAAGGTGACGAAGATGGCGAGCACACGCATGATGCCGCGGCTCTCATAGTGGCGCGAGCGATGGAGCACCACCTGCGAGAAGAACTTATGCGCACAGAGTCCCAGTCCCTGCACAGCTCCCCACGCCACGAAGTTGAACGAAGCGCCGTGCCAGAGTCCACCCAGCAGCATGGTGAGGAAGAGGTTCCAGTATTGTCGCACCTTGCCACGGCGGTTGCCGCCCAGACTGATGTACAAATAGGTGCGCAGCCACGTAGAGAGCGAGATGTGCCAGCGCCGCCAGAAGTCGGTGATGCTGGTGCTCTTATAGGGCGCGTTGAAGTTCATGGGGAAGCGGAAGCCCAGCAAGAGGGCGATGCCGATGGCCATGTCGCTGTAGCCAGAGAAGTCGCAGTAGATCTGCATGGAATAGCCGTAGAGTCCAAGCAGCACCTCTATGCCCGAGAACATGTCTGGCGACTCGAAGATGCGCTCCACGAAGTTGATGCTGATGTAGTCGGAGATGACGGCTTTCTTGAACAGTCCGATGACGATGAGATAGACGCCCATGGCAAACATCCTTCGCGTAACGACGATGGGCTTGCGTATCTGCGGCACAAAGTCGCGCGCCTTCACAATAGGTCCTGCCACGAGCTGCGGGAAGAACGACACGAAGAAGGCATAGTCGAGCAGCGAGTCGAGCGGCCGTATGGAGCGCCTGTAGACGTCGATGGTGTAGCTGAGGCTCTGGAAGGTGAAGAAGCTGATGCCCACCGGCAGGAAGATGTCCCACGGCTGGAAGTTGTTGCCCAGCAGCTCCGCTATGCTTCCGAAGAAGAAATTGGTGTATTTGAAATAGCCCAGGAGCGAAAGGTCGATGATGACGCTGAGTGCCACGAGCCATTTGGCGCGACGGAGGGAACTAGGGGCAACCCCGACACAAGTCTCCACAGCCCTCTTGGCCCCCCCTACGGCCCCCGAGGGGGCTTCTATAGGTGTAGAGGCTGAGACTATCGTGTCCCCCTCGGGGGACGAAAGGGGGGCTGACACCTCGGGGGCCGTATGGGGGGCTTCATTCACCAACCTTCCAATCTGCCGCCCGATGAGCCAGTCGCTCACGGTGACCACGGCGAGCAGGAAGAAGTAGAAGCCGCTGCTCTTGTAGTAGAAATAATAGGAGAAGAGGGTGACGAAGATGAGGCGCGCCGTGAACTGCTTGCGCAGGAGCATGTAGACAAAGGTGAAGCCCAGGAACAGGAACAGGAAGAGCCCGCTGCTGAATATCAGCGGCTGCTCGGGGTCGTAGGTGAGGACTTGCAGCAGCCCGTCTACGCTGAATGTGTTGAAAATCTCCTGAAGCGACATCTTGTCTTGTTGTTGATGGCAATGGGTAATGCCTGATTACGGCCTGCCTGTCTTTCTTCTGTCTGTTGCTGATTCGTGTGGCGCAAGCGCCGCTGTTCTATTCTCCGTATCCAAACATGATGGCGTCGTAGAGCTTGCGCCCCAGCTGGTCGCCGCCCTTCATGCTGATGTGGGTGTAGTCCTTGCCGGCCCATCCGTTCTTCACGAAGGTTCCCATGCTGCCGCGTCCGCCCATGGCGTCGAACATGCTGAAGAATCCCACCTTCTCTTCCTGTGCCAGCTTCTGCTGATAGCTCAGCAGCAGCTCTATTCCCTTCATGGTCTGCACGCCTCCCGACGCTCTTTGTCCGCGGTCGGGCACGCCCACCACGAGGATGCTGGTGCCGGGGAAGCAGCGCTTGAACAGCTGCACCACCTTGGCCATTTGTCCTTTGTAGTGGTTGCAGCTCTTGTCGGTGCTGGCGGGTCCTGCGGCGTTCAGTCCGTATTGTATCACGATGAGGTCGTAGGGACGGGCCTTGGCGAAGCTCTTCAGTGTAGCCTCGGGAATGTTGGCCAGCGTCAGACCCGAGCAGCCGCGCATGGCGAAGTTGTCCACGGTGACACCCTTCAGCCCTTCCACCACAGCACCGAAGAAGTTGTCGCCGTTGCCGCCGCCGGTGATGCTCCATTTCACGCTCGTCATCTGTCCGCTCATGCTCACCATCTGCACCTCTTCGCTGGCCTGCGGCTGGAAGGTCTCGCCGCCCTGACCGTTGGGCATGCCCTTGATGGTCATTCCGCCGTTGGTCTTGAAGTAGAGTGCCGCGCGCTGCCAGTTGGCATTATGCGCCTTCCAGCTGGTGCCTGTCAGCGTGAGCGACGCCGGACCGGCCACGGTGAAATAGCGCTGCGAGATGCCTTGCGAGGCCGATGTGAACGACTTACGCTCCATGACCGAGTGCGAGGTGAAACCGCTGGTCTGCTGTCTGACGGTGGGACGGTTGGCATTGGTGGTGCGCCCGCAGTCCACCCATCCGGCACCGCTGCCGCCCAGCTTCGCCTGCAGCAGCTCGCGCAGCTGACAGGTCAGAATGTCGGCCTCGATGAACGAGTCGCCATAGTAGGCAATCCTCACCGGGCGGCGCATCTGGTTGCAGTTGCGCAGCGCCTTGTAGAAGCTCTCCATGCCTCCAGGAGCATTCACGCCATAGTCGACGATGGGCGTCAGGCCCTTGGGAACGGGACGGGCGGCGCGCCTTTGCTGCTCGGCGGCCTCCTCATCCGAAACGCCGTCCTCCGCCTTGTCTTTCTTCTCCTCCGCCTTCACCTTGGCCAGCATCGGCTGCGGCATCTCGGCGGGCTTTTCCTCCTCGGCCTTCTCCCCCACTTCCGGGATGACGTCGCTGAGAACGTTCACCGGCCTCATCTCGTTGCCGGCCACGGTGATGGTGGGCAACAGGTGCATAAACAGCAGAATGATGACGATGGAAGCCACCAAAACAAAAGTCCTCGCTGTTGGATTATTCATGTTTTTATTTTCTTTCGTGAGATTGCGATGTCCATTTTGAGCCTGCAAAGGTAAGCAAAATAATTGAAACAGCGCACGTTAGGAGAAGAAATGTCGCCCTCGGGTGAAAGTTTTTACGATAAGTCAAGGCAGAGTGAAGAAAAAAGCGTAACTTTGCAGCAGCCTTTTCGTCATAGCGAAAGCAAACATGAATCGTAACAGATACAAGAGAAATGAAATACAGTATCGTCTGCCCGAAATGCCAGAAGCGCGCCTACATCAACGTGTCGGCGCCCGGCGACGTGAAGTGCAAATGCCCCAGTTGCGGCGAGCTCTTCCCGGTTCACATCTCGCGTGCCAGCTTTGCCCAGGTGGCCGAGCGCCATCAGCAGCGTGGCGGCCTGTCGCAACGGCAACTGAACCGTCGGCTGGCTTGGTTCTTCATCGGCTCCGCGATGTTTGTGTGCAGCGTCATCGCCGGCCTGTTTGCCATGGCCTTCGTGATGCGCAACATGGCTGCGGTATAAGGCTTTTTCCGGAATGACCATCTTCTATATAACTAACTCAACTTTCGCAAGTTGATGGAGTTCAGCGAATGCGAAACTTGAATAACTAAGTTACAGACTCCACCCCTGACCCCTCCCCTTGAAGGGAGTGGAGCGGCTACCGCCGAAAAGCAAGCCGCAGGCACTCCCCTCCCTTCAACTACTCTTTATACGCATTTGTATAGGCAATACCATTGGCAACGAATGCAAAGCTTTCAATGGTTAGCGGAGAAGACGGCCTGGAAGGCCAACAGCAACCAGCCCAGGGCAACGCCCTGAGTACTATATGATGGCCAATGTACGCCCCGAAGGGGCAAAAGAATTGATCATCTTCATCTGGGAAAACGCTTTTGCCCTTCTAGGGCGTTAGTAACACACGACCATAGTACCCAGGGCGTTGCCCTGGGCTGGTTGCTGCTGGCCTTCCAGGCCGATTATTTCAGATGTGTATAAAGAGTAGTGGGGTGCGGTCTGTATCTTTTATTATTCATGTTTGCTTTCGCTATGTCGAAAAGGCTGCTGCATTATAATTGAATCCTTCTTTAGGCTCCATGTAGGGGCGGATCAGCGTATCCGCCCGTTCGTCCATTGTCTTGTCCTTTGCGGTTTTGCGGGCGGATATGCCAATCCGCCCCTACTAATTCTGCAAAAGGGTACAGAAGAAAAAGGGGGGCGACAGGTTAGAAAGAACTTTTTGAAGGGGGCTCCACCAACGAAAAGTTCCGAGACACTTGGCGTATGCGGAAGATGAAATGCTTATTGATCGAGCGTCGTATATTGTCGGTCCAACTGGTTTGCCTTACTTCTTGATTCTGAAAGCATAAAGGCATGTAGTATATATCGGAATCCCGACTCGCGAGGTGCTTCTTCATAAAGGACGATACTTCCTATTTGTCCATACAGGTCGTTCACTGATTGAACATAAACCTTGTTGGAATAGCCTGCGAAACTTGTCGGCATCTGCTCTTTCTGAAACACCAGGCAACCTTCCTTTTCGTCGTAGCTGAAGGGACAGACACGGTACACTTTTCTGCCGTTTCGCGTATAGTATTCCTTGAACGAGGTTTCGTCGGGTGCATAGAAATAGCGGTAGTTGGTGTCTTTTCCATCCCACTCTCCCATCGTTCCGTCGGCATAGATTCCATAGCACTTCATCTGCGTCCAGACATATTTTTTGAAGACTTTCATAAACTCCCCTTCTTCGAGTTCCACTTTCTTCGTAGGCAGCAGTTCGCCTTTCGTTTCCTTCGTTGGCTGATGCTTGCCTCCGTTCTTGCTTTGTAATACGTAAACAAAGTTTGTCTTTTCTCGCTCATCGTATGTTGCGAGCACCACCAGCTCTTCGTTGGCAGAAATCACCCTCAGCGTATCTGTCTGGGAATATGCGGAATGCGGGGCGCCATGATGGGGAAAAGACAGCGTCTGCGTCTTCTCGTCGAAGCGGTAGTTATAGGATGTTGCATTCTGTCGGTCTTCCTCTCCATAGGCGATTCCCTTCAGTGTTCCGTCGCTGTATGCATACAACTCTTCGTGGCCTCCCCCAATTACCATGTCGTGCTGCCACCGTCCGTCGTCGGAAACATTGTATCTGGCGTAACAAAACTTCCATTCTTTTTCCGTGAACACCTTCATGAAGTCCTCCTTCGAAATCTTCATCACGTTGAAAGGCGGATAGGAAATGGCTTCATCAGCTATGTCCTCTGCCGTTTCTTCCACGGGCTTAGGCTCCTGGACTGTTGATTCGGGGTCGTTGTCGCTGCCACAGGCAACGAGTACAACTGATAAGATAAGAAGCAGTGTCTGTTTCATGTCCTTTTAATCTAATGGTTTAACAAAAGGGTATATCTGGCAACCATAATAGTCATGAGACCTTGTCAGTATTTAAGTTTGCTTGCAAAAATACAAAAAAACTACAAAACTGGACAACACATAAAGCTAAATAAATTAAAACCACAGTTCTCTTAGTTGTTTTTTTCTACATCTTGACAAAACTCGTTTCTGATTCTATCAAATGTGCTAAACAAGTGTCTTGATAACAATCACTTTCAACAAAGAAAGAGGAACTGTTCTTCTGTGGTCCCACCGAGAATCGAACTCGGATCTAATCTTTAGGAGAGACTTGTTCTATCCATTGAACTATAGGACCCAAAGAAGAAAAGCCGTAATGCGTGTGCAAAGGTACGGACTTTGCGCGGGATACACAAATTATTTTAAAGAAAAGTGAACGGGCGGGCGAAAAAGAATCGCTCAGGAATCTCCTCCTTTCTTTATCACGAATTAGAGAATTCTAGTTTCGCATGTCTAAGGAGTTTAGGAGTTTTCGCGGCTTCAGCCGCTGGAGTTTGGACTAGAGTTCCTTTCGGCAGAATGGTGCACAACAAAGTATCGTCCAAACTCCCAAACTCCCAGACTCCTGAACTCCAAGAAGTTGAGCGAATGCGAAACTTGAATTGGAGAATTAAAGAATGAGAGGCGACCCAACAATCTCTGATTCGCTAATTCGTGATAAAAAGGTCGCGATTCTTCCCATGTCACGAATTAGAGAATTAGAGAATGAGAGACAACCCAAGATTCTCTAATTCGCCAATTCGGGATAATAAAGTCGCGATTCTTCCCATGTCACGAATTAGAGAATTAGAGAATGATTGCCATACACAGGATCTCTAATTCGCTAATTCGGGATAATAAAGTCGCGATTCTTCACATGTCACGAATTAGAGAATTAAAGAATGAGAGACAACCCAAGATTCTCTAATTCGCCAATTCGTGATAATAAAGTCGCGATTCTTCCCATGTCACGAATTAGAGAATTAGAGAATTAGAGAATGATTGCCATACACAGGATCTCTAATTCGCTAATTCGGGATAAATAGGTCGTGGCTCACATCTCCTGTTCACCCAGTTTCTTGAGCGGTTCCTTCGTCAGGTTGCTCCATCTCTCCACTTTGCGCGCCCTTTTCTTGAAGGCATTGTCGGTGATGGTCTGCCGCTTCCGTGTGAGATAGTTCTCGCTGACCGTTTCCCTCTCGCCCGTGTTGCGCTGCATGGAGATGTTGTCCATGCCAATCAGGAAGAAGTCGCCGTCCTGATAGCGGTAGGAGTATGTGGTCTGGTCGGTGCCGTAGCTGCCAGCGCTGCAGAAGTCCTCCGTGGAGACGCGCAGCACATGCCTGTCGGTAATCTCCAGCGTCCTGTCGATGGTGCAGAACTCGTCGCGGATGCGCAAGGTGGCGTCATACGTCTTCCACAGCTTGTAGCCGCCCTGCGCGTTGCCCACATAGATGGCGAGGATGGGCTGGTTGTAGTTGTAGACGTAGCCGTCGTCGCGGACGGTCAAGTGCTCCTTGAAGTTGGGCGTGACAATCATCGCCAGGTCTTTGATGCCGTCGCTGTCGAGGTCGCCAAGCGCCTCGATGTGCTCCCACCCTTCAGGCACCAGCCCGTCAACGGAAGCCCCTTCCTGTTTCAAACTCTGCGCCTGTGCGCCAACGACACACCAGCACGCCAACATCATAGCAATCAATCTGAAACTCTTCATATTCTTTGTCTTTTTAGTCCCGGGCAAGACGCCGGAACACAGTTCACATCAATTATCGCCACAAAGTTACACATTTTTCTTGATTCACCAAACATCCGCCCGCCTTTTGTTCATTCATGCGACAAATATAGACGAACGGGCGGATACGCTGATCCGCCCCTACACAGAACAGACACCTTTCGCCCGCCCTTGGTCGCTCTGCACTACTCTGCACGGCAAAGAATAAAGACAGAAATTACCATAATTAGTATAATTCTTGCTGCGCACGCGGCCTGTAATATAAAAAATCCAACTTTCGCAAGTTGATGGAGTTCAGGAGTTACAGGAGTTACAGGAGTTCAGACAATACTTCCAACCCCTGTAAACTGACGCAAAGAGAGCCTTCAGCACTATCGTCTGAACTCCTGTAACTCCTGAACTCCTGAACTCCAAGAAGTTGAGCGAATGCGAAACTTGAATACCATATCACACAAAGCCGCACTGGTATTCTTCCCCCATCGCCCTTTCTTACGCGTCTTTCCTGCATGGAAAATGAAAAAACTTCATCCATCTGGCTTATAAATCATGAATTTTGTGTATATTTGCAAGCAGAAACAAGAAAAGAAAGGAACAACAATGGCAACAATGACTTTACCCCGACAACTGATCGTCACCGTCGACAACGATGTGAATATAGGCAACGTGACGAGAGCTATTCGTATGCTCCGAGGCGTGACTTCCATCAAACCAGCAAAAAGAACTGCAGCGGAAAAGCCCCGCCTTTATGATCCAGAAACAGGCAAATACCTTAACAACTCGACCATGAAGGCGATTGAAGATGCTCGCAAAGGTAAAGGGATTGCCTTCACAGGCAGTTTCGAGGAGTTCAAAAAATGGGCGGATGAAATATGATAAGCAATGGCAAGATACGAAGTAAAGCCAACAAGACAGTTCCGACGCGACCTGAAACTGGCCAAGAAACGCGGCCTTATGCTGAGTGACCTTTTTGATGTCGTGGAGAAGCTTTCCAACGACAAGCCACTTGACGAGCACTGCCGTGATCATGCTCTTCACGGCGACTATCAGGGCTATCGTGAATGCCACATCAACACCGACTGGTTGCTGGTGTATGAGAAAGACACCGAAATACGCATTTTGTCTCTTTACCGCACAGGCACACATTCCGACCTTTTCAGTAATGGCAAGAAAAGATAGCCAGTTAACATTAACTTAAGAAAAAACAACAGCCACATGACACAAGAAGAAAAGACAAAGATAGAAGAGCGCATCGTGGACGTCATCAAGACGGTGTACGACCCGGAGATACCGGTGAACATCTTCGACTTAGGGATGATATACAAGATAGACGTACAGGAAGACGGCAACGTAGATGTAGACATGACGTTCACCGCCCCCAACTGTCCCGCCGCCGACTTCATTCTCGAAGACGTGCGGACAAAGATCGAGAGCGTGGAAGGGGTCAACGGAGTGAATGTGAATCTCGTTTTCGAACCAGCGTGGGACCAAAGCATGATGAGCGAGGAAGCCAGGGTGGAGCTGGGGTTTGACTAACAAGTGAAAAGTGATAAGTGAAAAGTGATAAGTACAAATCACGGGATTATCATGACAAACGAGAAAGGTTATTTCCTAAAAGACAAATCGGAGGCTTTCGCCTTCCGGATTATAAAACTGAATAAATACCTGACAAACGTAAAAAGAGAATGTATTCTGTCGAAACAAATACTGCGCAGCGGCACCAGCATCGCAGCAAACATAGCGGAAAGCAAAGATGCCCAAAGCACAGCCGATTATATCAGCAAACTTAGCATCGCCCTCAAGGAAGCCAATGAAACAAACTTCTGGGTGAACAGTCTCTATGAAGGCCATTATATCAACGAAAGAGAGTTTGAATCTTTAAATAAAGACTCTGTAGAGATGATAAAGCTTTTGGTCAGCTCCATCAAAAAGGTGAAGTCCAGAGCAGGCCTCCTATAAACGTAACCACACTTATCACTTGTCACTTATCACTTATCACTTGATGAAAAAGGTTTATTTCCTCTCCGACGCCCATCTCGGTTCATGGGCTATCCCGCACCAAAGGATGCAGGAAAGGCGACTCGTGCGCTTTCTCGACGATATCAAGCACAAGGCTTCGGCCGTTTACCTGCTTGGCGACATGTTCGACTTCTGGTACGAATGGAAGTACACGGTGCCGAAAGGCTACACGCGATTCCTCGGAAAGATTTCGGAACTGACCGACATGGGCGTGGAGGTGCACTACTTCACCGGCAACCACGACATCTGGATGTACGGATATCTCGAACAGGAGTGCGGCGTCATTCTTCACAAGCAGGCGCTGACCACGGAGATCTTCGGCAAGGTGTTCCTCCTGGCGCACGGCGACGGCCTCGGCGACCCCGACAAGAAGTTCAAGTTCATTCGGTGGATGTTCCACAACCGCCCGTGCCAACGTCTCTTCTCGACCCTCGTCCATCCGCGATGGGCCATGTGGTTCGGACAGACATGGGCCAAGTACTCGCGGCTGAAGCGCGCCGACGGAAAGGAGCCGCCCTACATGGGTGAGGACAAGGAGCCGCTGGTGCTCTACACGAAGGAATACCTGAAGACGCACCCCAACATCGACTATTTCATCTACGGCCACCGACACATCGAGCTCGACATGATGCTCTCGCGCAAGACGCGCATGATGATTATCGGCGACTGGATATGGCAGTTCACCTACGTGGTGTTCGACGGCGAGCACATCCTGCTCGAAGAATACGTCGAGGGCGAGAGCAAGATGTAGCGGCATCGCTCAACTTTCGCAAGCGCTGCTTGCTTCAGTTTTAGAGGTGAGTGGTGAGAGGTGAGAGGTAAGAGATGACCAATTATAGATACATAATTAATAACATTAATCATTCAACCAATATGAAAAAGTCAATTACTATACTGCTGTTGGCCATGCTGATGGGCGTGACGACGGCAACGGCCGAAGACCAGTACGTGTATGTGGCCGGAAAGAAACTGAATGTCAGTACGAACTACACGAATGTCACTGAGGGGCTCGTAAGTGGCAGCTACACCTTTTACAGCAGTTCAAAGAGGCTGGTGCTCAACAATGTCACCATCGAACGTGACGGAACGGGTAAAAACGCCATTGACAGCAACCTGCCGGGTCTGAGAATTGAATTTGTGGGTACAACCAACATCAAGACAGGCGACGATGCACTGGCCTTGCGCGCACAAACCGACCTGTATGGCCAGGGAACGTTGAACATTAGGAGCACCAGCGGCATGGCCGTCCACATTTTCAACACTACTTCGGTGAGCTTCCGTGGAGGCAACTGGACGCTAAAAGGAAAAGGAGGCATTGTCGGAAAGACAGGAGACCAGACCGTGTCGTTCTACGACAACGTTGCCAACTACCCATTCGCTCTCTCCGCCAACGGCTCCGACGGCAGTATCTGGGACGTGAAGGTGTACTTCTACAACAACTTGAGCATTTGCAATCCCATAGACGCCTACTACAACAGCAGCACGTTAGCCATATGTCCTAAAGGAAGCACATCGCGCGTGAAAGGAGAGGACGTCATCATCGGCACACCTGCATTCCAGCTGGGCAACAAGGGATTTGCAACAAACCAGACAGAAATCAAGGGCAGCAACATTTCTGGAACCGTGACCTACAATAAAAGCACGAAAACGGTGACGATGGAGAGTGCCACTGTGACGGGAGGTCCGTTCGTGCCTTTGCTCGATAACATGACGCTCTACTTGTCGGGGGATAACTCTATTAAAAACCAAGTTAGCATCAAGTCAACAAAGAACCTCACCATTACCGGCAGCAACGAAGGCAAACTGACAAACGTTGGTTATATCGATCTTTGTAGTAGCGGCACTGCGCCCAAGCTGTTGATCAAGGATGTGTCAGTATACGTATATCCCGACAATACGTATAAGGGGATTAACAGTACCGATGGTAAAGCTATTGTAGAAGTGGACAATTCAGACTTAACAGTTAATACAAGTCAAATATGTATTTATGCGAAAGTGAAGATGACGGGAAGTGCCATTTATTCCCCTGTAGGTGTGGCAAGGAGCGATGAGGAAAATTTAAAAGTTGCTCTCTATGATGAATCGAAGCCAGGCATGCTGGTCGACAACAAAACATGGGAGAATATCAAGGGAGTATTGAAAATATGGAAAGGCACCGCTTGGAACCTGTGGGTGTGCGGCGTGCAGGTAAACAATTATAATCAAGAAAAACTGTCGGAGCTGATGGATGAAGGTGAGTGCACCTATGGCTACGATACGTCTACAGGAGCGCAGACACTTACGCTGAAGAAGGTCAAGATGAACAGCCACGCGAATGCATTGTATACCTTATATAACCGCAAGAGTGGGATTGTCATTAATTTGCAAGGAGGGACAAGCGTCATCAACAATACGGCCACTGCTATTGGTATTCGTTCGGAAGCAGACTTCACCATCAACGGCAACAACAATGAACTGAGAGTGTTTGCGTCACAGGGTGTCCATGCCATCTCATTAGGTAATGCCACCATGACCATCAACAATGCCAACCGATTGTATGCCAAAGGTGGACTGCGTGGAATTAGTACCGATAATGGTTGCGTCAAGGTGAACAATTCGTACCTTTATCTCTATGGTACGAATTACGCTCTTCATTGCCCCAATTTCGACCCAGATGAAAACTGTCACATCTTAACACCCACAGGAGGGGTTTATGTAGGTAATTCTATTTTGGACCCGATATCCTCGACCTCGGCGAAAACGGTGGAAATCAGACCGAGGGTTAAATATAATCTATGGCTCAACAATAAACCGGTTCATGAGGATAATGTCAATGATCTGAATTCTTTGCTTCCCAACGCCAATGGCACCATCTCCTTCAATCCGAGCAACAACAAACTGACGCTGAACAACTTTCAGGTTAACTTGGAGGGCCAAGACGGCGGAGCCATTATCGAAAGCGAATTAAGCAATCTGGAACTGAACCTGACGGGCACGAATAGCATGAGTGCCAATAAAGGCAGCGCGATGAAAGCATGGCATGACGTCACCGTAACGGGCACGGGAAGCTTGGACTTGAGTGCCAAGGGTTCTGGTGTATTTACCGCTGGAACTGGAAGGCTGACTCTCAAGGATAATGCAACCTTAAACGGACGCGGTGAAACGTATGGCGTATTTGCAACATATCTCACCATGAATCCGGGAACGGAACTCTCGGCCTATGCCTCCGCTTCCAACGGCTACTCGCTCTATTTGTTAACCACGCCGGTTCTCAATGGCGTAGCACTACCGGGACACATGTACCTAGGCAAAGTCAATTCGAATTATTACTGCGCCTACAGCCGCGTGACGCAGCAGCCTGTGAGACAGGACTATGTCATCATTAATTCCGAGAACCTCAACGATGCGCCCACCGACATACAGGTTGCCGATATCGTGGAAAGCGACGTACAGACACGCATCTACACCACGTCGGGCGTGTTGATGTGGGAAGGCACGGGCCGTCCGCAGCTGCCCAGCGGCATCTACATCATGAAGCGCGGCGACACCACCGAGAAGGTGAAGCTGTAAGACTAAAAGCTGAATAACGAAAAAGCACCGGAGCGTCCTTGTAGGATGTTCCGGTGCTTTTTTTCCGCTTAGTCGCTTGGTCGGATTTGCAATCCGACCACTTTGAGAATGAGCATTTGTAATGCAAAAAAACGACGTTCGGATTGCAAATCCTTATAGTCTAAATGGCGGGATTGCAAATCCCGCCGAGCGGGTTGTATTCTGTTCCGAATGTGTCTTTCCATTTGTGCGCAGCCACTCCCCCCCATCTCACTACTCTTTATACACATCTGAAATAATCGGCCTGGAAGGCCAGCAGCAACCAGCCCAGGGCAACGCCCTGGGTACTATGGTCGTGTGTTACTAACGCCCTACAAGGGCAAAAGCGTTTCCCAGATGAAGATAAACAATGCTTTTGCCCTCTTGCAGGGCGTACATTGGCGATAACATGATACCCAGGGCGTTGCCCTGGGCTGGTTGCTGTTGGCCTTCCAGGCCGTCTTCTTCGCTAACCATTGAAAGCGTTGCATTCGTTGCCAATTGCATTGCCTATACAAATGTGTATAAAGAGTAGTCCCATTCAGGGGAGGGGAGCGGCTGCGCATCGCATTTCCTTCATTTTCATCATGCGAACACATGTTCAAGTGGACACCAAATTCAAGTTTCGCAAGCTATGAAGCGACGGCCAGCGAGGCCAAAACTGCCGGAAACGAACGGCGAAGACGACGGACAGAAGCAACAAAAGCGGCAGAATGGCGAGACAAATCCATTGGAATGGTTGAACGAATCCATTGGAATCGTTCAACAAAATCAATGGAATCGTTGGACGAATCCAATGGATTCGTTTACAAAAACTGGCGGTTTTGCTTGCTGAAACTGGCAGACTGACGACTCGAAAACAGCAGAAAAGGCCCATCAGGCAGGTACCTTTGTCCGGGAGAAATACCTTGGCGCTTTAACACGCCCTACTGCATTCATCCCCCACCTTGGAATCGGCTCCGCCTCGCGGCTATCAGATGAATGAGCGCCAATACTATTTCAGCAGCAGGCGCTTGATGGATGACAAGGTGGGGAACGACGGGTTTTCCTCCTCTTCGAGGCACCGATAAGCGTCGAGCAACTCACCAGTGGAGAGAAACCACAGACAAGCTTTGCCGCTGAAGTCTTCAGCCATGACGTAGCGTCCGTCGGCACTGAGCTTGCAGTACGACAGACGTTCCTCGGCACCGGAAAGTCTTCTGACCTCCTTGCCTGTGGTTGCATCATAGATGCGCACCAGTCCGTCCCAGTCGGAAGCACAAAGTTGTTCTTTGTTTTTGTTGAAGCACGTGCCCGAAACCAGGTTGTCGCAAGTCTTGGTCCACAACCGTTCGCCGGTCACGGTGTTGTAGACGGATAACTCATTGCCCATGGAAATGCTCATCAGCTCTGCGTCGTCTGTTGTAGACAACGACGCGTAGCCCTCGTCCCACTGCCACTTCACCTTCGTCTTGACGGTCTTCACCACCTTGTCATTTTTCAAGAACTGGAGAACCGTGGTGCCATCCTTGTCGCGCTCAATGGCCAGATCCGGGCTGTCAAAATCAATGTTCTCGATGACGCTGGGCGAAGCCGATGGCCAGCTCCATAGATAGACGCCATTGATGGAACTGATGCAGAGCGAGGAGCCATCTTTGCTGAACACCATGTTGAGAGCAGGGTTGACATTGGTTCCGACAACAGATTGCTCGAGGGGAGTATCCGTCGTAAGGTCTACGTATTGGAGTTTTCCAACGTCGGAGAAGAACAGATAGCGGCTGTCGGGCGACAGTTCGATCCACGATTTGCTCGACCACGTCATCTTCAGCACACCGCGGCGGGTGCCATCATCTATGGCCCACACCTCTAAATCCGTATCTTTATATTGGTCCGACTGGTTGTCGCAAGCCACGGCAAGCACCGTCAGGCTATCGTTGAGTGCGGCATAAAGCACGTTCCTTGTCAAGGTGAGGCGCTTGGCCACCTCGTGTTTCTTCGTATCATAGATGATGCACTGGCTACCTTGCTGTGCAAACACCATCTGGCCGCTGGGGCTTGTTCCACGCTCTTCAAAACCATCGGGCAAGCCAATGGTGGCCTCAAAGTTGTAGTCTTTCACCAACTTGTCGGCACTGGTCTGCAGATTGAACAGGTGGACAGTGCTGTCGGCTGCCTGATAAGTCACCATGTCCTTGCCGTCAAAGTCAAGCAACAAGTCGAGGTTCTTTGGCAGGCTGTATGTATCCAACACTTTGCCCGACACGGCGCTGATCTTGCAGAAAGACACGTCGGCATCGCTGACAAAGAACGTGTTGTCAGCGGCAGGCCATATAGAAAGGGGCAGCCCCACATCCACTCGTGCACTGCCGTAAATGGTGTTTCCATACTTCATTCTGTACCAATAGCGCAGGGCCCTCTCCATCTCGACGGTGCTCTCTATCTCGCTCTCCATCTTGGTGTCGAGGAAACAGCTGGTGAGCAGCTCCTCGGCCTTGGCCATGTCGCCGCCCTTAAGCAGTTCCAAGGCATACTGGGCATTGTTGGCGGCGCTGGAGATTTCCAGCTGACGATACTGCCGACTGATAGTGATGTTCTGGCTCCAAATGTAGGCCGCCACGCCCGTCACTGCCACAAGGAAGGCAGCCAGCACGCCCATGAGGATGTTCTTGCGGCGTTTCATGTCGCGCTCGTAGCGCTGCCAAAGTGCGTCGAACTTCAGACCTATCATGCGGGCCACCACCTTTATGGCGGCGGCATCGCGTCCCATCTCGTTGATGTTTGCACCCAGCAGCTCGCGGTCGGCAGGAAGGTTCCTTATGGCCTGGGGATAGCATTCCTCGGTGGGATTGGAGGCGAACGGGGTGCCGCCCACAATGAAGGGAATGATATTCTCGGATTTGCCCATGGAGATGAAATCGTCTATCTCCTTGTTGACCCATTCCGACTGTGCCGAATTGGGTGAACAAATGACGATAAGGTACTTAGATTGCGCCAGTGCATCGTGCAGTTGCTGAGGCAGATTGCCGGGCATCAGCTCGGAAGTATCCCTGAAGATGGGCCTGAGTTCCTTGGGAATGTCTGCGCGACCGTTCAGGTTCGCGGGCAGCTTGTAGTGTTCAAGCTTCTTCTGAAGCCACTTTGCCCAGCTCTCATCCTCGCGTTTGTAGGAGATAAAGGCATAGTATTGGTTGTTCTCTTCAGTCATGGTCAGTTGGTATAATTGTTTTGTTGACAAATGAAAAAAGACATACCTGCCAAGCTTTCGCCATGCTCAGGGCAGGCGGAAGTGTCGCTTTGGCAGACATGTCTTTATCTGTTAACGGAGCTTGCGCTCCGGAAAGAACAAGGGGGTTACTTCAACAGGTTCATGGTGTCGGTGGCAATCATCAGCTCCTCGTCGGTGGGGATGACGACGACCTTCACCTTTGAGTCGTCGGCAGAGATGATGGCTTCTTCGCCGCGAACCATATTGCGCTTTTCGTCGAACTTCACGCCGAGGAACTCCATGTCCTTGCAGACTTCCGAGCGCATGCTGGTCTGGTTCTCGCCAACGCCGGCGGTGAAGACGATGACGTCGAGTCCGCCCATGGCAGCAGCGTAGGCGCCGATGTACTTCTTGATGCGATAGAAATACATGTCCTGAGCCAGTCGAGCGCGGTCGTCGCCCGATGCGGCGGCGGCCTCCACGTCGCGCATGTCGCTCGATCCGCCTGTCAGTCCGGCCACGCCGCTCTTCTTGTTCAGCAGGTTAGACATTCCGTCGGCGTCGAGGCCAAGCTTCTTCTCGATGTAGAGCACGGCGCCGCCGTCGATGTCGCCGGCACGCGTTCCCATGACGAGGCCCTCGAGGGGAGTGAGGCCCATTGAGGTGTCGATGCACTTGCCGTTCTTCACGGCAGCGATGGAGCCGCCGTTGCCCACATGACAGGTGACCATCTTCGTGCCTTCGGCGGGAATGCCGAGGAACTCGCAGGCGCGGGCCGACACATAGCGGTGGCTGGTGCCGTGGAAGCCGTAGCGGCGGATGCCGTACTTCTCGTAGAGCTCATAGGGGATGGCATACATGAAGGCCTTGGGAGGCATGGTCTGATGGAAGGCGGTGTCGAACACACCTACCTGCGGCAGGCCGGGCATCAGTTCCTTCACGGCGTTCACGCCCTTCAGGTTGGCGGGGTTGTGGAGCGGAGCCAGGTCGGAGCACTCCTCGAACGCCTTCAGCACCTCGTCGGTGAGGATGACGCTCTTGTTGAACTTCTCACCGCCGTGCACCATGCGATGGCCCACGGCGTCGATCTCGCTGAGGTCCTTGATGACGCCAATCTCGGGGTCGGTGAGCAGAGAGAAGATGAACTTCACGCCCTCGGTGTGCTCGGGAATGTCGTGCATGATCTGCTTCTTCTCGCCATTGGCCAGTTTCACTTTCACGAAGGCGCCGTCGAGGCCAACACGCTCAGCACCACCGCTTGTCATCACTTTCTTCGTGTCCATGTCGTAGAGAGCATACTTAATAGAGCTGCTTCCACAGTTTAATACCAATATTTTCATTTTTTTAAGTGAAGAGTGAAG
>JAFWQE010000001.1 GCA_017509155.1 Prevotella sp.
CCCCTCCAAAGGAGGGGAGGGCCTGACGGGTGGCGATTCTTACCAACGTGAGGTATAAATAGTTCGTAAACATATCTATAAAAATGAAGACATTTCTCATAGCGATCCTAACAATAGCCAGCCTGCCCTTACAGGCGCAACAGGTCGAAAGCCTGCCCCCAACCCGGCAGGCCCTCCCCTCCTTCGGAGGGGTTGGGGGAGGTTATTCCCTCCGCCAACTCACCGACTCGGCACTCAAGAATAACTTCGCCACGCGTGCGGCTCACCACGACATTGAGGCAGCACACGAGCAGAGGCGAGAGGCATTCACAAAGTACTTCCCTAACGTGAGTGCTACCGCTGCCACATTCAATGCCAACCGAGGAATGGCGAAGATGACACTCGACCCACAGACGATGATCTCGCCTGAGCTGGGTGCCGCTCTTGCCCAGTCGTTCCCACCGGAAGCAATGGCAGCCCTGGCCGCTCCGATGAATATGACGATGATGAAGAGTGGTGTCATCGCATCTGTCACCGCCATGCAACCCGTTTTTGCAGGTGGACAGATTGTCAACGGCAACCGTCTGGCACGTGTGGGTGAGGAGGTTAGCGAACTCCAACTGCAGCTGGCCGAGCAAGAGGTGGAACGTACCGTCAGCCAGTACTATTGGCAGTTGGTGTCGCTCTACGAAAAGCTCGCCACCATCGATGCTGTGGAAGCCTTGCTGGCCGACCTGCACAAGGACGTTGAAGTGGCAGTTCGTGCCGGCGTGGCCATGCGCAACGACCTGCTGCAAGTGGAACTCCGACAGAATGAAGTGGAGAGTCAGAAGGTGAAGCTTCGGAATGCCATTGACATCGTAAAGATGACGCTGGGGCAATATGCTGGCATTGAGCCCAGCAGACTCTCCCCAAAGGGAGAGGGGAGCCGTTACTCTTTCGAAATCGATGAGCCCGACCTTTCGCAGCAAGACATTCCAGAACTCCCTCCCTTGGGGAGGGAAGGGGTGGGCCTTCTCCCCGAATACTCCCTCCTACAGAAGCAGGTGGAGGCAGCGAAGTTGCAGAAGAAGATGGCCGTGGGCAAGAACCTGCCAAGCGTGGCCGTGGGAGCCGGCTACAACTACCATAATCTTTTGGACAACGACCGCACGTTCGCTATGGTGTTTGCAACGCTGAGCGTGCCCATTAGCGACTGGTGGGGAGGCTCACATGCCGTGAAGCACAAGAAGATTGAGTTGCAGAAGGCTCAGGAGCAACTGGAGGATAACGCTCAGCTGCTCGGCATCCGCTTACAGAAAACATGGAACGATGCCGACGAGGCTCGCCAACTGGTAGAGATTGCCAGCCGCGGCATCAAGCAAGCCGAAGAAAACCTCCGCCTGAACCGCGACTACTACCGTGCCGGCACGTCTACGATGAGCAATCTGCTTGAGGCCCAGTTGCTCTATCAGCAGGCTCGCGACCGCCACACGGAAGCCTATGCCGACCTCCAGCATAAACTGCTCCTCTACCACCAGGCAGGAGGAGAGTGAAAAAACTGTAGGGACGCGGCGTGCCGCGTTTTGGAGTGAGAAAGACTAATCGAGTTACGCGGCACGCCGCGTCCCTACATGCATGAATCAAATGGAAATAATGATGAAGACCATAAAACTTTGGCTACTGATAGTCCTTGCGACATTGCCCGTTTTGAGTAAGGCACAAACCGTTCCCTATTCAGCCGACTATGCAGGCGATAGGGTGCGCTTCAACGTGTTGTTCATCTGGGATCCACATGCGGAGTCGGCACATGTCGACTTCGACCAGCAAGCCCTGCAGTTCTTCCACAAGCTGTCGTATGGCAAGGGGTTTACGTATGACGTGCGCACCGAATGTCCTGCGAGCCTCGATACGCTTCGTCAATACGATGCCGTTATCATGCTCAACGCCCTACCCCACGGCGATGCAGAGCGGTTGGCCTTCCAGCAGTATATGGAGCAGGGAGGCGGCTGGATGGGCTTCCATGCCACGGGCTACAACGATGCGAACACCCATTGGCCTTGGCTGAACGAGTTTCTGGGCTGTGGTCCTTTCTATGCCAACAACTGGCCACCACAACCCGTGCTGGTGGATGTAGAGTCGGCAGAGCATCCCATCACGCGTTCGCTGCCTCGCGAGTTCGTGTCACCGGCCAGCGAGTTCTATCAGTTCAATCCCTCGCCGCGCGACAATAAAAATGTAAAGGTACTCGTGAGCATTTCTCAGAAAAACTATCCGCTAGGCATCAAGGACATCGTGATTCATGGCGACATACCCGTGGTTTGGACAAACAAAAACTATCGGATGGTTTACCTGAACATGGGGCACGGAGACGAAGGGTTTATCGATGCCACACAGAACCTGCTCTTCACCAACGCCTTCCGTTGGATTTGCCTCCCTCGTTCCCTTCAATAGGAAGAGTGCTACCCGTAGCCACGGTCTTTAACTATTTCACTGGCTCCATGTGAAGGGCAACGTGTGTGTCTGCACCGAAGCGCTCTTTCAGTTTTCGCTCAATGGTTGTCGCACGCTCATGCACGACATCCAAAGGTAATCGTCCGTCCATGCGCACATGGACCTCAATGGCTATGCGATTACCGATGCGACGAGTGCGAAGGTTGTGAGGCTGCTGCACGTCGTCGAACGATTGGATAATCTGCTCAATCTCTTGTTCCGTCTCAGCAGGCAACGAGCTTTCCGTTAGCTCGTTGATGCTCGTCTTCAGCAACTCGTAAGCCACCTTCACCAGCATCAGTCCAACAACGATGGAGGCCAGCGGGTCGCATACCGCCCAGCGCCTACCCAGCCAAATAGCCAAGCCGATACCAATGGC
>JAFWQE010000108.1 GCA_017509155.1 Prevotella sp.
CTCGAAGAGGAAAGTATTACTCAATAACACGGAAACCGCAGGGGGGCCGTGTTAAGTTGCAGTGGCTCTTTGAGATTGACGGCTGCCCAGATATTTGCTTGGCGGGGCAATTTGTTTTCAAGTTTATAGAGGAAAGATACGCCTTTTTGGCGAAAACGACAAGCCGCCGTGCAATATTTTTCATCATTGTCTATCTGCTGACCTCGCAATCGTGAAGGGCAGGGTGGGGGATGAATGCAGTATGGACTGTTAAATCAACAGGGCATAGTTTTTCGACAAAAATACCCACCTGGCTATCCTGTTTTGGGGGGTGCATGAAGGGAGTTTGGCGTTTATGAAGAGTTTATCCGGCAGATTTTCTAAGGAAAACTGGCGGTTTTCCTCAACAAAATCAATGGATTTGTTGAACAAAACCAATGGCTTCGGTCAGCTAAAACGCCAGTTTTGCCAAGAAAAACCAGCATTTTTCATCGTCAAAAGCGCCGTTTTTCGTTGATAAAAATGACAGTTGTTTTGTAATGGCTTGACAGTCAGGTGATTGCAGAAAGTCGCCAAGAATCGCTTATTTCGCACCGAAGAGAGAGTTGGTGCAAAAGAATCGATTCTCAGTGTTAAAAAATGGTAGACGAAAAACCGTATTTTGGCGAACCAATGTATTTTTTATTTAAAAAATGTAATAATTCAAGTTCCGAGAGTTGTGGAGTTCAGGAGTGCAGGAGTTGCAGGAGTTACAGACGATACTTTTTAGCGCGAAAAACTAATGAAGCTTATAAAACTAACGTCTGCAACTCCTGTAACTCCTGAACTCCTGAACTCCCGAAAGTTGAGTGTAATACTCGGGACGTTCGCGGGTGTTTAGAGACGTGCCACCCGGTCTTCGGTCTGCCATAATGGAATTCTCTCAAGTTGAAGACTCGATGATGTCACTTGTCTTGGGCTCTTATTGCTCTTTTCCTTAATAATCTTTGGCTTTTTGCAGTTTTTATACTTTCGGGCTTGTTCGTTTCACAGAAATAGCTTATCTTTGCAGGTTGAATGAAAATGACACGGAGCAATGGCTGTTTCCGCGTCGAACGACGAAAAGCGGTATATACATCATTATTAACAATAGAAAAAAGAACAATCGCATGAAACCAACTTTGTTTTTGCTTGCTGCCGGCATGGGCAGCCGCTACGGTGGATTAAAGCAGCTCGACGGTCTGGGCCCCAACGGCGAGACCATCATGGATTACAGTATCTACGACGCCATTCAGGCCGGTTTCGGCAAGGTGGTATGGGTCATCCGCAAGGACTTCGAAGAGCAGTTCCGCACGCAGATCCTGTCGAAATATGAAGACAAGATTCCCTGCGAGCTCTGCTTCCAGGGCCTCGATGCACTGCCCGAAGGATTCAGTGTGCCCGAAGGTCGCGTCAAGCCATGGGGAACCAACCACGCCGTGCTCATGGGCAAGGACGTCATCAAGGAGCCGTTCTGCGTCATCAACTGCGACGACTTCTACAACCGTGACGCCTTCATGGTGATTGGCAAGTTCCTGAGCGAACTCCCCAAAGGCGCACAGAACCAGTATGCCATGGTGGGATTCCGCGTGGGCAACACGCTGAGCGAAAACGGCACCGTGGCCCGTGGCATCTGCTCGAAAGACGAGAATGAGCACCTCACCACCGTCGTGGAGCGCACCGAGATTGTACGTTGCGACGAAGAAGGCAACCATGCAGGAGCAGCCGACCAGCCCATCCGCTACAAGGACGAGGACGGCAAGTGGGTGGTAGTGGCCGACAACACACCCGTTTCGATGAACATGTGGGGCTTCACACCCGACTATTTCGAGCACTCAATGGCCTATTTCAAGGAGTTCCTCTCCGACCCGAAGAACATGGAGAACCTCAAGGCTGAGTTCTTCATTCCGCTCATGGTGAACAAACTCATCCAGGAGAATACCGCCAGCGTGAAGGTGCTCGACACCACTTCGAAATGGTTTGGCGTGACCTATGCCGCCGACCGTGAAGGCACCGTGGAGCGCATCAAGCAGCTTGTCGACGAGGGCGTGTATCCCGCAAAGCTGTTCTGAGACTTGGGTGATGGGTGGTGGGTGTTAGGTGTTGGTGGATTGGTGTTAGGTGTTGGGTGGAGATGGAAAGCCGAAACCCTACAACCAACCCACCAACACCCGTCACCCAACATCCATCCCCCATTCATGCTACTGAACTCCCCTCCTTGGGAGGGGTTGGGGGAGGTTCCCCCATCATCCAACAACCCTTCATCCATTATGAACATCAATCTTCTTAACGACAGTGAGCTGGAGCTGTTGCGCCAGCTGATAGCCCAATCGCAGAAAATCGTCGTCTGCTGCCATCAGAATCCCGATGGCGATGCGCTGGGCGCAGTGCTGGGATGGACCGAATATCTTCGTCAGTTGGACAAAGACCCCTTCATGGCTGTGCCCGACATGTTTCCCGATTTTCTGCAGTGGCTGCCCAATTCCGAGAAACTGGTGCGCTACGACAAGCATCCTGAGCGCGTGGAGGCAGCCTTTGCCGAGGCCGACACCATCTTCTGCCTCGACTTCAACCGTCCCGACCGCATGGACAAAATGGGACAGTTGCTTGAGCAGAGCACTGCCCGCAAGGTGATGATGGACCACCATCCCGACCCGGCAATAGACTGCGTGCTCAAGATATCCCGTCCTGAGCTGAGCAGCACCTGCGAGGTGGTGTTCCGCGTGATATGGCAGATGGGCGGCTTCGACATGATGACCAAGAAGACGGCAGTGCCCATCTATTGTGGCATGATGACAGACACCGGCGGGTTTACCTACAACAGCACCGCACCGGAAATCTATTTCATCATCAGCCAGCTGCTCACCAAAGGCATCAACAAGGACAAGATCTATCGCAACGTCTACAACAACTACAGCGAGTGGCGGTTGCGTCTCATCGGCTATGTGCTCTATCAGCGGCTACAGGTGTTCCCCGACAAGCACGCCTCTTTCTTCTCACTGACGCGTCGCGACCTGCGTCGTTTCCACTTCATCAAGGGAGACGCCGAGGGCCTGGTCAACATGCCGTTGCAGATAAAAGGAATGAAACTGAGCATCTCGCTTCGCGAAGACACAGAGCGCGACAACCTCATTTGGGTGAGCCTTCGTTCGGTCGACGACTTCTCATGCACCAAAATCGCCGAGCGATGGTTCAATGGCGGCGGCCATCTTAACGCATCCGGTGGCCGTCTCAACTGTTCAATGGAAGAGGCCGAACGCATTGTCCGTCAGGCTATTGCGGAGATTTGATGCCATACAAAAGAAAAGCCTTTGAAACGAACAGCATCGTTTCTTTCCCAGCGTCTTTCATCTTGTTAGACGCCTATTGACACGTTCCCCCTGCATTCCCAGCATCAAATGTCTGTCGTTTGTGTCTTCCATTTCGTTGTGAAAAGTAGGAGCGCAACGTTGTCTTGTGGTTGTAGAAGTGTTAATTGTCAATAATTATTTGGCGTTTCTCCCGCTTGACTCCTAACTTTTTTGTACCTTTGCAGGAAATTTTAATCCAGAACGTAGACATGAAAAAAACTTTCTATGTGCTTTTCGCCCTGATGGCTGCGCTGACCGTTGCCAGTTGCAACGACTATGAGACGTATGCCGAGCAGCGCGAAAAGGAAGACAAAGCCATCAGTCAGTTCATCAGCAACCGCGGCATCAAGGTGATCAGCGAGGAGGAGTTCCGCAACCAGAACTACACCACCGACGTGTCCAAGAACGAATACGTGCTCATCAACAGCAGCGGTGTGTATATGCAGATTGTCCGCAAGGGCTGCGGCAGTCCGCTTGCCAACGGCGAGACCGCCACGGTGCTGGCACGCTTCAAGGAGCGCAACGTGTTTGCCGACACGCTGACGCTCACCAACCAGGTGCTCACTTTCTCAAGCGTGGTAGATAAGATGACCGTTACCCGTACCAGCGACAGCTACACTGCTTCGTTTATTCAGGGTGAGAGCGTCATGGTACTTGCCTACACCTACACCGACGTTCCCGCCGGATGGCTCACCCCGTTCAACTATATCAATATAGGCCGCTGGGAGAAAGAGGGCGACGAAACGGCCAAGGTGAACCTCATCGTTCCCAGTGCGCAGGGCACGCAAAACGCTGTGCAGAACGTGATACCTTATTTTTACGAAATCACTTACGAAAAAGGAATATGACACTGATTAAATCAATATCCGGCATCCGCGGCACTATCGGCGGGCCGACGGGCGACACACTGAATCCGCTCGACATCGTGAAGTTCACCACAGCCTACGCGACATTCATCCGTCGTCAGGGGCATGGCAAGTCAAACAAGATTGTTGTCGGCCGCGATGGCCGCATTTCTGGCCCCATGGTGCGCCAGGTGGTCTGCGGCACACTGATGGGCATGGGCTACGATGTGCTCGACATCGGCTATGCCACTACGCCCACCACCGAGCTGGCCGTGCGCATGAGCGGTGCCGACGGCGGCATCATCATCACTGCCAGCCACAATCCGCGCCAGTGGAACGCCTTGAAGCTGCTCAACCAGGAGGGCGAGTTCCTCACCGCCGCCGACGGTAGCGAAGTGCTCGCCATTGCCGAGAACGAAGACTTTGAGTATGCCGACGTGGAGCACCTCGGACAGTATGTCGAAGACCACTCGTTCGACCAGCGCCACATCGACAGTGTCCTGCAGTTGCAGCTCGTCGACCGCGAGGCCATCCGCAAGGCTGGTTTCCGCGTCTGCGTTGACACCATCAACAGCGTCGGCGGCATCATCCTGCCCCAGCTCTTCGAGCAGCTCGGCGTCGAGGCCACCTTCCTCAACAAGGATGTCACCGGCAATTTCGCCCATAACCCCGAACCCCTCGAGAAGAATCTCACAGGCATCATGGATGAGATGCGCACCGGCAAATACGACCTGGGCGTGGTTGTCGACCCCGACGTGGACCGTCTGGCCTTCATCTGCGAAGACGGCAAGATGTTTGGCGAGGAATACACCCTCGTCAGCGTGGCCGACTACGTGCTCTCCAACACTCCGAAGGCCGACGGCAGTGCCCCGTTGTCCACGGTGAGCAACCTCAGTTCCACCCGAGCCTTGCGCGATGTCACCGAGAAGCATGGTGGCGTCTATGCCGCTGCCGCCGTGGGCGAAGTCAACGTCACTACCAAGATGAAGGAAGTGGGTGCCGTGATTGGCGGCGAAGGCAACGGCGGCGTCATCTATCCCGCCAGCCACTATGGCCGCGATGCCTTGGTGGGCATTGCACTCTTCCTTTCGTCATTGGCACATAAAGGCTGCAAGGTGAGTGAGTTACGCGCCACCTTCCCCGAGTATTTCATTGCCAAGAACCGCATCGATCTCACCCCCGATACCGACGTCGACGCCATCCTCGTGAAGGTGAAAGAGCTCTACAAAGACCAGCAGGTCAACGACATCGACGGCGTGAAAATAGACTTCCCCGACAAGTGGGTGCACCTGCGCAAGTCGAACACCGAGCCCATCATCCGTGTCTACAGCGAGGCGTCCACCATGGAGGCAGCCGACCAGCTCGGCAAGCAGATCATGCAGGTGGTCTATGATATGCAATAAACAATAGGGAACGACGCATGAAGAACCAGTGGAAGTCACTCCTCCTGCTCACCGCAGCTTTGGGCGTAGTGCTGCTCTATGCGTTTGCCTTCCAAGATGACATACAGTTCGACGCACGTCTGACGCGTGCGAAGGTCGATGGAATCTTTGAGCCCCGTCCTGCCGACAGCCTGTCGGCGGCGTCGGGGCTTTCTGCTGAGCAAGCCCGTCAGGACAGCATTGCCAAGGCTCGTCTCACGCCCGACACCACTCATCAGCGTGTCCTGTTCTTCGGCGACTCCATGCTTGAGGGACTCACCCGTCGGCTCGTCGACTACACCGAGGCCAACGGCCATGAGCTCCACACCGTAGTGTGGTACAGCTCGTCGTCGAAGCTCTGGGCAGAGACCGACACCCTGGAGCATTTCATGCGCAAGGTGCAGCCCACCTACGTCATTGTCTGCCTCTGCGGAAACGAGCTCTTCGTCAACGACCTCGACCAGCGCGACAAGTACATCAAGACCATCCTCTCGAAGATTGGCGACATCCCCTACGTATGGGTAAGCCCACCCAACTGGAAGAAGGACACCGGCATCAACGATGTCATCATCCGCAATGTGGGCAAGGACCGCTATTTCGACAGTCGCTATTTGCAGCTCGAACGTGGTAAGGACCACGCTCATCCCACCTTTACTGCTGCCGCCCAGTGGGCCGACACCATCGCCCGCTGGCTCCGCAGTCCCAATACCCTCCATCCCATACGGATGGACGACCCCGCAGCAAAGGCTACACACCCCGATGTCACGTTGCTGATGCCAGTGAGGTAAGATGTGAGCCCAGGGCTCAAACTGAGAACTGAAAACTGAGTACTGAGAAGTAGTGCCTCACACTCTCATCATTTCTCACGTAGACATCCCCTCGGGGGCTTCCTTAGTAATTCTTGAATTCATGCCAGAGTTGACCACCATATTCCAGTCCTTGGGCCGTTTTCTCACCACCCAGGACCCATCGCTCCAGTTCTGCTCGTTGCAGTTCCTGGCGCTCTTTGTGGTGTTCTTCCTCGGCTATCTGCTCATCGGACAGCGTCGTCGCACCGCCATGATGGTCTATGTGGTGGCGTTCAACCTGTTCTTCGCCTTCAAGGCCAATGGCGTACTCATGCTCCTGCTGCCCGTCACCACGGCGCTGTCGTGGCAGCTCACGCGCACCATCCGGCAGAGTCAGACACCCCGTTGGCGCGCCATCTGGCTTGCCGTCGTCATTGTCGCCGACCTCCTGCCGCTCCTCTATTTCAAGTACACCAACTTCCTCGTGGGCAGCCTGAGCGCCCTCTTCGCCAGCAACTTCGCACCCCTCGACATTCTCCTGCCCGTAGGCATCTCGTTCTACACCTTCCAGGCCATCAGCTACTCCGTCGATGTCTACCGCAACCGCTTCAAGGAAGACGTCACCCTCCTCGAGTACGCCTTCTATCTCACCTTCTTCCCCCTGCTCTTCGCCGGCCCCATCACGCGTGCCGGCACGTTGCTCACCCAATTACGCGACAAGCACCACCTCATCCTCCAGCGCTCCGTCTATGCTGGCCTGTGGCTCATCATCGTCGGACTGCTCAAGAAAGGACTCGTGGCCGACTACATCGCGCAGTACAACAACTGGATATTCGACGACCCGATGGGCTACAGCGGTTTCGAAGACATGGTCGGACTCCTGGGCTATGCCCTTCAGATCTATCTCGACTTCTCCGGCTACAGCGACGTCAGCATCGGTCTTGCCGCCCTCCTCGGCTTCCGCCTGCGCGACAATTTCAGTTACCCCTATCAGTCGCTCAACGTCACCGAGTTCTGGCATCGCTGGCATATCTCGCTGTCTACATGGTTCCGCGACTACCTCTACATTCCCCTCGGCGGTAACCGCGTGGGTCGCTGGCGTCACTACTGGAACCTATTCTTCACCATGATTGTTGCCGGCCTGTGGCATGGAGCCTCGTGGATGTTCGTTATCTGGGGAGCCATGCACGGCGCTGCTCAGGTCGTTCATAAGATGTGCCGTCCGTGGCTCGATCGCATCCCCAACAGCCTCCCCGTGCGCATCCTCTCGTGCGCCCTCACGTTCATCTTCCTGCTGTTCACGTGGGTGTTCTTCCGCTCGTCCGACATCCCCACGGCACTGTCGCTCATGGAGCGCATCTTCACTGACTTCGACTGGGCCTATGCGGCACCGTTCTTCCGTGCCCGTCCCGTCTATTCCCTCTTCCTCATTGTGGGCTATAGCCTCCTGTTCATGCACGACCGCACCTACCGGCTGCTCGAGCGCATGTTCGTAGAGTCGCCCTGGATGCTTAAGCTCATCCTCCTTGTGGTCACCATCCAGCTGCTCATCAACTTCAGCACCGGCAGCATCCAGCCCTTTATCTACTCTCAGTTCTAAAAGCGAGAGGTGAGAGGTAAGAGGTGAGTTGTGAGAGGTTAGAGGTGAGAGAAATGCGGTGGGTACAGAGTAGAAGCATAAATAGGAAGCGGAAGAGGTGTCCTCTCACCTCTTACCACTCATCTCTCACCTCTAAGAGTTGAGCGCATGCGAAACTTGAAGAAATAGCCAATAAATCGTAATTCGTAAATCGTCAAATCGTAAATACCCTTTATGAACACCCGTATCTCCTTATTACTCCTTGTCGTCACCTTCCTCATGGGCCCCGCCGTTGCGCAGACCTTCATCCCTGCTGACGACCCAAATCTCTCCTACATCGGCCGCACCAGCCATCGCAACCCCAAGGCCGTGGCCTTCACCTATCCCGGCATACAGATACGTGCCGTGTTCCAGGGTAGCTCCGTGGCCATGAAGACCAAGCCCGGCAGCGGTTTCTTCATGATAGAACTCGACGACCAGGCGCCCTTCAAGGTAGAGTCCACCAAGGAAGACAGCATCGTGCGCATTGCCGCCCACCTGCCGGCACCGTCTGGCACCGCTCTTCCCGAGCACCGCCTCACCATCACCTACATCAACGAAGGCCTGCTCATGAAGCCCGTCTTCTACGGTCTCCTGCTCGACTCCGGGTGCTCCCTTCCCCGCAACCCCCGCTTGCCGCGCCACAACATCGAGTTCATTGGCAACAGCATCACCTGCGGACTCGGCAACGAAGGCGACAACAGCGACAAGAAACACACCTATGCCAAGCAGAACCAGTACTACACCTACGCCGCCATCGCCTCCCGCGAACTCGACGCCCAGTGCTGGGTCGTAGCCCGCAGTGGCATGGGCATCTACCGCAACACCCTCGGCAACCCCAAGGGCGACGCCAAGAACCTGCAGGCCTACTATCCCTACACCCTCTTCGGCACTGACGGCGAGCGCTGGGATTTCCGCCGTAACACTCCCGACGTGGTGTGCATCAACCTTGGCACCAACGACACCACCAACCCCTCCTACGACGTGTCGCTGCTTGCCGCCGCCTATGTCCGTTTCATCCACACCATCCGTTCCCACTATCCCAAGGCCAAGATTGTGCTGCTCACCGGCACCATGGTGCGCGGCAAGCGCCTCGAAGACATCCAGACCGCCCAGCGGCAGGCCATGACCGAGCTGGAGAAGAAAGGCGAGCACCTCGTATGGCGCTTCGACTTCACTCCCGACGATGGCTCTCTGGGCTACGGCATGTTCAAGCATCCCAACGTCGCACGAAACAGGAAGATGGCAAGCGAACTCGTGCCCTTCCTCAAAAAACTCATGAACTGGTAGAAGGCGGAACGGGCAGACATAACAAGCAAGTCGCTGCTCCTCTGTTGCGTTCGCCGCAGTTTGGTTAAAAAAGAATGGCAGAAAAACTCACTTTTCCTGCCAACAAAACGTAGTTTTCTTGGCGTTTTTTTTGCCACGTACTAACACACGGACTTTGTTGCACTGATGTACGGCGCAAAGGGAAGTCCGAGTAAGATGGTGATTGTCCGTAGCAACCCTTTTTCAGGCAAGACACGACTGCTTTCGAAGTTCACAAACTTCCCATTCCTATTTTTCCCAAATAAGTATTTATCAGAACAGGGAGATGACCTGTTGTCCGAGCCAGATGACAAGTCGTACCATGAGGAAGATGAGGAAGCAGAAGCAGAAGAAGAGGACGATGCTCCATGTGGCCTTGCGGTTGACGGACTGTATGGTGGGCTGGTCGCCTTCCACAAATCCGCGGATGAGTGCCATGTTCTGCTGGTTGCTCTTGTGGAAGATGTCGATGAAATCACCGACATAGAAGGGAATCATGCCGAGCAGGACGTCGCGCAGCGTGTTGTTGAGAACGGCCATGGTGAGGGCAAAGGAGCGGACCTTCACGGCACTGAAAGCAACATAGACGAGGGAGATAACAGCAGATATGGCATCGCCGATGCCGGCAGGGATGGCAAAGCCCAGGGCCGCATCGAGGTAGTAGCGGTCCATCACGTCGGCGAGCTGCTGAAGCCATTGGTAGGAACGGCTCGTGGAGAGACGCTGTTGCAGGCGTTTGCGTTTCGCTTCTTTCATAATCGGTTGCAAAGATACATATTTTTCGGAAAAAGAAGAGGGAGTGTGGAGGAAAAATGGTAAATTTGCAGGTGTGAGAGGGAAAGCCGCCCTCTGCCACTCACTAAGGGAGGGATTCTGAAGTGAGAAGCAAAAAGGAAGAGATACTGACACGGCCAAAGTTGAAAAAAGAAGCGGAAGAGGTATTCTCTCACCTCTCACCTCTTACCTCTCACCTCTTAAACCTGTTAAACCTCTCACCGCTAAAAACAGGCAAAGTGCAACATGCGAAACTTGTAAAAAAGAATATGGATATGAGAAAGTGGATTGTAATGATTGTCGTGGGACTGGCAGGAATGCTTTGTCCGACGATGGTAGCACACGGGTCCGAGGGCACTGGTGCCGGGGTGGACTACCGCGTGGTGCCGCTGCCGCGGCATATCGAGATGGGCAAGGGCGAGGGCTTTGTGCTCAATGAGGACTGTCGCGTGGTTGTGCTGTCGGAGGGACGCGACATCTGGCGCTGCGCCCGCTTCCTGCAGGAGTATGTGGCGGAGGCCACGGGGATGGAGATAGCGGCCAATGAGGTGAGGGTGAAGGGAAAGAGCATCGTGCTGCGACTGAACCCGAAGATGACGGAAAAGGAAGGCTACCGCATCAGCGTGACAAAGAAGGAGGTGCTGATTGAGGGGCTGACGGCACAAGGTGTGTTCTACGGCATCCAGACGTTGCGCAAGGCGATGAACGGCGCTGTCGGCGAGGCATCGTCGATGACAGGAAACGCCGGGCAACGGGCGCAGACGTTGGTGCTGCCGGCAGTGACGATAGAGGACGCGCCGCGCTTTGCCTACCGAGGCATGCATCTCGACGTGGCGCGGCACTTCTTCAGCGTCGACTTCGTGAAGGAGTATATCGACATGATGGCGCTCCACAACATGAACACCTTCCACTGGCATCTGACGGACGACCAGGGATGGCGCATTGAGATCAAGCGTTATCCGCGTCTCGCCGAGGTGGGGTCGCGACGGAACTACACGACGCTGGGACGGAACGCTGCCGTCGACGATGGCACGCCCTACGGCGGATTCTACACGCAAAGGCAGATCAGAGAGGTGGTGCGCTACGCCAGCGACCGGTTCATCACCGTGATACCAGAGATAGACATGCCAGGCCACATGCTCGCTGCGCTGACAGCCTATCCCGAACTGGGCTGCACGGGCGGTCCCTACGAGGTGGAAGGTCATTGGGGAGTGTTCGACGACATCCTGTGTGCGGGGCGTGAGGAGACGTTCTCTTTCGTGGAAGGAGTGCTCGAGGAGGTGATGGAGCTGTTTCCCTCGGAATATATCCACATCGGTGGCGACGAGGCACCGCGCATCCGTTGGCAGCAGTGTCCGCGATGTCAGCGGCGCATTGCCGACGAGGGACTGACGGAGAAGAACGGACAGAAGGCGGAAGCAAGGCTGCAGGGCTACTTCACGAAGAGGGTGGAACGATTCATCAATGACCACCAGCGGAAGCTTATCGGATGGGACGAGCTCATGGAGAGCGACGTGAACGAGAGCGCCACCATCATGAGCTGGAGGGGCGTGGAAGGCGGCATCGCAGCATCGGAACGCGGTCACGACGTCATCATGTCGCCCACGTCGCACTGCTACTTCAACTTCTACCTGGTGGAGGAGCACGACTGGGGTGAGCCGTTCGCCTTTGACGCGGTCATCCCTGTGGAGAAGACCTACGGCTTCGACCCCGCACCGGCGACACTGAGCCAGCAGGCGCAGAACCATGTGCTGGGGGTACAGGGCAACCTATGGTCGGAATACATCCACTATGACACACAGGCCGAATATCAGGTGCTGCCGCGCATGGGAGCTCTGGCGGAGGTGCAGTGGATGGATGCGTCAAAGAAGGACTTCCAGGAATGGGTGGAACGCGAACGACGTCTCACCTTATTATATAAAAAGAAGGGGTGGCGGTTTGCACCGCATGTGTTCAGGCGATGATTCTGGGATTTGGACACAAAATCGGAAGAAAATCTGAATGATAACAATCCGATAGAGAGAGACTCATCGTTCCTGAAAATCCATAGGCTTCGCACTCTACCTCCAGCCTTTGTTCGTTACGCCTGTTTTTTACGTGTCGACATCAGTAAGGGGAGGAAACGACGGACTCACTTTATTCTTTTGCCCCGTTCGTAGGCGGCTGACGCCATGCGGTTGACGATGCTCTCTGCCAGTGACAATTCCATGTGGCCGAGGGCATCGTTGCGTTGGTAGATGTCGTGGAAGTCGTCGTCGGTGGCGATGCGTCCTTCGAGCAGCAGCATGAAGTGCTGACGATAGGCGTCGGCCATGACGTTGAAGAACGCTTCGTCGCGACAGGCAAAGCGCACGAGGTCCATGTCGGTGAGACCTTCGCCCTGCTCCTGCGAGAACTGGCGCAGCTGCTGCTCCATGGTGTCTGCCCCGTAGTTCATGCGCATGAGGGCGTAGAACATTTCCTGGTTGAACGCTTTGCCCACGTCTTCGTAGTGGTGAAGCATGGTCTGCTTGACGTTACGGGGCTCGAAGGCATCGGCGTCGCCTTTCTCGGCACGGCCTTCGACGAGGGCTGTGGCGAAGTATTTGAAGAACGTGCGCACCAATGATGCGAGCACGTAGTCTTTCCTAATCTGTTTCATGGTCGTTGATGGCTTTGATGTTGCGGGTGAGGCCACTGTATTTGGCACGTTTCACGGCACTGCCCTTGAAGAGTCTGCGGTAGTCGTCCTCGGTAAGGTGGCGCCATTTCTCTTTCGTCATCTGCAGCAGTTCGGGCCTTGGCTGCAGCAGCGGCTCGTCGGTGGGACGTGCGAAGCGGTTCCAGGGGCATGCCTGCTGGCAACGGTCGCAGCCGTAGATGGAGTTGCCCATCTTGGCGGCAATGTCGGGTGGTATGGCCTGCCGGTTCTCGATGGTCTGATAGGAGATGCAGCGGCTGGCGTCGAAGCCGTCGTCGGTGAGCGCCTTCGTGGGACAGGCGTCGAGGCATCGGTGACAGTTGCCGCAGCGAGGGGACTGCGGCGTGTCGTAGTGGAGCTCGATGGGGAGGAACAGTTCGCCGAGGAAGAACATGCTTCCGGCCTGCGGGATGATGAGCTGGTGGTTGCGTCCTTCCCATCCGAGTCCCGCCTGCACGGCCCAATAGCGCTCGAGGATGGGTGCGCTGTCGCTGAACACGCGGTAGTCGGTGACGCCGACAAAGGCTGCCAGCTGGTGAAGTTTCTGCTTCACGATGTCGTGATAGTCATGGCCGTAGGCGTAGGCGGCTATCTGGTATTCGTCGGCTGGAATGCGCTGGGCAGGACTGTAGTTGAGTGCCACGCAGACAATGCTCCTGACGCCCTGCATGAGGAGTCGGGGGTCGAGGCGCTTGTCGAGGTGGTTCTCCATGTAGTGCATCTCGGCCTGTCGCCCCTGACTGAGCCACTGGGTGAAGCGGTGGGCGGTGTCGGCGTCGACGGGTTGTGCCTCGGCGATGCCACAAGCAAAAAAGCCGAGTCGCAAGGCCTCGGCTTTTATCTTATTCGAAAACGCGGAATTCATAGCCTTGCTCTTTAAGCCAACGGATGGATTCTGGCAGTGCTGTGCGGAGTTTGTCGATGCTCTTCAACGAGTCGTGGAAGGTGATGATAGACCCGTTGCGGGTGAATTGCTTCACGTTTTCCACCACGTCGGCAGCGGTGAGGCGGTTGGAATAGTCGCGCGTCACAACGTCCCACATGATGACCCGGTAGTATTTCTTCAGCCAGTAGTAGGGGCTGTGGCGCATCCATCCGTGGGGTGGGCGGAACAGATGAGCGTGGATGAGCTCGTTGGCCTGATAGGTGTTGATGATGTAGGTAGTGGTCCAGTGGCGGAAGCCGCTGATATGGTTCATCGTGTGATTGCCTATCTGGTGGCCCTCCTCCTTGATGCGCTCAAAGAGTTCCGGATGTTTCCTCACATTGTCGCCCACCATGAAGAAGGTGGCCTTGATGCCCGCCTCGGCAAGGGTGTCGAGAATGAACGGCGTGGCCTCGGGAATGGGCCCGTCGTCGAAGGTCAGGTAGACGGCCTTGACGTTGGGGTCCATTCGCCATGTGGCGTGGGGATAGAGCCAGCGTATCCATCTGGCGGGTTGCTCTATGAACATTCGCTACGATTGAAAGTCAGAAACTCAACTGTCCACCCCTCTTCTGGTAAGAGCTCATGTCGCTCTGCAAGGTCTTCTCCAGCTGGCCGGCATAGGCCTTGTCGACCATTTCGGCATTCTCCACGCAGTAGTTCATGATGTAGATACAACGAATGATGTCTTCCTGATAGGCCATGGTGGAATTGCCGAGCGAGAAGTAGAAGGCGACATACTGGTGGGCGTCTTTGAAGATCTCGTCGAGTATCTTGCGCGCCTTCTGCTTCTGACCCAGAAGGGCGTAGCTCTTGGCGATGTCGAGACTGCCGCTGATGGCGCTCACATAGTTGTGGGGCACATTGTACGACGGGATGACCTTCTCGCAGTAGTCGAGGGCCTTCAGCGCCTTGTCGTTCTGGCCTTCCTGAATGAGGTGGGTAGCCAGCGATGCGAAGAGCCGGCGATGGGTGTAGCACATGCGCAGCACCGTCTCGTCGAGGTAGATGCCCTTGGTGTCGAGACCGCCATACTTATAGCGCGTCATGAGGTTCTTGTACACCTTCTCGGTGTCGAACGCCTTGGCACCCTCTGCCTTGGTGGTGAAGGGTGAGATGCGGTTGGCAAGGCCCTCCTGAATGAAGTTATCGCCGAGGTTCATGTAGTTCTCCTCGCCCACGGTGACGGCCACATAGATGGGACGCACCCAGTTGCTGTTGGCAATCATCTCGAGCATCATGAGGTCGCCCTTGTAGAGCGCGTTCTTGCCATGCAGCGAGATGACCATGCGGTCGGGGATGCTGTCGGCGGCCATCATCATTCCGCTCTTGCGCACGGCGTCCTTGTCGATGGTGACATAGAGTGTGTCGGTGGGAATGACGTTGAAGAGGAATTCACCATTCTGGTCGCGTCCATGGACGAAGGTGTCGAGGATGTACTTCAGCTCAAAGGGCTGCGGGCCCATCTGTTTCTTGGCTTCCTCGGGATGGTTGGCATAGTAGTCGAGAATCTGCTGCTTGGCGTCGAGGTCGATTTCCACATATTCGTTGGTGCCCGAGCAGTAGTCGAGGCGCGGCCACTTGATGGGCAGCGACGGCGACTTGTAGGCCGGACGAATCATCTGGTCGATGTACCAGTCGGTCTGCAGATAGCTGAGGTTGCAGACACGCGCATCGGTGCGCACGCCCTCCACGTCCTGGTTGTACCAGAGTGGGAAGGTGTCGTTGTCGCCGTTGGTGAAGATGATGGGGTTGCCCTCGTCCTGCAAGGTCATGAGATAGTTCTGTCCGAAGTCGCGGCAGGTGTAGCGGCCTGAGCGGTCGTGGTCGTCCCACGTCTGCGAGGCCATCTGCACAGGCACCAGCAGACAGGCGGCTCCCACGATGGCGGCGGTGGCAACGCTCTTTTTCTTGGTGAGTTTGTTCAGCCAGTCGATGATGGCGGCCACGCCCATGCCGCACCAGATGGCGAAGGCATAGAACGAGCCTGCGTAGGCATAGTCGCGCTCACGAGGCTGCAGCGGTGTCTGGTTGAGGTAGATGACGATGGCAAGACCGGTCATGAAGAAAAGGAAGAACACCACCCAGAACTGACGGATGCCACGCTGTCCGCGATAGGCCTGCCAGAACAGTCCGAGCAGTCCGAGCAGCAGCGGCAGACAGTAGAACACGTTGTGGCCCTTGTTGTTCTTCAGACTGTCGGGCAGCTTCGACTGGTCGCCCAGACGATTGTTGTCGAGGAACGGAATGCCCGTAATCCAGTTGCCGTGCTCTACCTCGCCGTGGCCTTGGATGTCGTTCTGACGACCGGCAAAGTTCCACATGAAGTAGCGCCAGTACATGAAGTTGCACTGGTAGGACAGGAAGAAGTAGATGTTCTGCAGCTGTGATGGCATGGTCACCGTGATGGGCTCACCGCAACGGTCGTAGGGTACGTCGTAGGAGCTGCGGAAGAAGCTGGGGGCGCCACTCATCCAGTTCTCATACGACTGGGCGTGGGCAGCGTCGTACATGCGGGGGAAGAACATGTTCTGCGCAAAGCTGTAACTCGACTTGTTGCGCACAACGAAGTAGGAGTCCTTCTCGTCGGCCGATGCCTTTTCCTTGCGCTGGTATACGGGTGCTCCCTCAACCATGTGAGGCTTGCAGTAGCTGCCCTCCACGTCGAACGCAACCTGTGAGGTGTAGGCCTGTCCGTAGAACAGCGGGCGGTCGCCATACTGCTCACGGCTGAGGTAGCTACCCAGTGTGAAAATGTCCTCGGGAGAGTTCTGGTCCATGGGCGGGTTGGCAGAAGAACGCACCACGATGACTGCGTAGGTGCTGTAGCCAATCATCAGCATCAGCATGCAGAGCGTGGCGGTGTTCTTCATGCGGGCGGTGATGCGCGGCAGGGCGGGTATCCTGCCCGATACCAGCACCCACAGGATGGCCAGCACAATAATGCCGATGATGACGGCTGAAACACCATAGCCATAGAACGGAATGCCGAGCATGGCAACGGCGGCCAGGAAGGCGATGTTCTGACGAATGGGACTGCGGTCGGTGTGGCTCTCGTAGATGGCCCACACGACGATGGCCACCAGCAGGATGATGTACACGATGACACCCGTGTTGAAAGGCATGCTCAGAGTGTTGACAAAGAACAGCTCGAACCAACCGCCCACTGTGATGATGCCCGGCACGACGCCGTAGAGGATGGCAGCCACGATGATGCCCGACACGCAGAGCGCCATGAGGGAGCCCTTCAGGTCGGCATTGGGGAAACGCTTGTAGTAGAAGACGAGCACGATGGCGGGCACACACAGCAGGTTCAGGAGGTGCACACCGATGCTCAGACCGGTCATATACGTGATGAGCACAAGCCAGCGGTCGCTGTGAGGTTCGTCGGCATGGTCTTCCCACTTCAGGATGAGCCAGAACACCACTGCCGTGAAGGCCGACGAGTAGGCGTAGACCTCGCCCTCAACGGCTGAGTACCAGAACGTATCGCTGAACGTATAGATGAGCGCGCCCACCAGTCCCGATGCCTCGATGGCAATGAGCTTGCGGAGCGGGAGCTCTAGCGCTCCGTTCACATAGTCGGACTCCTTCACGATGAGCTTGCGCACCAGGTGTGTGATGGTCCAGAACAGGAACATGATGCACGCCGCAGAGAGCAGCGCACTCATGGTGTTCACCATGCGTGCCACCTGCGAGGGGTCGCTCACGAACTGCGAGAAAAGGTTGGCCGTCAGCATGAAGAAAGGTGCCCCGGGTGGGTGACCAATCTCCAGTTTGTAGCCTGTTGCGATAAACTCAGGACAGTCCCAGAATGAGGCTGTCGGCTCAATGGTGCTGCAATAAACGAAGGCGGCGATGAGAAAACTCAGCCACCCCAGGATATTGTCCACTAACTTGAATTGTTTCATCTTATTCTATTATGTGATTGTTTCCTCTAAGACGTAATACCCTGCAAAGGTACGAATAAACGAGCAAAACACAAAAGAAAAGCTTGCATTTCTTTTTGTTTTCGAGTGGAAGTACCTTCTGTAAAGGTACGAATAAACGAGCAAAACACAAAAGAAAAGCTTGCATTTCTTTCTTTTTAGGGTCAGAGGGCGTTATTCAGGCATTGACTAATCCCGAAATGACTTTATTCTGTAATCCCGTTATTCCGTAATCCCGTTATTCCGTTATTCCGTAATTCTGTAATCTGGTAATTCCGTTTTTCCGTGAATGCTTCTTGCGAAATGGCGAAAAATAAGGCAGGCCCCATTTCGGAGGCCTGCCTTTCTTGTTATAGCTCAGAGTTTTTATTCCTGACCCATGAAGTCGTCCCACTGGATGCTGCCGTCAGTGTCTTTCGACAGCTGGCCGCCTGTGCCTTTTTCTTCTTTGGCTTCAAGGCTGCCGGCGAGCAGCGTCTGGGCAACGAATCTTACCTTGATGGCGGGTTCAATATATGCTTTCTTTTCCATTTTCTTTATGCGTTGTTAATAATCGTTGTAAACTTTATTTGATGACTTTCTTTCCGTTCACGATGTAGAGACCCTTGGTGGGGTTCATCACACGGCGTCCCTGCAGGTCGTAGACCACGTTTGTGGTGTTCTGCTCGGCTGTTGCTGCGGTGATGGCTGTCGGGTCTTCGTTGCCGTCGATGGCGTAGCCAGCCTTGGCAGAGGCAGCGGTGACGTCAAGGTATGCCTTGTGGGCAGCGCTGGTGATTGCAGAGCCATCGTCGTTGTACCAGTAGAAGCCCACTTCTCCGGCAGCGTTCGTTGAGAGCATATAGTACTTGTGGCCAGCCTCATTGAATGTTGCCTCCACGTCAGAGCCCTTCAGCACGTTCTGTGCGTCTTTCTCAGCTGTGGCAGTGCCGAGGTTGAATGTGTAGTTGCCAGCTGTTCCGTTGAGCACAACAGCTTCGCCAGCGGGAATCACATCTCCTGCCTCGTAGGTGGTGTTCTCCTTCAGTGTATTTCCTGTCATGGTGTAGGTGAATGCCTTTACGCCCTCCGGCACTTCAAGAGCTCTGTCGCCATAATAGAGCGTAGCATAGCCAGTGCTTCCGATGGTTACGTCTACGGGCACGGCAGCATCACCAGTCTTCACGATGTAAACCCAGTCGATGACCTTACCGCTTGAGCCTGCTGCAGGAATAGTAATGGCGGTCTCCTGAGTCAGCGTAAACTCATCAGAAGTATAAGAAGTGATATAACCCTTTGTGTCACCCGTCAGTACCGTTTCCTCTCCAGCCTTGATGGTGAATGTCGTACCGGTATTACCCCAAACCTGCATGGTGATGGTGTACTTGCCTGCGGGCAATGTGGTCACTTTTGTCTCACTGTCGAAGTATGCACCGTAAGAGTTTGAGCAGCGGATGTTGGCATTGCCGCCATTGTTGGCAGTTGCACCTTCGATAGCTTCAGCTTCATTGAAGTAAACCACATTAGAGATAGTTGTGGCGCTGTAGTTCAGAGTCTCCACCTGACCGTTATTTCCCAAAACGAAAGAGTAGTTGTATTCCTTATTTGTTGCAGTTTTTTCATACAACGTTCCTTCATCTAAAATATACTGGTGATAGGGAACTTTTACCGTAGAGCTTTCATCGCCACTACCTGTAATTGTGTTCTTTATGACGTCATTGCATACCTCGTTTACAGTATATGAGTAAGTTGCGGCAGCGCGGAACTTAACCGTAACAACCGTAGAGCCGTCAGCAGCGACTGTCTTACCGTTGCTGTCGTCGCTCACGTAGATATAGTTTTTGCCGTTATAAACAATATTCTGCTTGTCGTTGTCGCTTAACGTTATTTCTGTTCCGGGAGCTTCGCTATAAATAGAAGCTGTCTTAATCTCGTTGTTGTTTTCGTCAACATATTTAACGGTGTAGTTTACAGCATTTGCTGCGGGGTCTTCCACTGTGATTGTGTAGAAATAGAGGTAGCGTGCAGGAGTGAACATCACATCTCCGTCGGCTGTTACTGTATAGACGTATGTTCCGTTACCTGAGCTCTTAAGTGTTGCGTTCGTTGTAACGTTAGGGTCACCGTTGGCCGTAATGGTTATTAATTGTCCGGCATTACAACTTTGTAGACCAAAAGCACGACCACCACTATTGTACTGGTAAAGTCCTTTTTCTCCAGTTTTTAGTGTATTGCGAATCAACCAAGATGAACCTGTTTGTAGGACAAATTTGGAGTCTATTTCTCCACCACTGTAGGAGCATGTTCCCAATGTTGTTTTTCCAATTGTGACAACTGTTTCTGAAATGGAAACAGCAAGATCTTTCTTTTCGCTTGGAGCCATTCCCACGAAGTCGATGGACCAACTGTCTGCCATCGCGACATTACCGCCGAGCAGCAAGAAGGCCACTGCGAGTAGCGATTTTAATGTAAATTTTCTCATGTTGTAGAATTAAAATTATGATAATTATTGATAAATTGGCGTATTAAAAAGCGTGCAAAAGTAGTTCTTTTTATTCAAACGGCCAAACAAAAAGGAAAGGGTGGGGCACAAATGGCAAAAAACCAAGTGGTTTTGTCATTTTTCCTCGGTTTTAAACGCCACTATATCAGCAAGTTGGCGCCATAGATGAGTATCACGTAGCGGAGCAGTTTGCCCACGCTGATGCTGAAGAATGTGATGGGGATGTTGGCGCGCATGAGGCCCAGCAGAATGGTGATGGCGGAGCCGAGAATGGGCAGGAAGGCAAAGAATCCCATCCATGCGCCACGACCGGCCATGAAGCGCTGTGCACGGTCGAGGTCTTTCTGCTTCACATGCAGGTAGCGTTCCATCCAGTCGAGCCGTCCCAGACGTCCTGCGCCGTAGTTGAATACCGACCCCAGCACGTTGCCGATGGTGCCGTAGATGATGAGCTGCCACGCGTCGAGCCCGGCACCCAGCAGTCCCACCATGACGGCCTCACTGCTGAAAGGAAAGAAGCTGCCCGCCAGAAAGGCAGCGGCCAGCATTCCCCAGTAGCCATACTGCGTGAGAATCTCTATGAGTGAGTCCATGGGATTTGGTGATGGGTGATGGGTGAGGGTGGTTACTTCATCGCTCCTAATGTACTTGCAATGACAGGCTTATACGAGCCACAGGTTGTAGCCCGTGAGCGCCAGCACCAAGAGGGTGATGACGAAGAACGCGATGTTGGTGAAGCGCGTGTTGGTGAGCGCCACGAAGTGGGCAAACAGCGCGCTGGCGTTCACAATCAGGAAGCCAAACAACGCCTCGAAGTGCTGAGGCTGCAGGATGATGAACACCGTGGTGAGCAGGTGCATGGAAATAAAGATGTAGTAGAGCATGCGCGTGCGTATCTTGTCCTTCGACGCGTTGCGAAGGAAGTGTACGATGCCTATGAATCCCACCGTGAACACCACAGCAAATGCGAGCAGGATGCCTATGGGAATGCCTCCAACTGTTCCGATGGTGGGAAGCGGATGGAAAGTGATGAGCGACTCCACATGCGCCGTGAGCCGATGGCCAAGACCTTGATAGAGATACCAAGGCACAATAAACCAGTAGGGTGCAAGGAGCCCCAGCAGCGATGCAAACCACATTCGCCAGCTGAAGGCCATCAGCCAGAAGGCCATCATCAGCCACACAAAGGGCACGAAGAATACCACCTGCGGAAACATCACGCTGGCGATGCCGAGGGTGAAGAACGCATAGAACGTCAGGCCAGGCGCCTGACGGTCCTGATAGGTGTGGAAGAGGATGGTGTAGAAAGAAATGAAGCACAACGTGACCAATGCCGCTCGCAGGGAAGGGAAGAGGAACGTCGACATGGCGACGAGCGCCACGAAGGCGCTCGAGATCATGCGGCTGAAGATGCGTATGAGCGCATTGGCGTTGTTCAGCTCCACCATCAGATACGACCCGATGGTGAAGCACGCCAGCTGCACGTAGTACTGGTGTTCGACGAGTCCTGCCAGATACCACACGGCAAGGGCATAGAGTGCCACGAATGTCAGTGTGTAGCGGCTCTCGGCAATCTTGTTCTGAAGGCGCTTTCTCATGGATATTGCTCGGCTTGGCGTTGTCTTTTGATGGTGCGATGACGACATTCCCGGCGAACGCCGTCATCGCACCACATTTACAGGTCGGCTCCAATATCGGAGCGGAAGTACTTGTCGGTGAAGGTAATCTTCTGGGCTTCGAGGAACGACTTCTTCAGTGCTTCCTCCTTGTCCTTGCCGTAGGAGCTGACAGCGATGACGCGGCCGCCGGCCGTTACCACCTGTCCTTCTTTCTTGGCCGTGCCGCTGTGGAACACGATGCTGCCTTCCACCTTGTCGATGCCTTCTATGGGATAGCCTTTCTTGTAGGCCTGCGGATAGCCGCCGCTGACGAGCATCACGCAGACAGCCGCCCGCTCGTCGAACTCGATGCTTTTCTGGTCGAGGTTCTCGTTGGCCACGCCCACGAAGAGTTCCACCAGGTCGCTTTTCAGACGCAGCATCACGCTCTCCGTCTCGGGGTCGCCCATGCGGCAGTTATATTCAATCACCATGGGCTCGCCTTTCACGTTGATGAGGCCGAAGAAGATGAATCCCTTGTAGACGATTCCCTCTGCCGCCAGTCCTTCCACGGTGGGCCTGATGATGCGGTCTTCCACCTTCTGCATCCATTCCTTGGTGGCGAAGGGCACGGGTGTCACCGACCCCATGCCGCCGGTGTTGAGTCCTGTGTCGTGCTCGCCGATGCGCTTGTAGTCCTTTGCCTCGGGCAGAATCTTGTAGTTCTTGCCGTCTGTGAGCACGAACACCGAGCATTCGATGCCGCTGAGGAACTCTTCTATGACGACACGCGAGGACGCATTGCCGAACATTCCGCCGAGCATCTCCTTGAGCTCTGCCTTGGCCTCTTCGAGGGTGGGCAGTATGAGCACGCCTTTTCCTGCGCACAGTCCGTCGGCTTTCAGCACGTATGGTGCCTCGAGGGTCTCGAGGAAGTCGAGTCCTTCCTGCAGATGCTCGCCGTCGAAGGTCTGATAGCGTGCGGTGGGTATGTTGTGGCGCTGCATGAATGCCTTTGCAAAGTCCTTGCTGCCTTCCAGCACTGCTCCGGCCTTTGAGGGACCAATCACGGGAATGTGGCATGTGCGCTGGTCGTCAAGGAAGCTGTCGTAGATGCCATTGACGAGCGGGTCCTCGGGCCCCACCACCACCATGTCGATGCTTTTGTCCACTGCAAAGCCCTTCAGCTTTTCGAAGTCGTTGACGCCGATGGGCACGTTCTCGCCCACATTCTCAGTGCCAGCATTGCCGGGAGCGATGAACAGCTTCTCGCAACGTGCACTCTGTGCAATCTTCCACGCCAGTGCGTGCTCACGTCCGCCGCTGCCCAGCAGCAGGATTCTCAAACCCTTCCTCAGTGACAGAGAAGGAAAAAACACCGTTTGTTTCTTTGCCGGAATGTCCGGAATAATTGCTGTAATACCCATTGTATGTGCTTTTATTTCATTGATGGTTCGGTTGTTGTTATCTTTGGGAGGTTGGAACTTTTGGGAGTTTGGGAGTCTGGGAGTTTGGGAGTTCTTTGCAAGCAAAGCGACCAAAGGTCGAGCGTGGACGATAGGGGTTTTCGCTCATTCCTTCCTGGATTTCTGGAAACAGAACTAATGTCCAGACTCCCAAACTCCCAGACTCCCAAACTCCTCAATTCCTCAACTCCTCAACTCCTCAACTCCCAGACTCCTCAACTCCTATACTCTCAGACTCATAGACTCAACTTTCGTAAGTTGCATTATCTCAGAGTCTTATGTACATTCTATTTCAGATAATCTTCAAAGTACTGCGTGATGCGTTCATGCAGGTGTACGCTCTGGTGTCCGCGCATGTTGTGTGGCTCGCCGGGGTAGACGAAGAAGTCCGGCTGTGTGCCTGCTTCTATGCATGCTGCGAGGAACGACAGGCAGTGTTGTGGCACTACCGTTGCGTCGTTGTATCCCGTGATGATCTGCAGCTTGCCTTTCAGCTGTCCGGCCTTCGCTATCAGCGATGTCTTGTCGTAGCCCTCGGGATTGGTCTGCGGCGTGTCCATGTAGCGCTCACCGTACATCACCTCATACCATCTCCAGTCGATGACGGGCCCTCCAGCCACGCCCACCTTGAACACCTCGGGATAGTTGGTCATCAGCGAGATGGTCATGAATCCCCCGAAGCTCCATCCGTGAACGCCCAGTCGTTCGGCGTCTACATAGGGCAGCGTCTTCAGATATTCCACGCCTTTCATCTGGTCCTGCATCTCTATCTGACCCAGCTGTCTGAACGTGGCCTGCTCAAACTCCTTGCCGCGGTTCTCGCTGCCCCGGTTGTCGAGGATGAAGAGCACATATCCTTTCTGTGCCATGTATGTCTCCCACGACCGGCTTGCGTAGTGCCAGCTGGCCGCCACGTTGTGGGCGTGCGGTCCTCCGTAGACATACACCACGGTGGGATATTTCTTTGCGGGGTCGAAATCGGCAGGCTTCACCATGCGGTAGTACAGGTCGGTCACCCCGTCGGCGGCCTTGATGGTGCCGCAGCTGTATTCGGGCACCTTGTAGCCCTCCCAGGGGTTGCGTGCGGCGAAATACTCCTTGCCCTTGCCTTTCGCGGTGTTCGCTATGCAGATGCAGAGCGGCACGTCGGGTTCGCTGTATTTCTCAAACATCCATTGTCCCGATGCCGACAGGGTGGCATGGTGCATGCCGCGCCCGTTGTCGAGCAGCTTGCGCTTGCCCGTGGCGATGTTCACCGAGTAGACGTTGCACTGTATGGGCGACTTCTCGTTGGTCTCCACCACCACGCTCCGTTCTTTCTCGTTGAAGCCCAGCATTTCGAGCACCACGAAGCTGCCCGAGGTGAGCTGCCTCAGCTCTTGGCCGTCCTTATTAAATAGGTATAGGTGGTTGTAGCCGTCTTTCTGACTCTGCATGATGAATTTCGAGCTGTCCCAGGGCAGGAAGACGATGGGGTGGAGGGGCTCCACGTATTTGTCGTCGGTCTCTCGGTATATCTCGGCTATGCGTTCGCCGTTGGTGGCGTTGTAGCTCACGAGGCGGCAGTCGTTCTGGTCGCGGTTGAGCTCAAACATATACACGGTCTTCGAGTCGGGACTCCACGCAATGTTGGTGAAATAGCGGTCGGTGGGGTCGCCGGCCTTCAGGTAGACCGTCTTGTGGGTGTCCATGTCGTACACGCCGACGGTCACCTTGTGCGACGTCTCGCCAGCCATGGGGTATTTGTCGGGCTGGTATTCGGCGGTGCGGTTGAAGATGTCCACCTGCGGGTAGTCCGCAACCATCGACTGGTCCATGCGATAGAAAGCCAGGTGTCTGCCGTCGGGGCTCCAGAAGGTGCCTTTCTCTATGCCGAACTCGTCGCGGTGCACGCTCTGTGCATACACAATCTCGCGGCTGCCGTCGGTCGTCAGCTGCGTGCAGTCGCCCTTGTCGTCGGCCACGAAGAGGTTGTTGTCCCTGACGAAGGCAAACGCCCTCGACTTCACGCAGAGCTCCTCGGCCTGCACCTTGTCGCGGTCGTACTTTGCGAGCAGCTGTTTCTTCTTCCAGTCCACGAGCATGGTTTCCTGTCCGTTGATGAGCTGCACCACGGTCTCTCCGGGATAGGGGAAGCGGGCGTTGTAGAGGTGTCGCATGCGGTTCTGCTCGCTGCTCTGCGTCAGCGGTATGATGTCATCGAGTGTGAAGAGCAGCTGTTCCTCGCCGGTCTTCTTGTTCACGATGTTGCAGTATCCCGCCTCCGTCCTCACCAGTTCGTCGCCCCACCATGTGAGAAACCTGTTCTCGGGCGACATGCGGTGGTAGTTCACGCCTCCATAGTTCAGGTCCTCGAGCGTGAATTCTTTCTGTGCCATGGCCATGGTCGTCATGAGTAGTGCCAGAAACAACAGCTTAATCCTCGTCATCGTTGAACCTCCTGTCATCGTTCTTGAAGTTACGGTCACCGCGCCGGTCAAACTTTCTGAAACCCTTTCCCTTGAAGTCCTTCTTCCCTTTGAAGTCGCCTTTTCCGCGGAAGTCGCGTTTCTGGCGGAAGTCGCGTCTGTCGCGCTGGTCCTTCTTGTCCTTGAAGTCCCTGCGTCCCCTGTAGCCTTCGCCGTCGTGGTCGTCGTCGCTGCGTCTGAAGTCGCGTCGGCCGTCGTTGCGCTTCTTGCGTTCGTCGTCGCCGTTTCTCATGACGCGCGGCTCCTGGTAGGCCGGATTGTGCTTGTGGAACACGAACGACCTGATGTCGCCTTCCTCGTTGGCGGTGTCCTCGTCCATTCTCTTCTTGAACTCGCGGTTCTTCTTGAAGCGGTGTTTCTCGGCCATGGCCTTCTTCTCCTCCTCCGTCTTCAGTATGTTGCCCTCGCTGCGGAACTCGCGCAGGCGGCCCTCAAACATCTGGTATTTGCGGAACTCGCACTCCAGCGAACCGTTGTACAGCGGAATCTTGATGCTCGGTCTCAGTCCTATCTGCTCGAAGCATTCCTCGCGATAGCTCAGCACCCAAGCCTCGTTGCCCTGGAAGGCGTGTTTCAGCTTTTCGCCAATCATCTTGTATGTGGCCAGCAGGTTAGGCGTTGAGATGCGCTCGCCGTAGGGCGGGTTGGTAATCATGATGGCCTTCTCGTCTGGCTGCTTGAAGTCGGCAAAGTCCTGTTGCTCCACGGTGATGTCCTGCGTCAGTCCTGCGGCCTTCACGTTCAGCCGGGCGGTGTTCACGGCCTTCATATCGATGTCGTAGCCATAGATATGGTGCTGGAATTCACGCTCTTGCGAGTCGTCGTTATAGATGTTGTCGAAGAGGTCGCGGTCGAAGTCGGGCCATTTCTCGAAGGCATATTCCTTGCGGAACAGTCCCGGCGCCATGTTTCGTGCGATGAGCGCCGCCTCCACGAGCAGCGTGCCGCTGCCGCACATCGGGTCGATGAAGTCGGTCTCGCCCCGCCATCCGCTCATCAGTATCATTCCCGCTGCGAGCACCTCGTTGAGCGGTGCCTCCACCGACTCCTGTCGGTATCCGCGGCGGTGCAGGCTTTCGCCGCTGCTGTCCAGGCAGAGCGTGGCCTTGTCCTCGGCAATGTGTATGTGGAGCCTGATGTCGGGACTGGAGATAGATACGTTGGGCCTCATGCCCGTCTTCTCGCGGAACTGGTCCACGATGGCGTCCTTCACCTTGTAGGCCACGAACTTCGTGTGGCGGAACTCTTCCGAGAACACCACCGAGTCCACGGCGAAGGTCTTCTTGTTGTCGAGGTACTGCGTCCAGTCTATCTTCATCACCTCATTGTACACGTCGTCGGCCGACAGCGCCTTGAAATGCTTGATGGGCTTCAGTATGCGTATGGCGGTGTGCAGCTGGAAGTTGGCCCTGTACATCAGTTCCTTGTCCCCGGTGAACGACACCATTCTCCGTCCTATCTCAATATTGTTGGCTCCCAGATTGGTGAGCTCTTCAGCCAGCACGGGCTCCAGTCCCATGAAGGTTTTGGCAATGAGTTCAAATGCCTGTTCCATTGTCGAATACTATATCTAAAAAATCGGTTTTCTCCTGTTTGTATTTCTTGGTGTGCGGTGCCATGTCGCGCGTTATCCAGAGGTTGGCCCCCACCACGCACCCCTCGCCTATGGTGATGCGTCCCAGTATGGTGGCGTTGGAGTATACGATCACGTTGTCCTCGAGGATGGGGTGGCGCGGAATGCCCTTGATGGGGTTTCCGTTGGCATCGAGCGGGAAGCTCTTCGCGCCGAGCGTGACGCCCTGGTAGAGCTTCACGTTGTTGCCGATGATGCACGTTGCGCCGATCACCACGCCCGTACCGTGGTCGATGGTGAAGTGATGGCCAATCTGTGCGGCGGGGTGTATGTCGATGCCCGTTTCCGAATGTGCCATCTCCGTGATGATGCGCGGTATGAGTGGCACGCCGAGCACGATGAGCTCGTGTGCGATGCGATAGTTCACCAGCGTCTTGATGATGGGGTAGCACGAGATGATTTCCCCGAAGTTCTCTGCGGCGGGGTCGCCGTTGTAGGCCGCCTCCACGTCGGTGGCCAGCGTTCTCCTGATGGCCGGGTAGCGCGCCAGCAGACTTGCTGCCAGTTGCTCGGCGTTGCATCGGCAGGTCGTGCGGTCCTCCATCGTGGTGTCGTTGGCGCAGTCGCTGAAGCACAGGCCGGCCATGATCTGGTCGGCCAGCAGCTTGTGCAGCCTCTCCACGTTGACGCCAACGTGGTAGCGCAGTGTGCTCAGGCTGATGGTAGACTTGCCGAAATAGCCCGGGAACAGGATGGCGCGCGAGAGCTCAATAATCTCTTGCAGCGCGTGACTCGAGGGAAGTGGGTCGCCGTCGCGATGCTGATGGAACAGTCCTTCGAGCGACTTCGCCTCCGAGAGTTCCTCTACGGTGGTCGTCAGCATCTGCGTAATCAGGTCGGTGCTCATTCTTTTTTTTGACTTTCTTGTCTTGCGGTTGTTCTAATGCCAAATGCCGACAAAAAGCCCTGCCCACAGCAGACCGGTGGACGACTTATTGTCGTATTTAGGGTGCAAAGATACGAATAAGTAAGCGAACGACCAAATTTATTTGTGTTTTTCCGAGCGAAAAAAGGGATGGCCGCTTAGCGGTCACCCCTTCAGTTTACGGTCAATCATTGTGTCGATGCCGAGGGCAGCTCCAGCGAAGAAGAAGGCCTGGGCGGTGTACCAAAGCACCGAATCGCTGATTTCCCCGACGGGCGGCAGAAACATGTTGATGCCCGAGAGCAGAAACGCCGTGAACAATGAGAACGCGGCGCACCACTCCTTAAATGAGACCTTAGGGACCCTCCTCCCAGAAACCTCCCCCCAGCCCCTCCGAAGGAGGGGAGGAACCTCCCCCCAACCCCTCCGAAGGAGGGGAGTTCAGAGGAACCTCCCCCCTGCCCCTCCGAAGGAGGGGAGTTCAGAGGAACCTCCCCCGACCCCTCCGAAGGA